>JAKSJG010000020.1 GCA_024398365.1 Bacteroidales bacterium | reverse complement strand
CCTGTCACAGTATGCGTGAACGAGCTTGACTACACCAAGAAGATCGCAGAGGAAGAGAAGGCAGCTGTCGAGAAGAAGTTCGGCTTCAAGATCGACTACAAGTACGGCACAATGATCGAAATCCCTCGCGCCGCAATCCTCGCTGACCAGATGGCACAGACCGCAGAGTTCTTCTCATTCGGTACCAATGACCTCACTCAGATGACATTCGGCTTCTCACGCGACGATATCGGAGCATTCATGCCTGACTATCTCGACAACAAGATTCTCCCTGCCGATCCGTTCCAGACACTCGACCAGAGCGCAGTGGGATATCTCGTTGAACTCGGCCTCAAGGGCGGTCGCAAGACCAACCCTAAGCTCAAGATCGGTATCTGCGGCGAGCACGGCGGCGAACCTGCATCCGTTGCATTCTGCCACAAGATCGGTATGAACTACGTATCCTGCTCACCGTTCCGCGTGCCTATCGCACGCCTCGCAGCGGCTCAGGCAGCTATAACTGAAGGCTAATTCAGTACTACAATCACAGGACCCGTACCGGGCCGTTCCTGATACGGGTCCTGTTATTATTAATTAAATCTTATCAATAAACGCCAGTAATGCCTATGAAAACTGAAATCAAAAGTAAATACGAAACGCCGGATTCACAGATATGTGTGCTGTCAAATGAATCGGCAATTGCCCAAAGTGGCAACAACTTCAATATTCCGGGTTTCAATCCGGGAGATTTCAATTTTTAAAGTATTATTGGTATGAATAGAATAGCCAAGGCCATCCTGGCAATAACATTGATATCATTCCCGGCAGTTTTGAATGCCGGCAATATATCTGTCAAGAAAGCTACTTCAGTAGCCGAAAGCTTCTTCCTCAAGTACGGTGCAGCGACAAGAAGCGGTTCGACACTGAAGCTCATCAACAACAGCGACATAATCCTCACAAGAAGCGGTGAAGAAACCGCACCGTTCTACATTTTCAACCGCGCGGGAGGAGGATTCGTCATCATTTCCGGCATAGAAGCCGGAGAGCCTGTCCTCGCCTACTCTCTGGACAACTCATTCGGCGACTACAACAAGATGCCGGACAACCTCAAGTTCTGGCTCGGCCTGTACAAGGAGCAGGTCGATGAACACCGCCTGATGGGCAATGGTGTTACAGCCTCGGAAAGAGCGAAATGGGACGAGGCACTGGTCAGGACCCGCGCTGAAGCGCCCAAGGCGATAGACCTTCAGACCCCTGATTTCGGCCAGGGAGATCCGTTCAACAGACTTTGTCCGCTCGACAGTACAGGACAGACCGTTGTGGCAGGATGCGTGACTATCGCCGCCGCTCAGATCATGGCATTCTACAAGTATCCGAAGCGCGGCACAGGCATCTTGCCGGGTTACGAATACAAAGGCATAGTCGTCCCGGACTTCCCACTCGACCATGATTACGACTGGGACAATATACTTCCCAAATATCAGGACGTCAACTTCACAGACGTTCAGGCAAATGCAGTGGCCACACTCGTCAGGGACGTGGCTTTCATGGGCCAGGTGGAGTTCAACCACAGCAGCACGACGGGCAACACCAACTTCACGTTCCCGAACATGAGAATCTACATGGGATACGACAAGAGTATCCTCAGGTATCCTGGCTGGAACATGACCCAGGAGGAATTCAAGCAGGCCATCCTCGGTACGCTCCGTAAAGGTGAGCCTGTCACATTCTCCGGAACATCCACCTCAGGTGGCGGTCACGCATTCGTCGGAGACGGATACGACGAGAATGACAAGATCCTCATCAACTGGGGATGGAACGGCAGCAGCAACGGCTACTACATCAGTGGCATATTCGGAAGCTACACCAAGGAACTCATCGTCTATACCAATCTCAAGCCTGACTTCGGCGGTGAGGAGCAGTTCAACCTTCAGATACAGAACACGACTCTCAACAGCGTAGCTTACACAGGCATTATGCCTCAGACCTGCAACCTGACCAAGGGCGGAACGATAACCACCAAATTCGGAGCCATCTACAATTACGGCTTCATCAATTTCAAGGGTGACCTCACGTTCGCCCATATGGACAGGAACGGAAATATAAAGGGATTCATGATTGACACCCCTATCGCTGTGCCGGAACTGGAGATGAAGGGCAAGTTCGGTATTTCCACGAATTTCAAACTCACAATCCCAGCCGACATCGAGCGCGGAGATTATGTTGAACCTCTGTTCCGCTACAGCGGACGCACGGAATGGTGCCATTTCTACAACTCCCTCAACAATGAGGACACAGTCCTCGGCTCCCTCCCGCTCCACATACGCGATTATACCAAGATCAAGTACAACAAGAGTACCGGCACCCTCACTCTGACCACTATACGTGGTTCAAGCTACACAGTGACCAAGGATGACGGCACATCCGTCAAGTCAGCCAAAGCGACATCGGACAACATCAGCATCAAGCTGAAGACCTACGGTGCAGGCACATATACGGTGAACATCACAAATGCCGACCAGGCAGTATCATTCAAAATCAAGACATTATAGCAGCCATGAGAAGATATTTCACAATGATAGCTGCAATGGCAGCCCTGTTGATCCCTGTGACATCATGCCAGAGAGCTGATGTTGACAGACTGTTCGGCAAAGAGACAAGTTTCACATTGAAGATAAGCTGCCCTTCCGACGAGGACACAAAAACAGGTCTGGACGGCCTCCAGCCATATTGGAAGAGCGGCGACAAGATATGGATCAGTGACGGTACCAACAGCACCATGGCCACGGTACCGGCCAGATGTGACGGCTGGGTGAATGCGGAAGTGGAGGTCAGCGGACTTGATTCCACAAAGATACTCTACGCCCTCTACCCTTACGATGAAAACGCAAGCGTATCATCCGGAAAGATCATCATGAACATCAACCCGATACAGGACGGCCTCTTCAGTTCGGCTCACCATATGAGCGGAATCAAGAATCCGGATGACCAGTATATGAAGCTCAGCAACGCCTGCGCAATCATAAAATTCACCGCCAACCGCGAAGACCTGCTGTCAATGCAGCTGTACAACCCGAGCATCAAGTTTGTCGGACAGTACAAGGTCGATCCGGCCACCGGAGCCAAGTCCGGAGCCGTCAATGCGTTGAATACGGTCAACATGGACTTCAACAAGCGCATCGGAGAGCATTATCTGGCGGTATATGCAGGCTCACTGCCTTCCAAGAGCCGTTTCACCTTCATAACGAAGGACGGCAGGATAGGCCATATCATCACAACCAAGAGCAACAGTCTCAAGGCCGGTTATCTGTACGACATGGGCACCATCGATGACCTGATAGTCTTCGACGGTGATCCTGCAACCGACCTGAGCAGCGTTGAGACCGCCAACTGCTATATCACCCGTGGTGCCGGCACTTACCGCCTGAAAACCGTTCAGGGCAACAGCAGCACAAGCGTTGGCAAAGCAGCCATGGCAAATGTTATCTGGGAGACAGTCAACACAGCCACCGCGCCGGCAGTCGGTTCAATCGTATCCGAAGCAATTTACAGCAACTCTTATCTGTATTTCCGCATACCGGAAAGCGCACCTGACGGCAATGCACTGCTGGCCGCATGCGACCAGAACGGCAAGGTGCTCTGGAGCTGGCATATCTGGAACCTCAAGGACGGAGTGACAGACCAGGTTTATACCGGCACTTCATACAGCGGGGCAACCATGATGGACCGCAACCTCGGCGCCCTCAGCGCAGAACCCGGCACGGACGCCGCCGTCGGCTTCTTCTATCAGTACGGCCGCAAGGATCCTTTCATGAGCACGGCTTCACACACCGGCAACAAGACAATGGTTGCGGCTGGCACCGCTCAGAAGACCACGGCCAGCAACGCTGAGACTGGAACCGTAGAGTATGCAACAGCCAATCCTACGACAGTCATCTACAAAAGCTCAGCTGCATGGCATGCCGATGAGGACGCTGTATATTGGTCATCCAAGAAGAAGACGAAATATGACCCGTGCCCTCCTGGATACCAGATACCTTCAGAAGCAGTATATGCAGGATTCACCAAGAGCAACGTCAAGTGGGACGACACCAACAAGGGCCGCACGATAACTTTGAGCAGCAAGAATATCTGGTTCCCGGCCACCGGCTACAGGTCTTCAGGTTCCGGCAATCTGAGTTCCTGCGGAGGTACAGGCTATATCTGGTATGATGAGGCCACCAGTGCAGCCGGCTACAACAGCCAGGCCATCAGCAGCAGCAAGTTCACAGGCTACACCAGCGGACACGCAAGCTGCTTCGCATTACGTTGTCAGAAAAATACCATATCAGGCGAAGCTCAGACAATAGTAATGAAATACAATGTGGAGGATGTGCTCAACTACGTTGCAGCCCCTTACACAAATGACAAGATATTCGCACCTATTTATATCGTATGGGGATCCGGGGATCCTGAAGAATACAGCAAGGGCCAGATGATATTCCACAGGTTCGATGCTCCAGGCACATATTCTCTGCTCGTCGAATGCCACGATGTCAACGAATTCACCATTGACCCTATAGGTGACCTCGAAATCATAGACCTTACATCATTCTAACCGACAGAAAATAATGGCAGGCAGACTCACAGGCAATATTATAACTGCAATCAAAGGATTCTTCATGGGGGCGGCCAACGTCGTCCCGGGAGTATCCGGCGGCACCATAGCCCTGATCACAGGCATTTATGAAGAAATCATAGAGGCTCTCAACAGCTTCATGGAGCCTTCCACCTGGAAATCATTATTCCACGGCAAGTTCAAGGAGTTCTGGAAGAATATCCATGGCACATTCCTTCTGAGTCTCGCCATAGGCGTGCTGCTGAGTATCTTCACCCTCGCCAAACTGATGGAGTTCGTGCTCGCCAACTACCCGGTTCAGACCTGGGCGTTCTTCTTCGGCCTGATCATAGCATCATCCGTGATAATGTTCCGCGACATAAAGGGATGGAAGACCTCTGACGTGCTCTGGGCTCTTCTGGGAGCAGCACTCGGCCTGGCAGTATGCACGCTCTCCCCCACTAGCACTCCGGATGACGCATGGTTCATCTTCATCTGCGGAGCCATCGCAATATGCACTATGATACTTCCTGGTATATCCGGCAGTTTCATATTGGTAATCTTCAGTAAATACGACTATATAATGAGTGCAGTGGCGGAACTGAATATCCCGGTCCTGATAGTATTCGGGCTCGGATGCGTCATCGGCATCCTCGCATTCTCCAAATTCCTCCACTGGCTGCTTGGCAGGGCCGAACGCCAGACTATGACAGTGCTTCTGGGCTTCGTGCTCGGCTCTCTGGTCAAGGTATGGCCGTGGTCCAATCCGGAAGCAATCTGCGCATCGCAGGGCCTTCCGGCAGGCAGCGTTTTCGAACCGCACATCACCGGAGCTGTACTCTGGTGCATCATTGGAATCGCACTGGTGGCGGGAATCGAACTTGCAGGCAAAAAATTATCTGACAAACAATGAATATGAAAAGAATCTTCTACATCCTTCTGACAGTCCTTGTGGTGACATCATGCGGTGTCGCAGGCAAAAAGGGCGCAAATGACAAGATTGTGATAGGTCTGTGCCACTCCGGAATACCTGATGCCACCAGAGAATGCTGGTTCAAGGCGGTCACGGATGCCGGGGCAGAGCTCGTGGAATTCCCGAACTACGCCCATAATGACGAAGAGGCGCGCCAGCTGGTAGCAGGCGTTGACGCTGTCATCATCCCGGGATCCGGAACAAAGGATTCATCAGGTAGGAAGTACAGCGACTTCAGGCTGATCAAAGCCGCTCTCGAGTCAGGGAAGCCGCTGCTCGGAGTCTGCGAGGGTCACCAGCGCATCAACCAGTATCTCGGAGGTAAGATTCAGAAGGTGTCGGATGTTTTCCCTAACACCACCATCCAGCACAAGATCTACGATGCAAACGGCAAGAACATCGGTGCCAACATGGAGGCTCACCCTATAGTAATTAACCGTAAATCAAAGCTTTACAAGATCCTTGAGAAACGTGATACAGTTATGGTCAACACCAGCCACAATTGGTGCACGGGCGTAATGAGCGACAGCGTCAAAGTGACGGCTCTTGCTCCTGACGGACTCGTAGAGGCATACGAGATGCGCAATGTGATGGGTGTACAGTTCCATCCTGAATATCTCTACTGCCGCGTTGGCAAAAAGGATTTCCTCGCCATCTTCCACAACCTGATCGAAGAGGCACGCACAGCTAAGAACAAAAAGAAATAAATAATATTAGCGATGAAAAAGTTATTCTACATTCTGTGCATCGCACTGATGGTTGCATCCTGCGGTGTCTCAAACAAGGCCGGCAAGGACAAGGTAGTTGTCGGTGTATGCCACAACGGAACTTCTGAAACTACAAAGGGTTATTTCCGCAAGTGCATCGAAGATGCCGGCGGAGTATGCGTGATATTCCCTGAATACACTCTTACTGACGCCCAGGCTCAGGAATACGTCAAGGGTGTTGACGCCGTCATCATCCCCGGTTCCAATGCAAATGACACTACGGGCCGCAAGAATTATGACGCGAAGGTCATCAAGGCCACTCTTGATGCAGGCAAGCCTATCCTCGGCATCTGCTTCGGCCACCAGCGCATCGCAAAGGACAACGGCGGCAAGATGGCCAAGGTTGCAGCAGCGTGCCCTGGCACAAGCATAAAGCACAAGGACAAGGACTCAACCGGTTTCAACGTGGGTCTCAACTCGCAGGCACACCCTATGATTGTGGACCGCGACTCCAAGCTCTTCAAGCTCCTCGGCAAGCAGGATACCGTGATGGTCAACACCAGCCATATCTGGTGCGTGACTGAAGTCCCTGCAGGTTTCAAGGTAGTGGGCCGCGCCCCGGACGGATGCATCGAAGCATATGAAGCTGAGCGCATCATGGGCGTACAGTTCCACCCTGAATTCCTCTATGGCAAGATGGGCATCAAGCAGTTCCTGCCAATCTTCGAGAACCTCGTGAACGAGGCCGCTCAAGTCAAGAAATCAAACAAGAAATAAATAAACCATACCGATATGAACAACAGACTCAAAGCCTTGGCAGCTGTCATTACTCTGCTGCTCCCAGTCTTCGCATCCGCAGAAGACATATCTCTTTCAAAGGCCCAGGGTGTTGCTGAAAAGTTCTTCATCAAGAGCGGCATGGCGACAAGGGGATCTTCTCACTTGACGCTGGTCAATAAGGATGAAGTTGCACAAACCAGATCCGCATCCGACGCCTATTTCTACATCTTCAACCGTGCAGAAGGTGGATTTGTAATCATTTCCGCACTCGACGCCGCATGTCCTGTCCTCGGATATTCATTTGAAGGATCGTTCTCAATGGATGAGGATATGCCGGAAAACCTCCGCGAATGGCTCGACCTCTACAGACAGCAGATAGCTGAGCGCCGCGCTTCAGGCAAGCCGGCTACACAAGAGGAGCTGGCCCGCTGGCAGGAAGCTGAATCAATCCAGTTTGAAGGCCTTCCTACAGCAATTGACCTCAAGACTCCGGACTGGGGCCAGGGCTCTCCTTTCAACAAGCTCTGCCCTAACAATACCAGCGGCGAGAAGTGCATCGCCGGTTGCGTCACCATATCCAGCAGTGAGCTCTGCGGCTATTACAAATATCCGAAGGCCGCTTCCGGCACTCTCCCAGGCTACACCAAGAACAGCATTACAGTAGGTTCCATCACACTCGGACACGAATACGACTGGAATAACATACTCCCGAAGTACAGCGGTGTATCTTACACCACAGCCCAGGCAGATGCAGTCGCAAGACTCGTATATGATATCGCGGTAATGGCCCAGGTATCATTCGGCCACAGCGGTACTGGCGGATCAACGGCCACTTCAGTTTACAGACTTACAAATTACTTCGGATTCAGCAAGGCTGCAGTGAGATATGCGCATACATATATGAGCGACAAGGACTGGAAGGACCTGCTCAAGAGTCAGATCGGCAACAAGATGCCGGTACTCTTCGCCGGTGAATCCTCTTCAGGCGGAGCCCATTCGTTCATCATCGACGGCTACGACTCAAATGACAACTTCCTCATCAACTGGGGATGGAACGGCAGCAGCAACGGCTACTACAAACTCAGTTCTTTCGGAAGCTATACCAGCGGCCAGGTGGCATACACCGACCTCAAGCCAGATGACGGAGCACGTCGCGCCTACACCTTCTTCCTCAGGACAGCCACACACGACAGCAAGGAATACAACGGCTTCACATATCAGTCCGGAACCATTGCACAGGGCAGTTCATTCACCATACGCTTCGGCAATGTATATAACTACGGCTTCACGGTCTTCTCCGGCGAGTTCAATTTCGCCCACAAGGACAAGGACGGCAATATCAAGGGCTGGCTCAGAACCTCCCCTCTCACATTGTCCAGTCTCGACAACAAGAGTGCAACATACTGGATAAACGACCAGACGCTCAAAGTAACCGAGCCTATTGAGCGAGGGGACTACGCCGAACCTATGTTCCGCCCTAACGGAGACCCGGAATGGCACAGATTTGCAAATGCTGACAACGATGGCGACAATGTCAATACCAAGATTCCTATGCATATCAAGGACTACACCTCCGTCAAATACAGCAAATCAAAGAAGACATTCACCCTCAGTACTTTGAAAGGCATGCCATATACCATAACCGGACCTGACAACGTCGTGATAAGGTCATCAAAGACCACGCTGACAGATACGGCACTCAATATGTCAAGTTTCGCCAGCGGTACATACACTCTCGAAGTCGGAAGCGGAAACGACAAACTGACAATCAAATTAACAATCTAATGCTGAAAGTACTATGAACCAGTTCAAACATTCAATCACTTCAGCATTCGTGCTGATTGCAACAGCATCCTGCCAGATGGCGGATGTGGATATGAGAACCTTTGACGAGGCAGAAGAGACAAGAGTACTCACATTATGCTGCCCGGTCCAGGAAACCAAGGCAGGTCTCACCGACCTCCAGCCGTTCTGGCAGGATGGTGACGAGATATGGATCAGCGACGGAACCACCAGCGTCAAGGCTGTGATTCCGGAGGACTACGATGGCCTGGCCACTGCAACCGTGGAGGTCAGCGGCCTCCAGAGCGACGTTGACCTCTACGCCCTCTACCCTTACAACGAAAACGCCTCTGTATCAAGCGGCAAGATTGCAGTGGAAGTACCTGTAGTACAGGACGGTGAATTCGAAAATGCTTATCTGACCACCGCAGTGTGCAAGGCAGGAAGCGACATTGTTCAGTTCAAGAACTCCTCAGCCATGCTGAAATTCAACAGCGCAAGAGAGGAATTCTGTACACTCCAGATACACAACATCACACTCGCATTCTCAGGCAGCTACAAGGTCGATCCTACTACAGGTTCCAAGGCCAGTGCAACCAACGGTGTCAAGAAGATCAGGATGGATTTCGGCAACAAGTCCGGCGACAAGTTCATCTCCACGATGGAAGCCAATCTCCCTGTAGGATCCATTTTCACTTTCATCACCAGTGACGGCCGTATGGGCAGCCTCCAGACCAGCCAGAAGAACGCTCTCACCAACGGATATCTCTACGACCTCGGCAACATTGACGATGCCGTAGTTCTGGATTCCGACCCTGCCACCGACCTCAGCGAAAAGGAAAGCGCAAACTGCTACGTGGTCAACAAGGGCGGTGCTTACAGATTCAGGGCAGTGCGCGGCAACAGCGACAAGAGCGTCGGTGATGTGGCTTATGGAGACGTTGTCTGGGAGACAGTCAATACCGCCACCGCCCCTAAGAAATACACTCTCGCAGCAGAAGTTGCATACAGCCTTGGCTACATGTACATACGCCTCCCGGAGAACGTTCCTGACGGAAACGTGCTGGTATCAGCATGTGACAAGGAAGGTGAGATACTCTGGAGCTGGCATATCTGGATACTCAAGGACGGCTTCAAGGATCAGACCTATCCTAGCGGCGCGATTATGATTGACCGTAACCTCGGCGCTCTCAACAACAAGATAGGTGACCCTCTGTCCAACGGTTTCCTCTACGAGTGGGGCCGCAAGGATCCGCTCCTCGGATCATGTTCACTCACTGCTGCGACAGAGATGAAAAGTGTGGGAACCAACTTGTCCAAGGTAGCTTCCTCAAGCAAGACCGGAACAGTGGATTACGCCATCTCCCACCCTTATCAGGTGATTTACAACAAATCCGCCGACTGGCTCCAGACTGCGGACCTCTCTCTCTGGAGTTCCGCCAGCAAGACGGAATACGACCCTTGCCCTCCGGGATATCACATCGCCTCAGAAAGTGCATTCAATGATCTCGCGACTTCCGGCCTTAACTGGAATGCCACCAACAAGGGCCGCTCAGCCACTATCAATGGCGATACATTCTGGTTCCCGGCCTGCGGTTACCGTTATTCAGGAGATGGCACACTCACCAAGGTCGGAGAATCCTACTATTGCTTCTATGACCAGAACTCCTCATCGGGCAACCACCTGTCATGGCTCTTCACTTCATCCGAAATAGGAGTAGCGTCCGGCACCAGCCCTCACTCCAGTGCATTCTCAATACGCTGCCAGAAGCTCGTATCATCCGGAGTAAAGCAGTCAGCAGTCATAAAGATTGCGCCGACGGACGGATTCCTTTACGTCGCTGCACCATACATCAACAGCACAGTACTCAACCCAATCTCAATCGTATGGGGAGATGAAGATACCGGCACCTATGTAAATCATCAGTATATTTACCACAACTACCGTACTGCCGGCAAATACTCCTTGACCATCGAGTGCTACGATGTTGACAGCTTCACCATCGACCCTATCGGTGACACTGAAGAAATCGACGTAAGCAGATTCTAACCAAACAAATGCGAATTACCATGAAATCACAATACATTACTCCTTCAGTTGAAGTGAACGTACTGACAACGGCCGGCGTAATCGCCGCAAGCGGCGACGGATGGTCACTGCCGAGCTACGAACCCGGAACATTCAACTGGTAAGACAATGAACATATTATTAAGATCTTTGACACTGATGGCGGCAATCCTGCTGCCATCAGTGTCTTTTGCAAAGGACATATCGCTGGACAAGGCGCAGCGTGTAGCGGAAATGTTCTTCGTCAAAAACGGAGCAGCGATCACACGAAGCTCATCCAGGCTGACTCTCGTCAATGCTGCCGAAGTAGCAGCCACACGCGCCGGGGATGCACCTGCATATTATATCTTCAACCGCGCCGGTGGCGGATTCGTCATCGTATCCGCGCTTGACGCAGCATGCCCTGTCCTCGGCTATTCATTGGAAAATTCATTCTCGATGGCGGATGATATGCCTGAGAGTCTCCGCGAATGGCTGGATCTATATAAGCAGCAGATTGCCGATCGCCGCAAATCCGGCAAGCCTGCCACAGCGGCAGAACTTGAACGCTGGAAGGATGCCGAGTTATTCGCCGAAGGCGACGGCTATCCTGAGTCTGTGGACCTCCAGACAGCCGACTGGGGCCAGGGCGCGCCTTTCAACGACCTCTGCCCTCTTGACAATGATGGGAAAAAGACCATAGCCGGATGCGTACCTGTAGCCATAAGTGAAATCGTATTCTTCCACAAACATCCGGTCAATGGCACAGGCTCTCTCCCGGGTTATACCACTAGCGGCGGTGTCGTGGTACCGGGAGTCAAACTCGGGCACAAATATCAATGGGACAATATGTTGAACAAGTACAGCGGCGTCTCCTATACCAAGGAACAGGGCGCTGCAGTAGCACGGCTCGTTTACGATATCGGAGTGATGGTAAAGGCAGGTTACGGAGCTAGCGGCACCGGAGCCACAACTGCCAATGTCATCAGGCTGTCCACATATTTCGGATATGACAAGGCTATGATCAAATACTCCAACGCCCACAAGAACGATGCAGAATGGAAAGCCGCCCTCAAAAATGAGATAGGCAATGGCAATCCAGTACTATTCGAGGGATGGTCAGCATCAGGTGGAGGACACGATTTCGTCATAGACGGATATGATGAGAAGGACAGATTCCTGATCAACTTCGGATGGAATTCCACCAGCAACGGATATTATCAGCTCAGTGCTTTCGGAAGCTATACCCTCAGTCAGGTTGCAGTCTTCAATATACGCCCTGACAAGGGCAATGACTACAGGAACAATTTCCTTATAATAGAGACAACACAGAACAGCAAGATATACAGAGGCGTGGAGCAGGCCAATGGCCTGGTATCACAGGGACAATCCTTCAATGTCAGGTTCGGCGCCGTAAGCAATGCCGGATTCGTGGCTGCAGAGAACATTCAGATACAGTTCGCCCATAAGTCCAAGGACGGCACCATCAAGGAATGGATGCTTGCCAGTCCGCTAACCAAGGCCTCTCTGGCCAGCGGTTCGAATACATACTGGAGCAATGACGTGACCCTCACAGTCAATCAGCCGATTGAGGAAGGTGACTACTGCGAGCCGCTGATCAAGGCAGGCAAAGATACAGAATGGAATCAGTTCTACAACGCCAATACCATTGATGACGGAGTGCAGGTCAAGATGCCCCTTCACATAAGGGACTACACATATTTCAGTTGGAACAAGCCGAAGAAGACCCTCACTCTCACTACATTCGTAGGATCCACATGGACTCTCAAGCACGCGGACGGGACAAATTTCAAATCAGGCAAAGTCTCCACTATGAATTATACGATGAACTTCTCTACTTTGTCCGGAGCCTACATACTTGAACTGACCAGCGGCAGCCAGAGCCTGTCTGTCAACATCACTCTCTAAAGCGGATAACGATATGAAAAGGAATTATTCAATATTCGCATTCGCTGCGCTTGCCGCAGCCACTCTGCTCTCCTCCTGTCAGGCTGATGTCGATAAACGTGGCAGATGGAAGGAAGACAGGGACAGTTTCACAATCACATTGAACTGTCCTGCCTCCGACTCCACCAGGACTGACATCAACGGCCTCAACCCGGTCTGGAAGAGCGGTGACGCCATCTGGATAAGCGATGGAGTCGAATCAACCAGAGCCACCATACCCGCCGAGTTCGACGGCAAGTCATACGCAGAGGTAAATGTGTCCGGGGTATGCAAGGACTCCGCACTCTACGCACTCTATCCTTACGATGATAATACCAGCGTTCAGAACGGTCGAATAATCGCCAGAATTCCGACGGTTCAGGACGGACGCTTCGGTCCCGCCCACCTTGCAGTCGGCAAGGGTGATGCAGGTACAGGCACAGTGCATTTCCACAACGCCTGCGCAGTGCTGAAGATGAACGTCACGCGTGAGGATGTCTGTACCATGCAGCTGCAGACAGCGAATCTCGCAATGAGCAATTATTTCAAGCTGAATCCCGAAACAGGCGCGAAAGCGTCCAATTCTGACGCACTCAAGAGGGTGCGCCTTGACATCAACGGCAAGAAGGGAGACCTCTATCTGTCACTCATGGAAGTCAACCTTTCAGCCAAGACCAGGTTCACATTCATTACCGGCGACGGCAGGATGGGCTATATCCTCACGTCCCAGAAGAACACCCTTGAGAACGGCACCATGTACGACATGGGCAACATTGACAACCTCATCACACTCGACGAAACACCGGCAACAGACCTCAGTGAGGAAGAGAGCGCCAACTGCTACATCGTGAACAAGGGCGGCAGCTACAGATTCAAGGCTGTTTACGGCAACAGCAAGGATGAGATCAGGGATATCGCCTATGGTGACATAGTGTGGGAAACCGTCAATACCACCAAGGCACCGGCCAAGAACACTCTGGTTACAGAAGTTGCATACAGCAACGGCTATATGTATTTCCGTATGCCGGACAACGTGCCTGACGGCAATGCACTCGTCTGTGCATGCGATGAATTCGGCAAGATATTGTGGAGCTGGCATATATGGATACTCAAGGACGGCGTCAAGGATCAGGTGTATTCCCTCGCCTCCCTCAGCGGCGCTACAATGATGGACCGTAACCTCGGTGCACTCAGCGCCCAGCCTGGCAACGCACTCTCGCTCGGATTCATGTACCAATGGGGCCGCAAGGATCCGTTCATGGGCTCTGCCGGCATCGCGTCGAACACGGCCATGGCGCTGGCTGGCACCGCAACAAAGACCGTCGCCAGCAGCGAGAACACCGGCAATCTGGAATATGCCACATCCAATCCGTTCGCGTACATATACAAGCAGTCATCCGACTGGCTCCAGGAAACGGACCTCACATTGTGGGATGCAGGCGGCAAGACCATGTATGACCCTTGCCCTCCGGGATACCACGTACCATTCGAATCGGCATTCGAAGGCCTCAGCACAACGACGGCGACCTGGGATGCAACAAAGTACGGGCGCTCGGTGAAGCTCTCGTCAAGCGAGACTGTCTGGTTCCCGTACACAGGCTACCGTCAGTCAGCCAGCGGCGGCATAACCGCAACCGGCACTACATTGTACATGTACTACGACGAGAACTCCTCAGATACAGGAAAGAATGCATTCACAGGCACGGACAAGTTATTCGGCATCAACAGCAGCACCAATCCGCACGCCAGCGGCTTCCCGGTGCGCTGCCAGAAATATGTCTCATCAGGCATACTCCAGACAGTGACCATCACTCAGGAAGTCTCAGGCGACGATCTGACTATTCAGGCACCATACATTCCTGACAAGATATTCAAGCCTGCTTCCATCGTATGGGGCGACGGTATCAGCGGAGAACTCGCCAGCCGTCAGCTGATATATCACAACTACAAGGCCGCCGGCACATATTCGCTCGTGATAGAATGCTACGACACTGACAATATCAAGATTGGCCCTGTCAGGCACATCACAGATATTGACCTGAGCAGCTTCTAGCAGTTTTGTACAAGATTTTTTTCGATATCCGAATAAAATCCATACATTTGCAACCTCAATACGGCCTCAGCGGCCGCATTGAGGGACTGGTTCGGTAGCTCAGCTGGATAGAGCAACAGCCTTCTAAGCTGTGGGTCAAGGGTTCGAATCCCTTCCGAATCACCCAAAATGGACGGCCGCCTGAAAGGGCGGCCGTTTTTTTGTGCATGAAGCAAAGATTATTCTTCATATCAGTTCTCATCCTGATCCTGTGCATGCCGCAGTCCTGCAGCGTTTACAGGACGAGGGTGGCACAGAACGCCACTATGCAGAAGGCGGAGGAGCTGCCGGGGGAATACCGTCCCGACGGAAAGCTGGTCGAATGCTACACTGCATGCAGCGTTCCCGGCCCGTCAATGAGAAGGATGCTTGTATATCTGCCAAAGGGCTACGGAGTATCCGGGAAGAGCTACCCGGTGTTTTACCTCAACCACGGTGCCCGCGGCAATGAGACCACCTGGATCGAGAAAGGACGGGCGCTGCAGATCACGGACAGCCTGATAAGCTGCGGCAAGGCCCGCCCGTGCATCCTCGTATTCACGAACATGAACAGGTACAAGGATGACGAGGATTACGGATATTCCAGAAGACAGGGGGCGCTGGAGGCGGTGGTGGAAACCGATGGCAGAGCGGAGTTTGCATATATGAATGATGTCGTGCACCACATCGACAGCTGCTTCAGGACCATTCCTGACAAAGAGCACCGGGCCATCGCCGGGATGTCCATGGGCGGTCTGAAGAGCATATATATTTCAGCCCGCAATCCGGAAGCGTTCGACTATGTCGGCATGTTTTCACCGCTTCACGTCGCTCCTGCACGGCATGGGGACCACTCGTGGTACTTTACAGACCTTCGCAGGCTGCTGAAGCTGCAGTTCGAGGACGCTCCGCTTGTCTATGACATAGAGACCGGCAACTCGGACCTCCTCTACCCCGGCATCAGGCGCTACTGCAGATATCTCGAGCGTTCCGGGTATGATTTCACATTCAACGAATACAAGGGAGGCCATGACTGGGATGTCTGGCAGAAAGCATTCTGCAACTTCATGGAGCAGGTCTTCCTTAAAATGCCGTAAGGAATTATATCCCTGCCGCCCGGGGTCAGAACCGGAATCCGGCGTTGATTCCTACGCCATAAGCATATCCGGCAAGGATGTCCATCCCGATGTAGGCGCCGAAGTTTTTGCAGATGCTGAAATCAAAGCCCCATTTGATATCACCGTGGTAATAGAGTTTCTGGCCGAATGAGACATTGGAGCGGAGTGCGCCACCTGCCTCAGCGCCCAGGAAGAAAGAATTACGTCTTGCGCCGGAAGCGTTGAAATAGTGGATATAATCAAGATAGAGCGGTGTGTGGAAGACTGAGTATTCAGCGCCTGGTACATGGTTTTCATCACGCTCCACCCTGTTGAGCCACAAGCCTCCGGATCCGATACCGAGATAGTTGCCCTCATTGAGCCTTGCGCCAAGGGAAAGGCTACCTGTATTGAAACTCTCCCATGCTATGAACGAATGAGATGCCTTGGCAACGCCCTGAAACCTTATTTCCTGTGCATCAGCCTCTTTTAAAGGAACAAGTGCAAGGGCAAGAAGCGACAGAACTAACTTTGCAATACTTTTCATTTTCAAACCGATTAAAAAGCCAATACACCTTAATAACGGCATATCTGACGAAATCCTGCATCAAACATAACGATTTTTTTCCGATACAACGTTCCGCTTTATAAAAAGGATATACCAGTTGGCCCGTTAGGCGGGGCCTTTCGACCTCAATCCGTACACAAATAACCACTGTTTGTGCAGGAAAGAGCGCTATATCATGAATCCCTGCACAATATTGCTGTATTTGTGCATGTAACGGCCTTTCGACCTCAATCCGTACACAAAAAACCACTATTTGTGCAGGAAAGAACGCTTTATCATGAATCCCTGCACAATATTGCTGTGTTTGTGCATGGAAAGACCTTTTGACCTCAATCCGAACACAAAAAACCACTTGTTGTGCAGGAAAGAACGCTTTGTCATGAATCCCTGCACAATATTGCTGTTTTTGTGCATGGAAAGCGACAGGATATGCGTTGACAGAAACCATAGACGGACGGCGGGCTGAAGCCCTGCTGCTCGGGCCGCAGGCATCAACATGCCTGCTGTAAACCCACTCGCGACCCGGCGGGCTGAAGCCCTGCTGCTCGGGCCGCAGGCATCAACATGCCTGCTGTAAACCCACTCGCGACCCGGCATGCAAGTACAAGGTGCCTTCAGGCGCTAGCGAAGACCGCAGTGGGGCCCCATTAATGGGGTAGCGGTCGTAGCGGCGGGGTTCGGGGCAGAGCCCCGTGATACTTTTCGGCAATGCATACCTGCGCAGCAGGGCCAACTGGTATAGTTCCCTTATAAAAAGGGGGACCATAGCTACAAGGAAGGCGAAAAAATATTATTTTTGTAGTTTAAACCATGCTGAAATGAGATTTCACAAGATAACGACAGACAGCCCCTTCACCTTCGAGGTCGGTGAGACTCTGGAGAGCATAGACATAGCTTTCCACACCTCGGACCGCGAATACAGCAAGGGCGAGAAAGTAGTATGGATCTGCCATGCCCTGACCGCCAATTCCGACCCAACGGACTGGTGGCCTACACTTGTGGGCAAAGGCAAGCTCATAGACCCTGACAAATACTACGTCGTCTGCGTCAACATGCTCGGCTCCCCTTACGGGTCAAGCGGTCCTGCATCCGTCAACCCGAAGACCGGCAAGCCATTCTTCTTCGACTTCCCTATGGTGACAGTCCGCGACATAGTCAATGCCACCATCATCATACGCAAGCATCTGGGCATCGAGAAAGTGGATTTCCTGCTGGGTTCCTCCATCGGCGGATTCCAGGCCATCGAATGGGCGATCATGGAACCTGAAGTCATCAGCAACGCCCTCTTCATGGCCACAACCTCCCGCATCACCGCATACCTGACGGCATACGAAGAGGCTCAGCGCATGGCCCTTGAGGCCGACCCTACATTCCGCGAAGCGAAGGACCTCCACGGAGGAGCTGCCGGCATGAAGTGCGCGAGGGCATTGGCTCTCATCTCCTACCGCTACTATGACGGCTACAACATGACCCAGTCCGACAGCGACCCTGACACTCTCTTCGCCCAGCGCGCCGTATCATATCAGCAGCATCAGGGAGAGAAATTCGTCAAACGTTTCGACGCATACAGCTACTGGTACCTCGCGTGGTCCCTCGACAGCCACAACATCGGCCGCCACCGCGGAGGAGTTGAAAAGGCATTGGGCATGATAAAGGCAAAAAGCACTGTGGTATCCATAGACAACGACTGCGTATTCCCCGCAAGGGATATGAAAATCATGGCTGACGCCATCCCGGGATCCGAATACCACGAGATCAGCTCAAGCTTCGGCCACGACGGTTTCCTGCTGGAGACCGAACAGATAACAGCATTGATAGAACCCGTTTTGAACGCTATATAAGCTTATGGACAGAAAGATTTCCGTCAGCGAGATCACGATAAAGCTGACTGAAGAGACACAGGAGAGCACACTCTCCTTCCGCACGAAGATCGAACTCGCAAAGATGCTCGACAACCTCGGAGTATCCGTCATCGAGACAGGTCCCATCCTCAACGGCAAGAGCGACTGCCTCCTGATCAAGTCACTCGTCTCCGCCATCAGCGAAAGCACACTTGCAGTCCCTGTCGATATCACATCCAAGGACAGCGTGGAGCAGACCTGGAATGCGCTGAAGGAAGCCAGACATCCACGCCTTCAGGTTTCCGTGCCGGTGAGCGCCGTGCAGATGGAATATCTGTGCCACAAGAAGCCTGAGGCCGTCATCGCCATGGTCGCAGACCTGACCAGGCAGTGCGCAGCCCTTTGCAGCGACGTTGAATTCATCGCCGGCGACTTCGGACGCAGCGAGCAGGAATTCCTGTCCAAGACCATAGAGGCCGCAGTGGAGGCCGGTGCCACCACCATCACGGTCTGCGACACGGCCGGACAGCTGTTCCCGGAGGAAGTGTTCGACTCCCTCAAGGCTCTGCGCGAAGCCATTCCGCAGAATGTCAAGCTTGGCGTATGGTGCTGCAATGACCTGCACATGGCCGATTCCTGCGCCATCGCCGCAGTACGCGCCGGAGCAGATGAGATCAAGACCACCACATACCTCAACTCCACCGTTTCCATCAAGCGTTTCACACAGATACTCGAGGCCAGGGCCGATGTCTGCCACGCCACCTGCGACGTGAAGATGACCCAGCTGCAGCGCAGCGTGGATCAGATCAAACTGCTCTGCGACCACAAGAAGCACTCCTCAGCCATGTCAGAGGCCGAGAACGACGAGCACAAGTCCATCAAGCTTTCAGTGCACGACGACATCCAGAGCGTGCTGAAGATAGTCGAGAAGCTCGGCTACGACCTCAGCGAGGAGGACGGCAAGAAGGTCTATGAGACCTTCCTCCGCATCGCTGCGAAGAATGAGACCGTGGATGCCAAGGAACTTGACGCCATCGTGGCATCAGTGGCATTCCAGGCCCCTCCTACCTACAAGCTCGAGAGCTACCTGATCAATTCGGGCAACGTCATCTCCGCAACCTGCCACCTCCGCCTGCGCAAGGACGAGGAACTGCTCGAGAGCGTATGCCTCGGCGACGGTCCGGTAGATGCCGCATTCAAGGCCATAGAGAAGCTCGTTGACCGCCAGTACGAGCTGGACGACTTCCAGATCCAGTCAGTGACCGAAGGCCGCGAGGCCATGGGCGAGGCTGTGGTACGCCTCCGCTACGAAGGCCGCCTCTTCTCCGGACGAGGCATATCCACCGACATCGTCGGTTCCAGCATACATGCATATCTCAACGCCGTCAACAAAATAGCATTCGAGGAGGGCCAGATTTGAAACTTTCATTTTCCACAAGAGGATGGATGGATCTCGACTGGAATGAGATCGTCTCCGACGCTGCGGAAATGCGTTTCGGCGGTGTCGAACTCTACAACGTAAGCGATTGCCCCGCCTATGTAGAATGCGGCGGAGCCTTCCACAAATATTCAGTTGTCCGCACCTGCCGCGACCTGCGTGAGGCCGGACTCCGCATCCCCTGCCTCGACTCATCCAAGGACCTCTCATCCGAGGACCCTCAGGTCATCGAGGATATAAGGACGCTCATCAGTCTCGCGTCAGACCTCAAGACGCCGTACGTATCCGTCTATGCCAAGGAAGACAGGATTGAGCTGATCCAGGAGCACATTGCACTGCTGCTGCCGTTTGCGGCGCAGAAGGGCGTGACCCTGCTTATCAAGACAAGCGGCGTATTCGCCGACACGGCGCTGCTGCGCAGCACCATGGACGCTTTCGCGTACGATGAGCTCGCAGTGCTCTGGGACGTGCACCATCCGTACCGCGACAAGGGCGAAAGTCCTGCCACATCCATCAACAACCTCGGTTCCTACGTCAAGCACGTGCACATGCGCGACAGCGGTGACGACGGCAGATACTGCCTGGTGGGCGAAGGCACATCCCCTATAGGCGAAGTGATAGATGCGTTGTCATCGATAGACTACGACGGATTCGTATCCCTCGAGTGGAAGCGCCAGTGGATGCCTGACTTCACAGACCGTGACGTCATCTTCCCTCACTACGTCAACTATATGGAGCGTTTCGCGCGCTCCCGCAACAAGGGCGGCAAGCTCTACCCCAACCACGACGGCACAGGATGGTACGTGTGGAAGAAGGATGAACTCATCGACCTCACCTTCCCTCAAGTGCTCGACCGCGTGGCCGAGGAATTCCCTGACCAGTATTGCTTCAAATACACCACGCTGGACTACACCCGCACCTACGCGGAGTTCCGCAGGGACGTGGACGACTTCGCACGTGCCCTGGTGTCACTCGGCGTGAAGCCGGGCGCCAAAGTGGCCGTGTGGGCCACCAACATACCTGCATGGTACATCGCATTCTGGGCTTCAGCCCGCATCGGTGCCGTGCTGGTGACAATGAATACCGCATACAAGATCCATGAGGCCGAATATCTCCTCCGCCAGTCTGACACACATACTCTGGTGATGATAGACAAGGCCCTGGACTCCAATTATAAGGACATCATCAACGAACTCTGCCCGGAGATCGCGGTCTCAGAGGCCGGCAAGCCGCTGCACTGCTCGCGTCTGCCGTTCCTGCGCAACGTCATCACCGTCGGCTTCCGCATGAAGGGCTGCCTCTCCTTCGAAGAGGCGATGGCGCGCAAGAGCCTCGTGTCCGCAGATACCGTCCAGGCCATGGCTGACGCCGTCAAGCCCGACGACGTATGCAACATGCAGTACACCTCAGGTACGACAGGTTTCCCGAAAGGCGTGATGCTCACCCACTACAACGTAGTAAACAACGGCAAGAGCATAGGCGACCGCATGGGACTTTCGACCGCGGACAGGATGATGATCCAGGTACCTATGTTCCACTGCTTCGGCATGGTGCTCTCCATGACCTCGTCGATGACCCACGGCGCCACGATGTGCCCTATGCCATATTTCTCCGCCAAGACTTCCCTCGCCTGCATCAACCAGGAGCGCATCACCTGCTTCAACGGCGTGCCGACGATGTTCATAGCCATGTTCAACCATCCTGATTACCGCAAGACGGACTTCTCGCACATCCGTACGGGCATCATGGCCGGCTCCGGCTGCCCGCCTGAACTGATGCGCCGCGCAGCACGCGAGGACGAGATGAACATGAAGGGCATAGTAAGCGTATATGGACAGACCGAATCCGCCCCGGGCAGCACGATGTCCGCATGGACGGACAGCCTCGAAGTGCGCACCGACACAGTGGGATACGCATTCCCTCACGTACTCTGCAAGATAGTGGATCCTGAGACAGGACTGGAAGTGCCTGACGGCACCAACGGCGAGTTCTGCTCCAAGGGCTACAACACCATGAAGGGCTATTACAAGATGCCTCTGGCGACGGCTCAGGCCATCGACAAGGACGGCTGGCTCCATTCAGGCGACCTCGCCTGCCGCGACGCCGCAGGCAACTACCGCATCACGGGACGACTCAAGGACATGATCATCCGCGGAGGCGAGAACATCTACCCCAAGGAGATAGAAGAGGCCATATACACCCACAGCGCGGTCCGCGACGTGCAGGTGATAGGCGTGCCTGACCGCAAATACGGTGAGGAGGCCATGGCGTGCATCATACTCAAGGAGGGTGCCAGCCTGACGGAAGAAGACATACGCGATTATCTGACAAAGATCATAGCAAGGCACAAGGTGCCTAAATACATAGATTTTGTCGAGGCCTTCCCTATGAACGCCGCCGGCAAGATCCTCAAATACAAGATGCGCGAAGAAGCGGTCAAGAAACTCGGTTTGGACAAATAATTCAACAATGAAAAAGAATATAGTCACAATGGACGGTAATGAGGCTGCGGCCCACATTGCCTATGAATTCACTGAAATAGCTGCCATCTACCCTATCACGCCGTCATCACCTATGGCGGAGCATACCGACGACTGGTCGGCCAGGGGACGCAGGAACATGTTCGGACAGCAGGTCAGACTGACTGAGATGCAGTCAGAGGCGGGTGCCATAGCAGCAGTGCACGGCGCCGCTCAGACCGGCTCCCTCGCCACAAGCTTCACTTCCAGCCAGGGCCTCATGCTGATGATCCCTGTACTCCACCGCATAGCCGGCGAGAGGCTTCCGGTGGTCCTCCACGTGGCCGCCCGCACCGTGGGCACACACGCGATGAGCATCTTCGGAGACCATTCGGACGTGATGTGCTGCCGCAATACAGGTTTCGCCATGCTCTGCTCCTCAAGCGTGCAGGAGGTCATTGACCTCGCCGGCGTGGCACATCTGAGCGCAGTGAAGGGCAGCACGCCGTTCATACATTTCTTCGACGGATTCCGCACCTCCCACGAGATCAACACCGCCGAGATGATAGACACCGAGGCGCTTCACGGAATGATGGACCGCAAGGCCCTGAACGCATTCCGCGCTCACGCGCTCAGCCCTGAGCATCCTCTGATGCGCAGCACGGTGCAGAACCCTGACGTATTCTTCCAGGCCCGCGAGGCATGCAACCCATATTACGACGCGATGCCTCAGATCGTGGAGGATTATCTCGCTCAGATCAACGCCCTCACCGGACGCGACTACCATATCTTCAACTACTACGGCGCACAGGACGCCACTGACGTGATAGTTGCCATGGGCAGCGTCAGCGGAGCCATCAAGGAGGCCGTGGACAGCATCAACGCCAAGGGCGGCAAGGTCGGATTCGTACAGGTTCACCTCTTCCGTCCGTTCAGCGCGGAGCACCTCTTCAAGGCCCTCCCGCAGAGCGTGAAGCGTGTTGCGGTGCTTGACCGCTGCAAAGAGCCGGGCAGCGCCGGAGAGCCTCTCTACGAGGACTTCTGCACCGCGCTCAGCCACAGCCCGCGCAATATCAGCGTCATCGGCGGCCGTTACGGTCTGTCATCAAAGGACACCGATCCGGGCCAGATACTCGCTGTCTATGCGAACCTCGCTTCAGAGCAGCCGAAGAACGGCTTCACCATCGGCATCGAGGATGACGTCACCTTCCACTCCCTCCCTTCCCTGCCTTTCGAAGGCACGGCTTCCGACGTGTTCAGCTGCAAGTTCTGGGGTCTGGGCGGAGACGGTACCGTCGGAGCCAACAAGAATACAGTACACATCGTCAGCGAGACAGCCGGCAAGTACGGCCAGGCATATTTCGAGTATGACGCCAAGAAATCCTTCGGTGTCACCAAATCCCACCTGCGCTTCAGCGCATCGCCTGTTGACAGCTCATACTACGTGAAGAAGGCCGATTTCGTGGCCTGCCACAACCAGAGCTACATCGGACAGTACGACATCGTGTCCGAGGTAAAGGACGGCGGCTGCTTCCTGCTCAACTGCGACAAGAGCGACGCCGAGCTGGCACAATGGCTGCCGGCGGATGTGAAGCGCGACCTCGCCGCAAGGAAGATCAGGCTGTTTGTCATCAATGCCACAGAGATCGCACAGCGCCTGGGCATGGGCAGCCACACCAATACAGTGCTTCAGGCCGCATTCTTCGCCGCGTCCAAGCTCATCGAGCCTGAGACAGCGCTCGAGGCGATGAAGGCCGCCGCACGCAAGAGTTATTTCGCCAAGGGCGAGAAAGTCATAGCGCTCAACATTTCCGCGATAGAGGAAGGAGCGGCGCAGGTACGCGAGATCGCAGTGCCTGCAGAATGGGCGAACGCCCCTCAGCCGGCCGCAGCCGACGAGTCCGCACTTCCGGAAGTGGTACGCAATATCCTCAACCCTATCAACCGCCAGAAGGGTGATGACCTGCCTGTCAGCGCATTCACAAAGTACGTTGACGGCACCATCGAGCTCGGCCTTACCGCATACGAGAAGCGCGGCATAGCCGTGAATGTCCCTGAGTGGAATACCGACAAGTGCATACAGTGCAACAAATGCTCGCTTGTCTGCCCTCACGCAGTTATCCGCCCTTACCTTCTCAACGATGCCGAGAAGGCTGCGGCACCTGAAGGCTTCAAGACCAAGCCTGCTGTCGGCCCTAAGGCAGCAGGTCTGCATTTCGCGATAGCGATATCCGACTACGACTGCACCGGATGCGGCAGCTGCGCAAACTGCTGCCCTGTATCAGCACTCGAGATGGTCCCTGTCAAGCTCACGGACAAGAGCCGCGAGATCTTCGAATACGGACTGAAGCTGTCCGACAAGGGCGACCTCTTCGAGCCATACAGCGTCAAGGGAAGCCAGTTCCGCAAGCCTCTGCTCGAATTCTCGGCAGCCTGCGCGGGATGTGGCGAGACACCATACGCGAAACTCCTCACCCAGCTTTTCGGTGACAAGGTATATTGGGCCAACGCCACAGGCTGCTCCCAGGCATGGGGCGCCGCAATGCCGGGCATCCCATATACTGTCAACGGACGCGGCCACGGTCCTGCATGGACCAACAGCCTCTTCGAGAACAACGCCGAGCTCTGCCTCGGCATGTGCCTCTCAGTGAAGCAGCGCCGCGCCCTGCTCAAGGACAAGCTCGCAGCATTCGCTGCAAATGCAGCAAAGCCGCTCGCAGAAGCCTGCGAAGCACTTCTCTCCTGCTTCGACTCCCTTGATGAGTCACGCAAGGCCGCTGACGTCCTCCTCCCTATGCTCGAGGCCGACGCTTCAGAGGAAGCCGCAGAGCTGCTCGGATTCAAGGATGTGTTCGCTGCCAAGACCTTCTGGATGTACGGCGGCGACGGCTGGGCATACGACATCGGATTCGGCGGTCTCGACCACGTCATCGCCAGCGGCGAGAATGTCAACGTGTTCGTAGTCGATACTGAAGTATATTCAAATACCGGCGGACAGAGCAGCAAGGCGACCCCTGTCGGAGCTGTGGCAAAGTTCGCATCTTCAGGCAAGCGCAGCGGCAAGAAGGACCTCGGTTCCATCATGATGACCTACGGCAACGTATATGTCGCCCAGGTTGCGATGGGCGCCGATCCTGCCCAGCTGGTGAAGGCTATCAGGGAGGCTGAGGAATATGACGGTCCTTCAGTGATCGTGGCCTACACACCTTGCTCCGCTCACGGCATCTGCATAGGCATGGGCCGCGTCCAGGAGGAGATGAAGCGCGCCGTGGAGAGCGGCTACTGGGCTCTCTACCGCTATGACCCGCGCAAGGAGCATCCTTTCCAGCTCGACTCCAAGGCTCCTACCATGCCTTACGAGGAATTCCTGGACGGCGAAGTGCGTTATGCATCTCTCCGCCGCACCTTCCCTGAAAATGCGAAGGAACTCTTCGAAAAGGGCAGCCAGCAGGCTGCAAAGCGCTTCGACAAATACAACAAGATGAACGATTAATCAACATAATATGGATAAAAGACTGCTTACCATTCAGGATATTTCGTGCGTCGGCCAGTGCTCGCTGACCGTCGCGCTTCCGGTCATTTCCGCCTGCGGCATAGAAACCGCAATACTTCCGAGCTCCGTTCTTTCCAACCATACAGCAGGTTTTTCAGCATGGACATTCTGTGACCTCACAGATGAGATGCCTGTGATCCTCGACCGCTGGAAGAAGGAAAACATCGATTTCGATGCATTCTATACAGGATACGTATCCAAGGCCCAGATCCCTCATATCCTTGACATAATGAATCAGACTGCCCGTCCGGGCGCACTCCGCATCGTGGATCCCGTAATGGCCGACAACGGAAAACTCTACGCAGGATTCGATTCGGATTTCCCGGAGGAGATGAAGAAGCTTGTCAAGGGCGCCGATGTCATCATCCCGAACATCACCGAGGCGTCGTTCCTGATAGGCTGTGAATACATCGCTGACGGCTACGACAAGACTTACATTGAGAATATGGCACGCGAGCTCTACGCTCTCGGAGCAAAGAACGTCGTGCTCACCGGCGTATCTTTCGAAAAAGGCAAACTCGGATTCGCCTGCTACGACGGCAAGAAGATCGAATACTATTTCAACGACCGCATCGACGTATCGATGCACGGCACAGGCGATGCCTTCTCATCAGCCCTGGCGGGAGCGCTCCTGAGAGGCAAATCACTTTATGAAGCATCCGCCATCGCAGCCGACTTCGTAGTGGAGAGCATTCGCGAGACTATCCCTGACAAGGACCACTGGTACGGCGTCAAGTTCGAGAAAGCCCTGCCTTACCTCATCTCCAGGATGTAGGAAGGCGATTCACCCTGCCACTCATATATCTGGCAATCAGATATTTATGCAAATAGCCTTGCGTCATCTGGCGCAAGGCTATTTATATAAACCGCTGTGGGACAATTATCTGGGCAGCAGCAAACTAGATAAGTTTCAGCTGGCCGTCAACAAAGGTGGCGGTGATGACACTGTCCCTGGAGAGGGAGCCGTCCAGCAGGTGGCGTGCGAGTTCGTCGATGAGTTCGCGCTGGAGCACGCGCTTCACCGGGCGGGCGCCGTATGCCGGGTCGTAGCCCTTCTCACTCAGGTAGTCGATGAACTCCGGTGCGAACTTGAGAGTGATGCCGTTTGCGGCCATCTTCTCCTGCAGCTGCCCTATCTGGAGCATAAGTATCGCGCGGATATTCTCAGGCGTCAGTTCGTGGAAGGTGATAATCTCGTCGATACGGTTGATGAACTCCGGACGGAATGACTCCTTGACAAGCTCCGGTTTCAGGTTGGAGGTCATGATGAGTATCGTGTTCTTGAAATCCACGGTCCTGCCCTTGTTGTCGGTCAGTCGGCCGTCATCCAGCACCTGAAGCAGCACGTTGAACACGTCCGGATGCGCCTTCTCTATCTCATCCAGCAGGATGACGGAATAAGGCTTGCGGCGCACGGCCTCGGTCAGCTGTCCGCCCTCGTCGTAGCCCACGTATCCCGGAGGCGCTCCGACAAGACGGGAGACGGTATGACGCTCCTGATATTCGGACATGTCGATGCGGGTGATCATATTCTCGTCATTGAAGAGATATTCTGCGAGGGTCTTGGCGAGCTCTGTCTTGCCCACGCCGGTGGTGCCCAGGAACATGAAGCTGCCTATAGGGCGCTTCTCATTCTGCAGGCCGGCGCGGCTGCGGCGGACTGCATTTGCGACAGCGCAGATGGCCTCGTCCTGACCAATGACGCGTCTGTGCAGCACTTCTTCGATGTGAAGCAGCTTCTCCTTCTCGCTCTGCAGCATCCTTCCCACCGGGATGCCGGTCCAGCGTGAGACGACCTCCGCGATGTCATTGTCCGTCACCTGCTCATTCATCAGCGGCTCGGGATTGGCCTCTTTCTGCGCGGTGAGGGTCTCAATCTGCTTGCGGGCCTCCGCCATCTTGCCGTAGCGCAGCTCGGCCACCTTGCCGTAGTCGCCGCGGCGTTCGGCCTCATCGGCCTGAATGCGGTAGTCCTCGATGGCCTGGCGGTTGGCCTGTATGGCCTGCAGTATGCCTTTCTCGCTGTCCCACTGCTTCATCAGCTTGTCGCGGTCAGCGGAAGCCTTCGCCAGCTCCTCTTCGAGCGCCTTGAGCTTCGGGGAGTCGCCCTCCCTCTTGATGGCCTCGCGCTCGATCTCCAGCTGCTTGATGCGACGGTTAAGCTCGTCAATGCATTCCGGTACGGAATTCATCTCCAGACGGAGCTTGGATGCAGCCTCGTCGATGAGGTCTATGGCCTTGTCCGGCAGGAAACGGTTGGTGATGTAGCGGTGCGAAAGTTCCACCGCAGCGATGATGGCGTCATCCTCGATGCGCACTTTGTGATGGTTCTCGTATTTCTCCTTGAGGCCGCGGAGTATGGAGATGGACTCGGCGACGCCCGGCTCATCTACGAGCACCATCTGGAAACGGCGCTCCAGGGCCTTGTCCTGCTCGAAGTACTTCTGGTACTCCTCGAGTGTTGTGGAGCCTATGGCGCGCAGCTCGCCGCGGGCCAGTGCAGGCTTGAGTATGTTGGCGGCATCCATGGCGCCGGATGTACGGCCGGCTCCCACGAGAGTGTGTATCTCGTCAATGAAGAGTATGATCTCGCCTTCGCTCTCGGTCACGGCCTTGACCACGCCCTTGAGGCGTTCCTCGAATTCGCCCTGGTATTTGGCGCCTGCGATGAGGGCGCCCATGTCAAGCGAATAGACTTCCTTGTGCTTGAGGTTCTCCGGCACGTCACCGTTGATGATGCGCTGGGCTATGCCTTCGGATATCGCGGTCTTGCCCACGCCCGGTTCGCCTACGAGTATAGGGTTGTTCTTGGTACGGCGGCTGAGTATCTGCAGCACGCGGCGTATCTCATCGTCGCGGCCGATGACAGGATCGAGCTTGCCGCTGCGGGCCCTTTCATTGAGATTGATGGCATATCTGCCAAGGATTTCCAAATTCTCTTTATTCATATCTTCCTCCTTCGCCGGAATCTTAAGCCCGGCGGGAGGAAAACGCTCAATATATTTGCCAGCACGCAAAAACTGACAAAATGGCAGAGCGTCCGGCTGGGCTTTCGTTCTGATTTTGGGTTCCAGCCAACGCCTCCAGATGAGCTTCTGCTCTGATTTTGGGTTCCAGCCATCGGCTCCAAACGAACTTCTGAGAGGGGTTGGCGGCACCCAAGGGCCGAAATCAAGGCTTGGGTTCCGACATCCTACGCCATGGACCCATCTCAGGCACATACCTGGAACCCAAACCAAGAGCTCAACAGCTTTTTCAATTTAC
>JAKSJG010000002.1 GCA_024398365.1 Bacteroidales bacterium | reverse complement strand
AAATAAGCGATATGAGGCTGCGCTACCTGAATTACAAGCAGGAGCACAGATGGCTTCGGGTACTTCTCAACAAGTACTCCGTGGTTACTGTCATATTCCTGATCTGGATGCTTTTCCTGGATAACAACAATATCGGGGTATGGTTGCGTACCAGAAGGACTCTGCGCAATCAGGAACGCAGTATCGTTTATCTTCGGAATCAGATTCAGGAGACAGAGAACCGCCTCTATCCGCTGAAGTCAGTGACGGATTCGCTGGAGCGCTTCGCGAGGGAGGAGTATTTCTTCCATGAAGACGGTGAGGATGTGTATATTGTCAAATAATAAGATATGAGTAATAAAAGATTGGCAATACTTCTTGTGGTCTGCATTGTGGCGGCCTGTGGCCGGGATGTGCAGCCTGTGCGTACGGAGCTCAGGATTACCGCCAGTCCTGAGGCGGCCGATACCAGAACTGTGCTTCGGGAGGATAATTCCGTGGCCTTTTCCAGTACGGACACACTGGCCGTATTTGACGGCGCCGCAGTGAAACGAGAGTTTGTCACTTCAGCTGTCTATAATGACGGCAGCGCGGATTTTATGGGCAGCATCAGCGAGCCCGCAGACAGTTATATCGCTGTTTATCCTGACCATAACGGATGTTACCTTTATGGAAACTATGTCCATATCGTCATACCTGAGACCCAGGCGGCCGTTGCTGGCAGCTTCGATCCTGCAGCGAACATAAGCGTGGGAACTACGGCAAGCATTGCCGGAGATACGCATTCGCTGAATCTGAAGAATGTCTGCGCTCTGCTGAAGTTTTCCGTTCCGGAAGGTCAGAGTTATTCCACCGCCATTCTCGTGACAATGAACGACAATATGGCAGGGGGGATGCTCTGCACATTGGATGACGAGCCTGCACTTTATCCGGCAGATGAGGGACCGTCCGACTTCGTTACGCTTCAGGGCAGCATCACGGGCGGCAACTGGTATTATATGGCCGTCAAGCCGGATGTGCTGGAAGGCGGTTTCGCGCTTTATCTCTTCGACGAACAGGTTTCTTCATACGAACTTGAGAAATTCTCAATGATCAAGTCAACGAGCAAGACCGTCACACTCCAGCGCAGCCATATCCTCAATCTCGGCATCATCGGGGCCGAACCGGGAGCTGCATTTGAGCCGCTTGCCGGAGAAACAATTCTTGACTGGTAAAGGAGATGCTTATGAAGAAATATACATCAGTTTTCATCTTCGCTCTAACGCTGGCAGGATGTACTATTGAAGAACCTGTCGCAACACTGAACGGGGAGACAGAAGTGACAATGCGCATACAGCGTGAGCCTGACGCCATTACCCGCGCCGCTCTGGCCGCGGGGAACAACATAGTATTTGAGGCCGGCGACAAAATATCGGTTTTTGATGCGGACGGCAACAATTGCGAATTTTCGCAGAGCGGTGAAATGGGTGCTGACGGCTCAGCGACTTTCTCCGGCAAGGTGAAGATAGTCGCCAATTCTTACCTTGCCCTGTATCCTTATATGGCCAATGTGGCGGTTGCAGAAGGAAAGATAGGTACCGTCGGCACGGATGACGCGCGCCGCCCTGTGGCCATACCGGACCAGCAGCAGGCAGTGGCTGGCAGTTTCGACCCGCAGGCCTTCATCAGCGTCGCCCAGTCAGTAAAAGTCAGCAATTCCGTACACAATATCACCTTCCACAATGCCTGTGCGCTTGTAAAGTTTACGGTTCCGGAAGACCTTGAGGGTCTTACTTTCGAGAAGGCGGTGCTCAAGTCAGAGTCAAAGATGCTGGCAGGCTCCGTCACAATCACTCCTGACGGGACCGTCAGATATGTCGGTCCGGGCTCAAGCAGCATCACTTTGAACGGCACCATGAAGGCAGGGCAGAGCTACTATTTCTGCACACTTCCACACGACATCAAGGGGATAAGCATCAGCCTCTACCATTACCCGACGGATGAGACGCCGGTCGTGGTCAAATCCGCTGCGGCAGACAGGGAGGTCAAACTCGTGCGCAATCAGGTGCTCAATCTCGGTGCGATCAACGTGGCCGAGCTGCCGGACAGGAGCGAGGGCTGGTATGGCGAAGGCACTGCCGGCAATCCTTTCCAGATCAGTACAAAGGCTGATATGGAGCTCCTGCTTGACCGCCTTGCCAACGGGAATGCCACGCAATACAGGGGAATGTGCTACAGGGTGACAGACGATATTGACTGCGAAGGCGACTCCCTTATCGCCGATGGCAGGAAGGTCGAATTCTGCGGTGTGTTCGACGGCAACGGACATACCATTTCCAATTACAGGCTTTCAAATTTCAGCGAGTGGTCTTCGTCCAATACTTATGATTACTGCGGACTCTTCCACAAGGTGTATCGTGCCACCTTCAGGGATTTGACCCTCAGGCCGGCGAACGAGACGGCGGTTCTGCATAATCACAACTATGTCAGCCCTTTCATATCATTTGTTGATAATGCCAACGGCGTAGCACCTACTCTCATTGAGAACTGCCATATAGAAGGCAATTACGATTTCAAGTTCTGCAACTGGGGAGGCAGTGTGCGATTTGGCGGTTTCGTAGGAAACAACAACAGTGACGATCTTGATTTTGTCAATTGCTCCAATGATGCCAACATTACGTTTTCGGAGAATTATTTTGTTGAAGTAGATGAGGAATATCATTGGATCGAGCATGGCATCCAGCCTTATACCTCTTTCTATATCGGAGGATTCGTCGGACACATGTACAACCAGAACAGCAATTCCACCACGGACTTCGACCGCTGCCGCAACCGTGGCGACATCACCTTCGACCTGCCTGTTGAAGAAGGCTACGTGCATTGCGGAGGCTTCATTGGATATGGCAACTGGGGGTTCCTCTATGCCAATACATACACTTTCACCAACTGCGTCAATTCAGGTGATATAACCATGAAGCCGGGCAGCATAAACTATTCCGTCTATGCTTCCGGTTTTGTCGGATTCAGCCAGATAGACGGCCGTAGCCACAGTCTTCCTTCTGCCGGTCAACAGGAAGTGCCTCAGGCAGTTCCGCATTTCTACAACTGTTTGAACAAGGGCGATATCACCGCGCAGGGAAACGGTGCCCATGCGGCAGGTTTTGCCTTCTTCAGCAAGTCAACAGGCAACAATGGCGTTGACCGCCATACTGACTACGCCCACCAGTTCAGATTGTGCATCAACATAGGTTCGATATCAGCCGTTACGCCGGATAATTCAACTTCATATGCCGCCGCCATAAGCAGCGGCAGCGGTGATTGCGACTGGTGCTGGTGGCTGGAAAAGGACAAGGAGCATCCTGTCCTCTCCTGCACGCTCAACGGTGTTACAGGCCATTGCTACTGCTACCCGACTATCAATGCCGACACCCCTAACAACAGGCGCACAGGCTCGGACGGCAAGGGCGGCAAGGACGTTGTGCTGAATCTTGATAACTCTATGTGGAGCGAGGCCTGGTGGCGGCAGAAGACAGTTGAATGGATTGGCGGCAGCCGTGACAAGTCATTGGATTTAAATTTTTAGAACATGAATATGGGTTTTTATTTGAAATCGAACCGTGTTTTTGTGGCAATGGCTGCGGCTCTTGCCCTTTTGACATCATGCAAGGATCCGGAACCGCCGGTGAAGCCGGAGGAGGAGAAGAAGGATCCGCAGATGGAGGCCAAGAATTACCTCCGCCGGGAGTATATGAATGTATATTATTACTGGCAGGCGGATGTCATTGAACGCAATTCAAAGGTGAGTGCCGCCAATGTGGACATATACGACTTCTTTGACAAACTGCTCTACGGCAATGACCGCTGGAGCTGGATGTGTGACAAGGAATATTATGTAGATTCGGAGTCCGGCGTGGTGGTCGGCACTTATGGTGGCAGCCTTGCGCAGCCTCTTGAGTATTATGATGATTACGGCGTATATGTGAGATATGTCTATCCGGGGTCACCGTGGGCGAACAACGGTGTGACCCGAGGATGTCTCCTTACCCATGTCGCCGGCACCGAGGTGATGGACCTTATCCGCCTGGGTACCTTCGAGACCTCTTTGAATACTTCTCCACAGACTTTTACCTTCGAGGATACGGCAGGTAAGTCCTTCACTTTTACGACAGACTGGGCAACCTCGCTCAATGTCCGTTCGTCATTGGACCTCAAGGTCTTTACTGACAAGGATTTCCCTGGCCTCAAGGAACCTGTAGGCTACTTCAATTATCTCTCATTCAAGGCAAATTTCCTCGAGGACATCACTTCGGCCATGGAGACTCTCAAGGCCCAGGGCGTGAAGACTATGATTCTCGACCTCCGATACAACGGCGGCGGCGACAGCCGTGCCAGCCAGCTGCTTGTCAATTATCTCGCTCCTGAGTCGGCAAAGGGAAAAATCTATGTGAAGCGTGTCCACAATAAGATTCTGTCATCTCAGGATGCTGCCGAGAAGGTGGGCGATGCGGTGACTGATCCTACGACCAACAAGTCGCTGACAGGATCCTCCATCGGTATTGAGCATCTCTATGTCATTACCGGTGCCGGCAGCGCTTCGGCGAGTGAAATGGTCACCAACGGACTTCGTCCGCTGATGGATGTCAAGATGGTGGGCGACACCACCTACGGCAAACCTAACGGCATGTACGTGCTCTTCTATCCAGGTGAGGATGCGGATTACGCAAGGTACAACAGGGATGATTACAGCAAGCTCCAGTGGGTGTTCCTGCCTATCTGCTTCTATAACAAGAACGGTATAGGCGAATCCATCCCTGATGACGGTTTCATACCTGACAATTACAGGCCGGATGACCTTTACCATGACTTTGATGCTACTGAAGACAATATCAGGGCCTGCCTCACACATATTGTTACTGGAAATTATCCCGAACTGCCTACTGTTAAGGCTGTTAGGACCAAATCGGCCTCCTGGGGCCGCAAAGTGGTCATTGCGGAGGAGGAGAGGGACCCTCATTACGGCAGCTATATTGTAAATCCGAAGGCAGATATTAGATAAAAGTTGCATAATATTTTGTTTATTAAATAATTATGCATAACTTTCGCAGTGTAAAGTTGAAAACATACTTATTAACAATTTAATACTTACAATTATGAAAGAAATCGTAGACGCTATTAACGCTGAGATCGCAGCTTTCCAGAAGAACGCAGAAGCACAGCTCGTTAAGGGTAACAAGGCAGCTGGCACACGCGCACGCAAGAACGCTCTGAACATTGCTAAACTGATGAAGGACTTCCGCAAGGCATCAGTTGAAGCTGCAAAATAATTGCAAAGCCTAAGATAAAAGGCTGCCATCCTTTTGAATGGCAGCCTTTTATTTATATATAAGGAGTCCCCTTTGTCGGGGACTCCTTATATTTTAGAGTGTGCGGTACTTCTTGCCGTAGTCCAGCTGCTGCTGGAGGAAATCGTTCACATACACTATCTTGTAGTCGACGGTTTTGCCGTGCTTCACTACCGGTACGATATCCGGATTGACGAAACCCTTGTATGGCTTGAGGTCAAGGGATGCGTAGCGCTCGAGTACCTCGCGGTGGAGTTCAGGGTCAATATTGATGGCATAAGTCTGGATGAGGGACTTTGCAGCCTCGAAATCGCCCTCTGAGGTGATGCGCTGAATCTCCTTGAGCAATTCGCCGAAGAGTCCGCGGAGTGCGTCAAAATCATTGATTACGAAGTATGTCTTGCCGTCGCGCACCTTCTTCTCGATGACATTGTCTGCAAGACCCTTCTCATAGCACCACTGTGCAATGAGCTTGCGGTTCTGCATGTGGGCTTCAGTATTCTTCTTGCCAGGCTCGATACGGGTGAACTGGGTGAACAGGCCGTTGCGTATGTAGCTCATGTATTCAGCCTTGTATGCATCCTTGTCATCAAGGAGGCCGAGCTCGAGGAGCTTGGCGTCAGCCAGGTAATACAGTGCGAACAGGTCGGCGCGGGCTTCTTCGATGGCGGAGCTGTACTCCTTGAGAGCCTTCTGCGGTGTGGTAGGGAGCTTCTGCCCTGAACCGTGTCCGAGGCACTCGTGGAGGTCGGTGTGGAGATTGTCTGTGATGTTGCCGTACTTCTTGCAAAGGTCAATCTCCGCCTGGTCCCATGCGAATTCGGTCAGAATGCTCTTCGGGGCCTGTGCTGCAGCTTCGTCATAAGCATCGGTGATGTTGGCGATGGTGACAGACTTGGAACCGAATTCCTTGCGTATCCAGCTGGAGTTAGGCAGGTTGATGCCAATGGCAGTGGCAGGTGCGTTGGCGCCTGCGATTACAGACACGTTGATAACCTTGGCTGATACACCCTTCACTTCCTCCTTCTTGAAGCGAGGATCCACAGGGGAGTTGTCCTCGAACCACTGGGCATTGTCGCTGATGGTCTTGGTCCTCTTGGATGCCTCGTTGTCGCGGTAATCGACTATGCCTTCCCAGTGGGCCTTGCGTCCGAGAGGGTCTCCGTAATTCTCGATGAAACCGTTGACAAAGTCCACATCGGATTCGGTGTCGCCCACCCATGATACATTGTACTGGTCCCACATCCTGAGGTCGCCTGTCCTGTAATATTCGATGAGTTCGCCTATATACTTTTTCTGGAGATCGTTCTCAGCCACTTTGGCCGCTTCTTCGAGGTGACCGATGATGACCTTGATAGCTGGCCCGTAAAGGCCGTCTGCGGTGTATGGTATTTCCTTGATTGTACCGTCCTCATCCTTCACGAGCTTGCTGTTGAGACCGTAAGATACAGGGTGCGGGTCTTCCACTGCTGCGAGCTTGGTATAGAATGCATTGACCTCATCTGCGGTGACGCCTTCATAGAAATTGACTGCGGATGCAGTGACGAGATCCTTGCTGTCGTCCTGGCAGCGCGCGGTGGCGTACAGCTCAGGGTCGCACATTATGCTGACGAGCAGCTCGCTCTGCTGAGGGTCCTCACCCACTGCGGACATGAGCGAAGCGATGTATTCCTTGCTGCACTCCGGCAGTATCTTGTCATCGGCATAGTGATGATGGATGCCGTTGCTGAAGAACACGCGCTTGGCATAGACCAGGAACTGGTTCCACTCCTCGCACTCACGGTCGCCGGAGTAGTTCTCGATGATGTTCTCCAATGCGTGCCTTATAGGCAGATTGTACTTGAAATTCTGATCCCAGGTGATGTCGCGGCCGGCTTTGGCAGCCTCGCTGAGATGATAGATATATTCCTTCTGCTGGAATGAAAGATCATCCCAGCCGGGAATCTGATATTTCAGTACTTCTATGTCGGCGAACTGGTCAACAGAGTACTTGAATTCGCTTTCTTTCTGTGTGCATGCAGCCATTGACAGTCCAGCACCTGCGATAAGCATCATTGTCTTAAGTTTTCTCATAATGTATTATTAATATCTGCAAAAATAGCAAGATTTTGTATTTTTGCAGCTCATAACGGGAAATAACTATGTGGAAAGGTGTTGCTACGATAGCCCTTCTTTTTGTGGCTAACATATTTATGATACTTGCCTGGTACGGGCATATCAAGCTTGGTACACCCAAGCCGTTCTCGTCCTGGGGACTCTTCGGTGTCATCTTGTCCAGCTGGCTCATCGCCTTCGCCGAATACTGCTTCCAGGTACCTGCAAACAGGATGGGAGCCATTGACAACGGAGGTCCTTTCACTCTGATGCAGCTCAAGATCATTCAGGAGGTTCTTACCCTGATCGTGTTCGTTCTGTTCTCCGCCATTTTTGTCAAGGAGGAGAAACTTACTTTCAATAATCTTTGGGCGTTCCTCTGCCTTATCGGAGCAGTTTTCTTTACATTCAGGAAATAATATCCTATCTTTGGGGAGATGAAACGGATCCGTAACATATTATTTGTACTCATCGCACTGTCTGCCGTTCTGGTGACAATGACTTCCTGCGGTGGCAGCAAGAAGGAGGTCGAGAAGACATCTCTCCTCATATATATTGCTGGCAACAACACTCTGTCTTCCATGGCTCCGGACTGCATGAACCAGCTTCGCAGCGGTTTCATACCTTCCGACAGCCTTGACAGCGACATCCTGATGGTGTATTACCATATACCGGGACAGAATCCCCGTCTGATAAAGATGACGCGCAACTCCCGCGGCCTTATCCGCGAGACCACCCTTTGCACTTATCCTTCTGACCAGAAGTCCGCTTCTGTGACCACGCTGTCACAGGTCATCATGGATGCGGAGAATCTCTGCCCTGCCAAATACCATAATCTGGTGCTCTGGTCACACTCAACAGGTTTCCTTCCTGAGGAAACTTACGACAATCTGTATTACAACAAGGACCTTCATGCCAAGCCAGAAAAGGATGCGTCCGTTCTGGCCCCTGCCGCGCGCAGTCCGCGCAAGTCCTTCGGAAAGGACTATGACAGCGCCGAAGAGATTGACCTCGTAGATCTTGCTGATATCCTGCCATTCAAGTATGAGAGCATCATCTTCGATTCCTGCCTTATGGGAGGCGTTGAGGTGGCTTATCAGCTGAAGGATAAATGCAAGTATCTGGCAGTCTCCCCGACTGAGATTATGGCACAGGGTTTCCCGTATTACATGATGCTGGACGAACTTTTCAACAATCCTGACAAAGAGGCTGCCATCATCAACATCGCCCGCGAATACTTCGAATACTACAACAGACAGCCCGGTCAGGGCGGCACCGTGGCGGTCGTGAAGACTTCGGAAATAGAGCCTCTGGCAACTGTATGCAAATCAATCTTCAGCCGGCATAGTGCGGAAATCTTTGCCCTTGACAGAGAGAGGGTCCAGTATTTTGACAGATGTACCGCCCACTGGCTGTACGATCTGGGTGATATAGTGCTCAAGGTCGGTTCCACATCGGAATATCTCGAGTTCAGCAAGGCCCTCGATGCCGCTGTCATCTACAAGGCAAGCACGCCGACATTCCTCAATATCAAGATAAACAAATATTCGGGACTCGGCATGTATCTGCCGGATCCCGAATACAGGTTCCTGAATTATTATTACCAGAAGCTCGCGTGGAACAAGACCACCGGTCTGGTCAATTCCAATTATTTCTTGAAGTAGCGGTTGAAGAGGCCTTCGAAGCCCTTGCCGTGACGTGCCTCGTCCTTTGCCATCTCGTGTACTGTGTCGTGGATGGCGTCATAGCCGAGTTCCTTTGCTTTCTTTGCAATGGCGAGCTTGCCTTCGCATGCACCTGCCTCTGCTTCCATTCTCTTCTTGAGGTTGGTCTTGGTGTCCCATACCACTTCGCCGATGAGTTCAGCGAACTTTGAAGCGTGCTCAGCCTCTTCCCAAGCGTAGCGCTTGAATGCTTCAGCTACCTCAGGATAACCTTCGCGGTCAGCCTGACGGCTCATTGCGAGGTACATTCCAACTTCGGTGCATTCACCGTGGAAATGCTTCTGGAGGCCATCCCATACTTCAGGGTCGCAGCCCTGTGCTACGCCGAGTCTGTGCTCGTCAGCGAATGCGAGACCTTCGCCGCTTTCTACAACTTCCTTGAACTTAGACTTTGGAGCCTTGCAGAGTGGGCACTGCTCCGGTGCTTCAGGACCTTCGTGGACATATCCACAAACGGTGCAAATCCATTTCTTGCTCATGATGATATAATTTTTAATGATTATTACTGAAAGTGGTACAAAGTTAATATCTATTTTAGAATTTTTCTAATTTTCTCGAAAATACGTTCGGCAGGCAGCATGTGTCCGGCCTCGTCAGAGCAGTCGATGCGTATGAAGCTGCTGTCCAGTTCGCACTGCCTGAGGTAGATGGCGCGTACCTTCTTCTGGAACTCTATGTCGGCCTCGTGGATGTCGCTCTTGCCTTCCAGATAATCCCTCTCGCTGCCTTCACGGGCGTTGTGCAGCTTGTCATCCACAAATGAGATAGGCACGTCGAGGAAGAGGTTGAGGTCCGGCTTCGGGATGCCGAAATGATTGTACTCCAGATTGAATATCCATTCGCGCATCTCCTCGGCAGCGCTTTTGCTTCCGGCCTTGGCGCCCTGATATGCAATGTTGGAATACACGTAGCGGTCGAGTATGACGCAGCGGCCCTGTTCGAGCCTTGACCTCAGGTCAGCGGCGGCCTCGTGCCTGTCTTCAGCAAAGAGCAGAGCCACCAGATGCGGATCGACTTGGTCAATTTTGCCGTAGTCGCCGCGCAGGAACGCGCCTATCATTCCTCCGAAAACGGATGCGTCGTAGCGTGGGAAGTGCAGGTGGTCAACCTGCAGGCCGTCAGCTGCCAGGTGCTGGGAGATCATATCCCTCTGGGTGGATTTTCCGGCGCCGTCGAGACCTTCAAGTACTATAAGCATAATAATGTATATCTTTGTGGCAAAGTTAACATTTTCGGGACAAATGGAGAACAGTCGAAGTGTCAAACTGATGGGTATCGTCAATGTCAATGACGATTCGTTCTATGCCGGAAGCCGTGCGGCTTCGGAGGAGGCCTTCGCTTCGAGGGTCAGGGAGCTTCTTGCCCAGGGCGCCGATATCATCGATGTGGGCGCCGTGTCGTCCCGTCCCGGATCCGAACTTGTGTCCTGCGATGAGGAGTGGGCCAGGCTGGAGCCTGTCCTCCGACTTTGGGCGAAGGAGTTCCAGCATGCGCGTCTGTCGCTCGACACCTTCCGCACCGAGATTGTGCACCGTGCCTACGGCATAGTCGGGGATTTCATGGTCAATGACATCTCCGCAGGAGGGGAGGATGAGCGCATGCTTCCCACAGTTGGCCTGCTGGGCCTCCAGTACGTTGCCATGCACCGTCAGGGGGATTTCCTGACCATGCACGGGGATTATGTCTATGATGACGTGGTGGCCTCCGTCTGCGGCTATTTCGCCGAATTCGCCCGCAGGGCGGAGGAGTGCGGGGTGGAGGACTGGATACTCGACCCGGGCTTCGGCTTCTCGAAGAGCAGGGAGGACTGCATCACGCTGCTGGAACGACTTCCGGAGCTGGGCGTGTTCGGACGGCCCGTGCTCGTGGGCATATCCCGCAAGCGCATGACCGGTGCCGTGCCTGGTTCCGATGAGGCTCTACGCGCCACAAATGAAATGCACCGCCTCGCGGTGCGGGGCGGTGCATCAATTCTTCGCGTCCACGACGTGGCCGCTGCGCGTGAGGCTCTGCTTTAGAGCTTGCGTTTGATTTCCACGATATCGTATGCCTCGACGAGGTCTCCGATCTTGATGTCGTTGAAGTTCTCGACATTGAGACCGCAGTCAAATCCCGCTGCAACTTCCTTGACATCGTCCTTGAAGCGCTTGAGTGAGCCGAGGACACCGGTGTAGATAACGATACCGTCGCGGATGACGCGTATCTTGGATGACCTTGTCAGCTTGCCTTCCTTGACCATGCATCCGGCGATTGTGCCGACCTTGGAGATCTTGAATGTCTCGCGAACCTCAGCTGTGGCTGTAACCTCCTCCTTCTGCTCAGGAGCAAGCATACCTTCGATACCGCTCTTGACTTCCTCGATGGCGTCGTAGATGACTGAGTAGAGACGGATTTCGATGGACTCCTTCTCGGCCAGCTTGCGGGCGTTCGGCATAGGGCGTACCTGGAAACCGATGATGATGGCGTTGGATGCCACTGCCAGCAGTACGTCGGATTCGGAGATGGCGCCGACGGCCTTGTGTATGACATTGACGTGGATTTCGTCAGTTGAGAGCTTGATGAGTGAGTCGGAGAGGGCTTCGATGGAACCGTCCACATCGGCCTTGACGATGATGTTGAGTTCCTGGAAATTGCCAAGGGCGATACGGCGTCCGATCTCCTCGAGGGTGATGTGGGTCTGGGTCTTGAGGCCCTGGATGCGTATGAGCTGCTCGCGCTTGTTGGCGATGTCGCGTGCCTCCTTCTCGTCGTCCATGGTGTTGAGGGTGTCACCTGCGGTAGGCGCACCGTTGAGGCCGAGGATGGATACCGGCGTTGAAGGTCCGGCTTCGGTCACTTTCTGACCGCGCTCGTTGAACATTGCCTTGATGCGGCCTGTGTAGCATCCTGCGATCATAACGTCTCCGATATGGAGTGTGCCGCTCTGTACAAGGACAGTGGCGAGGTAGCCGCGTCCCTTGTCAAGGGATGACTCGATGACGCTGCCGACACCGTGCTTGTTAGGGTTGGCCTTGAGCTCGAGCATGTCGGCCTCGAGGAGCACCTTGTCAAGCAGAAGGTCCACGTTGAGGCCCTTCTTTGCGGAGATTTCCTGGCACTGGTACTTGCCGCCCCAGTCCTCCACGAGTATGTTCATGTTTGCGAGCTGCTCCTTGATCTTGTCAGGGTTTGCGCCCGGCTTGTCTATCTTGTTGATGGCGAAGATCATCGGTACGCCGGCGGCCTGGGCGTGGTTGATGGCCTCAATGGTCTGAGGCATCACTGCGTCGTCGGCTGCGACGATGATGATGGCAAGGTCGGTGACCTTGGCACCGCGGGCACGCATGGCGGTGAACGCTTCGTGACCAGGGGTGTCGAGGAAGGTGATGTGACGTCCGTCATTGAGCACCACGCTGTAGGCACCGATGTGCTGTGTGATACCGCCGGCCTCACCGGCAATGACGTTGGTCTTGCGGATGTGGTCGAGGAGGGAGGTCTTACCATGGTCAACGTGACCCATCACGGTAACGATAGGAGGACGTGGGAGCAGGTCTTCCTCTGTATCCTCAACTTCCTCGATGGCGCTCTGGGCCTCAGGCTTGATGAACTCGATCTGGTAGCCGAATTCCTCAGCCACGAGCACGAGTGCCTCGGCATCGAGACGCTGGTTGATGGACACCATCAGGCCGAGGTTCATGCAGGCTTCGATGACCTTCACCACAGGGGTGTTGTTCATCATGATGGCGAGTTCGTTAACGGTAACGAACTCGGTCACCTTCAATACGTTGTTGGTCAACTCCTGCAGCTCCTGCTCTTCCTGCATCTTCTGGAATGCCTCCTCACGCTTTTCGCGGCGGTGCTTTGAAGTCTTGGTCTTGCCCTTGCCTTCCACCATCCTTGCGTAAGTCTCCTTGATCTGCTTCTGGATCTCGTCTTCGTTGACTTCCTGCTTTACAGGCTTGAAGCGGTCCTTCCTGGATGGCTTCTGGCCCTTCTGCTGATTGTTGCCTCCGTTGTTCTTCGGCTGATTGTCGCGGTGGTTGCTGCCGGCCGTGTTGTTTACATCCACTTTTGCCGCGCCGCCTTTCTTTATGCGCTCGCGCTTGCCCTTGTCCTTCTTGTCGTGGTCATTGTGGGACGGCTTTCTCTCGAACTGGGAGAGGTCGATGGTACCTGCAATCTTCGGACCTGCGAGTTTTTCGACCTTGGTCTCGATATGCTCAGGGACCTCACGAACAGGCTTCTCAGGTTCAGCTTTCTTTTCAGGTTCCGGGTCAGCCTTCTTCTCAGGCACGGGAGCCGGGGCAGGCGCAGCAGCCGTTGCCGGCTTGGCCTCTTCCTGCTTCTTGTGTTCCTTCTTAGGTGCGTCAAGATCGATCTTGCCGAGCACCTTGAGTTCCGGCTTCGCGGAAATCTGCTCCGGAGCTGCCTCCTTGACAGGTTCCGCCTCCACCTTGACTTCGACTTCCTTGACAGGTTCCGGTTCGGCTGCCTTGACGGTCGGAGCAACAGTCTCAACTGCAGCGGGAGCTTCTGCCGGCTGTTTCTCGACCTTTGCCGGCTCTGCCTTTCTGGCGGCTGGCGTCGGTTCTGTCAATACGTTTGTCTTGATCACTATCTCCTTGACAGGCTCTGCCTCCTCGGAGTGGGCGCGCGCATTCTCCATATCGGTAATCTCCTTTACCTTGATGGCGACCTTGCGTGACTGCTCCTTGAGAATCTGCTCCTTGCCGAACTCCTTGGCTATGACGTTATAGACATCCTCGGAGATTTTGGTGATAGGGGTGGCCTCGATATCGATGTTCTTCTTCTTGAAGAACTCGTTGAGTGTACCAAGACCTATATTGAAATCCTTCAGTACTTTGTTGATCCTTATTGTTCCTTCTGCCATATTGTTGCTCCCGTTTTAAATTTTACAATAATCAAATAATGCTACTCGAATTCAGATCTGAGAATTCTCTGAACTTCCTCGGCTGTCTCGTCCTCCAGGTCAGCCCTCTTGACGAGTTCCTCAACAGGAAGTGCGAGAACGCTCTTGGCGGTGTCGCATCCGATAGCCTTGAGGGCATCGATGATCCACTGCTCGATCTCATCGTTGAATTCGTCGAGCAATACGTCCTCTTCGTCAACTTCCTCTTCCTCGACGTCTCTATAGACGTCAATCTCATATCCTGCAAGCTGGCCGGCGAGCTTGATGTTGCTGCCGTTCTTGCCTATGGCGAGGGAAACCTCGGAAGGCTTGAGGTTGACGCGGATGGTCTTGCTCTCTTCATCCACTGACATTGAGCTGATCTTGGCAGGGCTGAGTGCGCGGCTGACGAGCAGCTGGGTGTTGGATGTCCAGTTGATGATGTCGATGTTCTCGTTGCGGAGCTCGCGGACGATGCCGTGGATACGAGAACCCTTCACGCCTACGCATGCACCTACAGGGTCGATGCGGTCGTCATAGGATTCAACGGCAATCTTTGCGCGTTCACCCGGCATTCTGACCACCTTCTTGATGGTGATCAGGCCATCGAAGATTTCAGGAACTTCCTGCTCGAAGAGTCTCTCGAGGAATACTGAAGAAGTTCTTGAAAGTGTGATGACCGGAGTGTTGTTCTTCATTTCCACATTGGAGATGACAGCCTTCACGGTGTCACCCTTGCGGAAGAAATCGGTAGGGATCTGCTCTGTCTTCGGGAGGATGAGTTCATTGCCGTCCTCGTCCATGACGAGAACTTCCTTCTTCCATGCCTGATAAACTTCACCGACCATGATCTCACCGATCTTTTCGCGGTATTTGTTGTAGAGATTGGCTTTTTCGATGTCCATGATCCTGCCGGAGAGATTCTGGCGGATATTGAGGATGCCGCGGCGGCCGAAGTCGTTGAGCTTCACCTCCTCCGGGAATTCCTCACCTACTTCGTATGAGTCATCGATCTTGCGTACGTCCTCGATGGAGATCTCTCTTGCGGGATCTTCAACTTCCTCCACCACGGTGCGGCTGCGCCAGATCTCGAGGTCGCCCTTGTCGATGTTGATGATAATGTCGAACTGGGCAGTCTCGCCGTACATCCTGGCGAGCTGTGTGCGGAATACATCCTCGAGCACGCTCATCATGGTAGGGCGGTCGATGCTCTTCTGCTCTTTGAAATCAGCGAACGGGCTGATAAGGTTCAAACCTTCCATTTCAGTTAAAATTATATTTATTGTTGTTATTTCCGTTAAATGTCATCGTCATCGTCAGTCGCGCCTATGGTCTTGCGGCGTGCGGAGCCGACGGTAAGCGAGAAGTCCTCCTTGTCGCGGTCCAGTTTGGATTCGATGAAGCGGCTGAGCTCCACACAGTCGTCGATAGTGACACCTGCATCCTCGCGGGTGATGGTGACGTCTATGTCGTTATCCTTGCTGACCTTGACCCTGACAAGCTGCAGGGGAGTGCTTTCCAGGTGCTCCCTGGCTATCGCCTCAATAATTTCCTTTGCAATCATACTTCAAACAAATAGACAAGGGGACCATCAGGCCCCCTTGCACACTTCATCTTTACGGCTGCAAAGATATGTCATTTATAGTTAATTAACAAATTATTGTTGTCTGCAGGAACTATCAGCCTTGATTCTTCGGCTATAATTAAATACTGTTACGAGCAAATAATTGAAAATTTTTATCACTCTCTTGCAGTATTCCGGCTTTTTTGCATTTATATAATAGAAGTCATTTATTGAAAATTCATTGGTTCCAGATTTAAACGTTTTTATTCAATGAAAAACATATTGTTTGTTTGCTTGATAATTATCTTGACCGCATCATGCTCAAAGATGGATTTGGCCAGAATTGAGGGTTCATGGCGGGAAGACCATTCGAAGTATCCTCCGGAGATGACTTTTGACGGATCAGCCATTTATACTTTTGCTGATGACGGTACTTTTGTTATCAAGGTAGGCAGTTTTCTAGGGCATCCGGAATCATTTGTTTCCGGAACGTATGAGTATGGAGAAGAGGGACATCGGATGCTTACCCTAACATTTGAAAATGGCACTTTGCCAGGCCATACGGAAAAGTACAAGGTGACGAAAATAACCTCGAAAGAAATGGAATGGAAGAAAGACTGTGAGGATTGTGACGAGAAATACTGTTACGAGTATTTTGCCAGAGAAGAGTAACCCATCCTACCTTATTGCAGCGATCCGTCGGGTGGCGGATGTGACCTTGAAGCGGTCATCGATGCGGAGCCTGGCGATGCAGACGATACGCTCGGTGCCGTCGGCGTCAAGTGTCGTGACGATGCGCTGCCTTTTTTTCTGCTCCACATCCAGCTTCAGGTCGCTGAAAAAGTCGCTCAGCTTGCGGAAATCCTTCATGCCGAAAGGCCTGAAGCGGTCCGCCGCCTGCCAGGCGCGGCATTTGAGCGGCAGCTTCAACTTGTCGGCATCGACATAGAGCACGCCCTGCGGAGCCGCCTTCGGGTCGAAATCCTCAGGCTTGTCCATGATGTCCACCTCGATCGTGAACTCAGTGTCAGCCTCGAGCGGATATATGTTGAGCGTCTTCCTGTCGCGCACCAGAGTATGGGTGGGGGAGGAGAAACGCTTGCCGCTGCCGGCATTCAGGGATTCCTCGATCTGCTTCACCTGGGCGGCGTTGAAGCCGTAGCGTGAGAGTATGTCGAACATCCTGTAGCTGCGGAAGCGGTCGGCCCTGAGAGCCTCCATGTCAAGCTTGATGACCCCGTCCTCCTCGCTCAGGAATAGTTTCTCCTCCTCCGAGAGGTGAGCTTCGATATACTCCTGCGCTGCCGCGAAATGCTCCATGGATGTGGCCACGGCCTGCAGGAAGGAAGGATTGATCTGCTCGAACTGCGGGAACACCTCATTGCGTATGCGGTTGCGCGAATATTCGGATTCCATGTTGGTGGAGTCCATGCGGAACTTGATGGCATTCCTGAGCGCGTAGCGCGAAATCTCGCTGCGCGGGAATTCGAGCATCGGGCGTATGACGTTTCCGTTCACGGGCCTTATGCCGCTGATGCCCCTGAGCCCCGTACCTCGGAGAATGTTGAGATACATGGTCTCGGCGCAGTCATTGAGATTGTGGGCCACGGCCACGAAGTCCAGGCCCTTGTCCTTCAGCAGTTCGTTGAACCAGGCATAGCGCAGCTCGCGTGCTGCCATTTCGATAGATATGCCATGCTGCCCGGCGTATGCCTGCGTATCGACCTTCCTGCTGAAAAACTTCACCCCGCGCTCCTTGCACCACTGCTTCACGAAGGCCTCGTCGCCGTCGCTTTCCTCGCCGCGGAGCGAGAAATTCATGTGGGCGACGCATATCCTCTCCGGCACGGGGCTCGCCAGCGCCAGATTGGCCATGGTCATCGAATCCACACCGCCGCTGACCGCGAGCAAAACGGCAGGCCGCCTGCCCAGATTGCTGGAAAGGCGGCCCAACGCTATGTCAAAACGGTTCTGCATCGGATATTATTTCTTTGCCTGACCGAAAATGTAGGAAAATCCCACGCTGAAAAGTTCCTTGAACTGAATGCCTGCGACCAGCTGCTCATTGCCCGCTTCGTCAAGGATAGGCTGATGTGTCCTCCTGTCCCTGAGGATGGCGCTCTTGATCTTGCTGTCGTAGATAAGGCTGGTACGCATGCTGACTGAGAAATATTTGCTGATCTTGGCGTCGGCATTGACATCCCAGTTGACCTTCACGTCCAGAGGGTTGTCGAGATAGTCCGAGAAGAGCTGCAGCTTGGAAGCGACCGTGAAGTCCTTGACTGCCAGCTTGGCATCCACCTTCAGCTGGGCACCGAGCTCGAATCTGCTGAATCTGTCAAGTTCGTCTGCGGAGAAGCCGTAGTTCGGCCTCAGCTCTTCGACAGCCACCATCACGGTCTTACCTGTGAGAGGCGCGAAGTTGATGGCTATGTTCTTGGCCGGCTGGTAATCGATACCTATACCGAGGGAGGCGTTGGCAGGGGCGAAGAATGCCGATGTGATCTTGTCTCCCGAATAACCGGTGGCGAACTGTGAACGGAGGTTGAACACTGTGGAGAAATACAGCTTGTCGGTGGCCTTGTAGCCCCATTTGCTGTCGAGAATCAGTCGGTCATCACTCTTCTTGTAGCCCTCGTTCTTGTCGAAAGACTCGATGAAACCGTAGCCCATCTGGATCTCATTGTTCCAGATGATCTTGTCCTTCTTGAAGTCGGCATAAGTGTCGATATAGGTGTTGAGGGAGATGGATCCCGAACCGCCGGCCGCCCAGTTGGTGAGGGACAGCTGTGAGAATCCTATCTGGGTCAGAACGCCCTTCTTCCAATATTGAGGCGCTGTTTCGGCAGCCGGCTCCTGCGCAAACAGCGTGATTGCGCAAAGCACGGCACTGAGGCAGGTGATGATTCTTTTCATAAATTAATATGCTCTTGCAAAAATAACTCTTCTCTGAGAAGGCTTGCCGCTATAGACGCACTTGCCCTCCTCTTCGCAGATGCAGGTGTCCAGAGGCACGCAGCGTATTGTGGCCTTGGTCTCTTCCTTGATCTTCTCTTCGGTCTCTGCGGTGCCGTCCCAGTGGCAGAGCAGGAAGCCGCCCTTCTCGATCTCAGTCTTGAATTCCTCCCAGCTGTCAACCTTCTTGATGTTGGCCATGCGGTATGCGTCGGCCTTCTCGTAAAGGTTCTTCTGGATGTCGTCCATCAGCTTGAATGCAAGCTCTGCGAGACCTTCCTGTGCGACGGATTCCTTTGTCATGGTATCGCGGCGCGCGAGCTCGGCGGTACCGGCTGCAAGGTCGCGGGGACCGATGGCGATGCGTACAGGGACACCCTTGAGCTCCCATTCCGCAAACTTGAAGCCAGGACGCAGATTGTCGCGGTCGTCAATCTTGACTGACAGGCCCTTGGCTTCCATCTCAGCCTTGATGGCCTCCATCTTTGCGATGATTGCCTCATGCTCTTCGGCTGTCTTGAATATAGGCACCATCACCACCTGGATCGGTGCGAGTGCAGGAGGCAGCACGAGTCCGTTGTTGTCGCTGTGGGTCATGATCAGAGCGCCCATCAGTCGTGTTGACACGCCCCATGAAGTTGCCCATACATATTCGAGCTTGCCTTCCTTGTTGGCGAACTGCACGTCGAATGCCTTGGCGAAGTTCTGGCCGAGGAAGTGGGAAGTTCCGGCCTGCAGGGCCTTGCCGTCCTGCATCATGGCCTCGATGGTGTAGGTGTCAAGCGCGCCGGCGAACCTTTCGGTCTCGCTCTTGCAGCCGACAACCACAGGCATTGCCATATATTCGCGGGCGAATTTGGCATATACATTGACCATCTTCTGTGCCTCTTCCACTGCCTCTTCGCGTGTGGCGTGGGCGGTATGGCCTTCCTGCCAGAGGAATTCCGCGGTGCGGAGGAAGAGACGGGTGCGCATCTCCCAGCGTACGACGTTTGCCCACTGGTTGCAGAGTATAGGCAGGTCTCTCCAGGACTTGATCCAGTTCTTGTATGTGTTCCAGATGATGGTCTCGGAAGTAGGGCGGACGATGAGCTCCTCCTCGAGCTTTGCGTCAGGGTCCACGATCACGCCGTTGCCTTCAGGGTCCACCTTCAGGCGGTGGTGTGTGACAACCGCGCATTCCTTGGCGAAGCCTTCCACGTGTTCCGCCTCACGGCTGAGGAATGACTTCGGGATGAAAAGAGGGAAATATGCGTTCACATGTCCGGTAGCCTTGAACATCCTGTCAAGCTGTTCATGCATCTTCTCCCAGATAGCGTAGCCGTAAGGCTTGATAACCATACATCCTCTCACTGCTGACTGTTCAGCCAGATCCGCTTTAACGACGAGGTTGTTGTACCATTTGGAATAATCCTCTTCACGGTTTATCACCTCTTTGTTGTCAATCTCTTTTGCCATATTATTTTTGGTATAAATATTGTTTATTAACCGATAAACATCGTATATTTGCACTACAGCAAAAAACGAATAGAACGCAAAATTATAAAAATTACTGACACGGAGGTAAAAATGAAAAACAAAGTATTCTATCTTTCTCTGATTGCCGTAGTACTTCTCGCAAGTTCCTGCGGAGTGAACTACTATGCGTCCTCAGTCTATGACGATGGAATCTACTACAGACCTAATCCAATGGACAGGACAGCAGCTCTTGCCGCGAGGCAGCAGATGCTTGAGCAGGAAAGGCAGGTCGATGCCTCTTATTTCACCACTGATTCCCTTGGCAACGTCGTTCTCGCTGACGGCGTGAGCTACGAGGATCTCCTTCACAGGTTCGACAGTCCTACCTATGATTATACACTTGATTATGGCGGATGGTACGCATCACCTTACTCAAGCAGGTGGTACAGTCCGTACTACAGCTACTACAGCCCTTGGCGCTACAGCAGCTGGTACAGGTGGAACGACCCTTGGTTCTACAGCAGCTACTGGTATGACCCTTGGTATTATGACTATGGCTGGTACGGCCACTACGGCTGGTACGACCCTTGGTATCACAGCTACAGCTGGGGCTGGAGCTACCCTTACCATCATTACTACCATCACTCATATTATCCTTCACATCACCACTACAATGACCACCTCAACTACGGTCGCCGTCATTCCGGCAGCGCCGGCACTCCTGGTGGATCTGGCATAGGCAGAGGTAACGGTTATGGTCCGGGTTCAAACAACCCTGGCAACAGATCGATAACCACAAGACGTACCAGCGGCGGTTCCAATTCCTATATCAATAATCAGGGCAGCCGTGGCGGTTCACGTACGAACACAGGCGGAACAACCATCAACACACGTCGAAGCGGCAGCAACGATACACCGGCAAATTCATCAGTCAACACACGCAGAAGCAGCTACGATTCATCCAACTCATCCTCCCGTAGCGAATCACGCTCGTCAGGCAGTTCGTCATACGGTGGGTCACGCACATCAGGCAGCTCTTCCTACGGTGGTTCTTCCTATGGCGGTTCACGCACAGGCGGCGGATACAGTGGCGGATTCAGCGGCGGCTCAAGCAGCAGAGGCGGCGGATTCAGCGGCAGTTCAGGCCACAGCGGAGGTGGACGCAGATAAGCGGCGAGACAATCCTTCAATCCCCAGTTTATCAATCATCAAATCATCATCAAGACTATGAAAAGAATCTTTACTATACTCGGTACTCTTCTGGCTGTCAACGCGGCTTTCGCGCAGGGTCCTGCTGATGCACTCATGGTGGCGCAGACCCGCTACGAGGGAACAGCCCGCACGATGGCCATGGGTAACGCTTTCACCGCTCTTGGCGGAGATCTCGGTGCCATCGCAGTCAACCCTGCAAGTACAGGCGTGTACAGGTGCAGCGAGTTCGCTTTCTCGCCGGCCTTCATCACCAGCAAGGGACAGACGGATTTCAATTACAGCACTGCTTCTGACAAGGATACGCGTTTCGCAATATCCAACGTCGGATTCGTTACAACCGCGGAGACAGGAAGGACCTCCGGCATCCTCAGCTACAATTTCGGTTTTGCCCTCAACCGCATCAACAGCTTCAACAATACCATCTATGCAAACGGCGTCAACTCCAAGGCCAGCGTACTTGGTTCGATTGCAAGCGGTCTCAACGGCCTTGACTGCTCGTTGCTCGAGAAGACAGACAACTACGAGCCATACAACAACAATTCCATCCCTTGGGATGCCATCCTGGCATATGACTGCTGGCTTGTGAGTCCTGAGGAGAACTCCTCCAACACCTATATCGGTTCCACTGAGAATTATGCCAAGGACGGCACCATCGGCGTAGCTGGCAAACTCAATCAGGAGTTTTTCAGCCAGACCTATGGCGGCTCAAATGAGATAGCATTCAATTTTTCTGCAAATGCCAACGATAACTTCTACTTTGGAGCCAATCTCAACCTGATAGCAGTTGACTACACTGTCTATGATTACTACTCCGAGTTCGCCCTGGTTCCCGGCGATTTTGACGACTCCTTCATGAAAATGGAGAAGAGTTACAGCCAGAATACCAGCGGAGCCGGTTTCAATGCCAAGTTCGGTGCAATCTACACGCCGATTGCCGGTCTCCGTCTGGGCGCGACATTCACGACCCCTACCTGGTACTCGCTTACTGACAGCTGGAACAGGCGCATGACATCCGAATTCACCAACGGCAACTACTACAACCAGTCATCACCTTACCGTTCTTATGACTACGAGATCACGACCCCTATGCGCTGGAGCCTCGGTGCTGCATACACATTCGGCGGTCTCGGCCTGGTAAGCGTTGACTACGAAGGTGTGAACTACGGTGCAATGTATTACGGCAATCAGACCGAATTTGCAGATGCTAACCGTCAGATGCGCGATGGCTTCGGCTACGCAAGCGTCATCCGTGCTGGTGCTGAGTTCTGGCTCAACGGCCGTGTGGCTCTTCGCGGTGGCTACAACCACTACAGCACACCTGGCAGCCTCGTTGACAATGCTGACCGTATCACCTACGATTATCCTTCACTTGATTTCGTATCAGGCGGTCTCGGGTTCAAGCTCGGTGACGGACGCACAAGCTTCGACGTGGCATACCAGACAATGGTCAATCCAGAGCACCAGATGTTTCAGGCATTTGAAAGCTATGACAATGTATCAGCTCCTGTGATTGATCTCAGGAAGAACATCAGCAAGCTCGTATTCACACTTGCAGTGAAGTTCTAAATCTAAAGGAGAAATTCAGTCGAGTTCGGCCCCTCAGCACAGAGGAGGTCGATGACAGAAAGACCGGGGACGAAGTCCCTGCCGGAAGGGAAGACCTGAAACCAGGTCTTCTCTTTTTTTGCATCCCATAGGGCTTCGCCGCGGTACTTGGGCTGTATGATCTTGCGAAGGTCGCCTTCCGGGTATTCATTGATATACTCTTGCGTGAATTCAATCTCAGCCCTTATGCCGGTCATACGCAGGAGCAGGCTTATCAGGTCGAGGTTGAGGTCGAAGAGGAATTCGTACCTGCGGTCAAGTATGGAGAAGATGTCGTCCTTGTAGTATTCGAAGAATGCGGATGAGTTGTAGGCGGCTTCCAGAGCCCTTCTGTGCTTGAGTATCCAGGGCTCGGAATAGTCTATGCGGGCGTCACGTATCGGTATCTTTTCATCACCGTTGCGCTGTACAGGCACAAGCAGGGCTTCGGTGCCCTGTGATGTCAGTATGAGGCAGCGGCTGCGCCAGGACTGCTTCTGGAAGTTCTCGTGCTGCTCGATGAGCAGCCTGCCGCTTCGCGCGGCGGCGCGGAACCAGTCAACCGGCGGCAGATACGCCGTCGTGAGTATGCATTGCCCGAAGACGGCCATTGTCAGACGGCGGATTTGATGATGCCGCGTTTGGATGCGGTTATAAAATTGAGAATATTGTCGCGGTGTTCGCTCTGCGGAAAGGCCCCGGCAATCCTGGCGCAGGCCTCGGCTACCGTACCCGGTCCGTAGATGATGCGGTACATCTCCTTTATCTCCTCGATGGTGGCGGCATCGAAGCCACGGCGGCGCAGGCCGACCAGATTGATGCCTTCAAACATTACCGGATTGCGTCCTGCGAGGACGTAAGGAGGAACGTCCTTGGTGACGGTGTTGCCGCCGCCAATCATCGCGTGGGCGCCGATGTGAGAGAACTGGTGCACCAGTGCTCCTCCGCCGAGTATGGCCCAGTCATCAACGTCTGTCTCGCCGGCGAGACCTGTGAAGCTTGAGAAGATGCAGTGGTTTCCGACCCTGCAGTCGTGGGCGATGTGGACGTAGGACATTATGAGGCAGTCGCTGCCGACGACAGTCTTGTATTTGCCGCTGGCGGCTGTACCGCGGTTGATGGTGGCGCACTCGCGTATGGTGGTGTTGTCACCTATCTCAACCCAGGTCTCTTCGCCTTCGAACTTGAGGTCCTGCGGTATGGCTCCTATGACGGCTCCAGGGAAGACTGAACAGCCTTTGCCCATCTTCACGTAGTCGTAGATGGTGGCGTGAGGGCCGATCTTGCAGCCGTCGCCGATTTCGACATTGGCTGCGATGTAGCAGAACGGACCGATCTCGACATCTTTGCCGATCTTAGCGTCCGGATGTATGTAGCTTTGTGTGTTATTCATCATCTTCGTCTTCTATTCCGGCGTAGGCCTGTGCCACGAGGGCGTCAATGGCTTCTGCGTTGGATTTGTGGCCAGGTTTGTATGCTGTGATCTTTGCTCTGACAGGCATGGCGGCGAGGGTGAGGTCACCTATGAGGTCGAGCAGCTTGTGGCGTGCGATCTCGTTGTCGAACTTGAGCCCCGCATTGCTCAGATATCCTTCGGGAGCTCTGTGGAGATCCGGCATGTCGAATGCCTCGCGGAGTTTGGCGAGTGTCTCTTCAGACGGTTCCTCGTCAACCACCACCAGTGCGTTGTCAAGGCTGCCGCCCTTGATCAGGCCCTTCTCCAGGAGCGGCTCCAGCTCGTTGAGGAAGCAGAACGTGCGGCAAGGGGCGATCTCTGCGGCATAGTCCGTGTCCTCGTCGTAGTGCGCACTCTGGCAGCCCACCACCTTGGACGGATATTCCACTGTGACGTCGATCTTGAGCCTGTCGGAAGGTTCGAAGCGGTATCTGGCACCGCTTTCGGTCTCGTATTCGAATGGCTCGTCGATGGTCAGGTAGTCCTTGTCCTCTGGGAGCTCCTTGATGCCGGCATTGAGGAACGCTTCAGTGAACTGCGCTGCGCTGCCGTCCAGGATAGGGAGTTCAGGGGAGTCCAGCGAGATGGCGGCATTGTTGATGCCGAGTCCGTTCAGTGCGGAGAGCAGGTGTTCAGGGGTGACGATCTGCACGTCGTTTTCGCTGAGTACGGTGCATCTTTCTTCAGATACGGCCGTGAATGTGTTCACATAGACGGGGCGTCTGGCATTGTCTGTCCTGACGAAGCAGATTCCGAAGTCAGCCGGTGCGCTCTGGACTGTTACGGTTACGTGTTTTCCTGTATGGAGTCCTACGCCTTCAAACTGGCAGGACCTTGCTAGTGTGCGTTGTTTCATTTGCTTTTTTTAGCCGCGGCCTTGAATGCGGCGTATGCCTTGAGGTATTCCTTGCGGTCAAATGCGGGAAAGCCGAGCAGGATCTCACCTTCCTTGCGGACATTGCCTATGATGCCGCTGCGTGCGGCGAGGGTGGTGTTGTCCGCCACTTCTATGTGGCCTATGATTCCGCTCTGTCCGCCGATGACGCACTGCTTGCCGACCTTGGTGGAGCCGGCGATGCCGCTCTGCGCGGCAATGACTGTGTTGTCACCGATCTCGACATTGTGGGCGACCTGGCAGAGGTTGTCAATCTTCACCCCGCTGTGAATGATGGTTGAACCCATGGTCGAGCGGTCGATGGTCGTGCATGCGCCGATCTCCACGTCGCGCTCCAGCACAACGTTGCCGGTCTGAGGAATCTTCTTGTATGAACCGTCCCCGACAGGGGCGAATCCGAAGCCGTCGGAGCCTATCACGGAATTGGCGTGTATGATGCAGTTGTCACCGATGACGCAGTCGTGATATATCTTCACGCCCGGATAGATGATGCAGTCACGGCCGATCCTGACCCGCGGGCCGATATAGACCTGGGGATAGATGCGGCTGCCTCTGCCTATGCGTGCGGAAGCGGCTACGCTTATGTTGTACGCGAACCTGCAGCGGAGGCTGTTGCCTCTGCGGCGCTGTCTCCTGAGGCTGTTGAACCACTCCAGGAGCGCTGCGACACCGGCGTATGGGTCGTCGAGCCGCACCATGGTGGCGGATACGGGCTGCTTCGGCTGGAAATCCTTGGATACGAGGAGGATGTCGGCCTTGCATTCATATACGTAATGCTCGTACTTGGGGTTGGCGAAGAAGCAGACTGTGCCCGGCTTGCCGTGCTCTATGCGTGCAGGCGCGCTGGCGGTGGCCTGCGGGTTGCCCTCAACCGTGCCTCCGAGGAGCTCCGCTATTTCCTGTGCCGAAATCGATCCTCTCATTATGCTCTGTTATCTGAATTCAAAAATGTATGGCATGCGTGCCCAGGTACGGGGCATGTTCTCTTCCTGTAGTGTGGAATAGGCAGCCTCGAATGCCGGTACTGGATTGTCCTTGACTTTCTTACTGATCTTCCCGGATGATGTCATGGCCTTGACGGCCGCCTTTGCGTTGCCGAAACCTTCCATCAGCTTCTCGTATGTGGTCTTGACTGCCGGATACTCGACTATCTTGCAATAGCCTTCGTCAAATCCGGCAATCTGTTCTGCGTACCGTATGGCATCGACCAGACCTCCGCATTCGTCAACCAGGCCGGCCTCGAGAGCATCGCTTCCCGCCCAGACGCGGCCCTGGCCGAGGCTGTCAACCGCCTCCACGCTCATGCCGCGGCCTTCAGCCACGATGGATGTGAAATCCGTATATACTTTTTCGATGGCGTCTTCCATATATTTGGTTTCATTTGCGTCGAGCGGCCTCATCATGGAGTAAATGTCGCTGTGCTTGTTGGAATTCACAGCCACGATATTGACTCCGGCCTTGTTCCTGAGGGCCTTGCCGAAGGACGGTATCATCGAGAATACGCCTATGGAGCCGGTAAGTGTGCTCTTGTCGCAGAATATCTTGTCGGCGCGGGCGGAGATCCAGTATCCTCCGGAAGCCGCATAGTCGCCGTAACTTGCTATCACAGGCTTCTCCGCCTTGAGCAGGCCGAGTTCGCGGTTGATCATCTCTGCTCCCTGGGCGGCTCCGCCAGGGGAGTTGACTCTGAGCACCACAGCCTTGATGCTTTCGTCCTTGCGTATCTCGGCGAGGTCGGCTGCAAGTTTGATGCCTGAGATGGCGTTGTCCGAAGGAGTGTCCACCATTATTTCGCCATTGGCGTAAACTACTGCAATCTTGTCCTTTCCCTTGCGGCTGCTCTTGATCGTTGATGCGTATTGGGCTATGTCTGTGAACTTGAGGTCCTTGGCTTCATCAACGCCGTAGAGCTTGCAGAGGTATTCGTCAACTTCGTCCTGATAAGCGAGCTGATCGACGAGGCCCTTGTCCAGAAGTGACTTGGCGCTGCTGATCTCAAGGTTGTCCAGCCATGAGTTGAATTCCTCCTTTGTGAAATCCCTGGACGCTGCGATATCCTCAGCCCAGGCGTCCCAGAGCGCATCCACCATTGCCTGGTTCTGCTCCTTGTTCTCCGGGGTGAGGTCATTCTTGGTGAACTGTTCTCCGGCGGCCTTGTATTTGCCGTGGCGGATAAGCTGCATCTCGATGCCGAGCTTGTCGAGGGCGTCCTTGAAGAATACCACTCCGGAGCTCATGCCGAATATCATAGGGTCACCGTAAGTGTTGAACATTACCTTGTCCGCAACGGAGGCGAGATAGTAGCCTTCGCCTGAGAGTGTCGTGGAGTAGGAGACAACAGGTTTGCCGGAGGCTCTGAATTTGGCCAGTGCCCTGCGCACTTCCTCTGCGGTGGCCATGCTCATGGTCATGCCCGGGTCTTCGGGGGTCATATAGATGAACTTGATGGCCGGGTCCTCTGCGGCATGTTCGATGGCCCTGACCATCGAATAGACTGAGATGGATGTGTTCATGCCGAGGGACATGGCGCCGGGGGCTCCGCCCGCGAAGTTGAGTGACTCCGTGGACTGTTCGGTGACAGGGGTGTTGAAGTCAATCTTGAGTATGCCCTGTCCGGGCGTCTTGACTTCGCTGCTGCCTGCCAGGATGCCTGCCAGTGCGATGAGGGAGAATATCTTTATGAAGGAAATGACGATCGATGCCAGGAGGAATCCCACAGCGGAACCGACGATTATTTTACCCATTGGTTTCATATCTCTTCAAAATGTGATTTATGCGTCAGTACTTGGTTCATTTCTTGCAAATATAGGCAAATCTCCGTAATTTTGCTTGATTAGATGGGAGTTTGTTGATATGAAGAGATTATTAATCTGTCTTACTTTTCTCAGCCTGGCCGCAACCGCTCTGGCCCAGAGTTTCAGCGGTAGCGTATGGTACAGGAAACCAGGCGGTTCTGCAGAACCTCTGCCGTTCGCTCAGGTGTATTGGCTCGAGAAGTCCAAACTCCTTGAGGCGGATGCTGACGGCCGTTTCAGCATCTCCTCCTACGGACAGAAGGCGACCCTGGTGGCGACCTATGTGGGATATACCAGAGACACCGTGGTTGTGACTCCGGGTGTGGACAAGGCGGACTTCTATCTTTCCGGGGAAAATGAGGTAGATGAGGCTGTGGTGACAGCACGCACCGAGGGCCTCTCCAGGATCAAGTCGGTCAAGACCGAGGTCATTTCTGCCGCAGGCCTTTGCAAGATGGCCTGCTGCGCACTTGCGGAGAGCTTCGAGAACTCAGCAAGCGTAACGGTCGGCTATTCCGACGCTGTTACAGGCGCCCGCCAGATCAAGTTGCTCGGACTCTCGGGCACATATACCCAGATGCTCGACGAGAACCGCCCTGTGATGCGCGGTCTCGCCAATCCTTTCGGACTGTCATATGTGCCGGGCCAGTGGCTCGAGAGCATACAGATCGCAAAGGGCCCGTCCTCTGTCATCAACGGACTGGAGGCCATAACGGGCCAGATCAATATGGAGCACCGCAAGCCTACGGATGAGACTCCGCTTTTCGTGCAGCTCTACGGCAGCAACGATGCGATGCTCGAGGCCAATGTGGTGTCAGCTGTGCAGTTCAGCCCCAAGTGGAGCACCATACTCCTGACCCACGTCGGCTCTACCGCGATGTCTATGGACAACAATGAGGACGGATTCCGTGACGAACCGGAGAATCTCCAGATCAACGTGGCGAACCGCTGGCTATACTACGATCCGAGCGGCGTGCAGGTGCGCTTCGGATGGCGTTACATCAATGACAACCGTCTCGGCGGGCAGATGTCCGCCACCAAGGATAACGAGTGGAACCTGAACAACCGCATCTGGGGATCCAATATCGTGAATGACGGCATCAACGGCTATCTCAAGGTGGGCATTCCGCTCAATGAGGAGAACAGCGCGAACATTGCCATGGTGGCCGATTTCAATCACCACAGGTTCGACTCATTCTTCGGATTGAAGGACTATAACGGCCATCAGGATTCATATTTCCTCAATGTCATCTATCAGAATGAGCTGAGTGACCTCCACAAGATAGAGGCAGGTCTCACAGCCAAGTCTGACAAGTTCGACCAGAAGATGGTGGACAGGCTTTTCGGCCCGTCCAAAGGTCCGGATATGAGCTATATCGAGTCGTCCATGGCCGCTTTTGGCGAATATACTTATACATTGGATGACAAGGTGACCTTCCAGGGAGGTCTCAATCTCGAATACAACCTGATACATGGCTGGCTCTTCGCTCCGCGTGTCAATTTCAAGTATTCGTTCACTGACGATATCATATTCCGCGCCCTCGGTGGCCGCGGCTTCCGCTGCTCCAGCGTATTTACCGACAATCTTGGAATGTTCTCCACCGGGCGTGAGATCAGGATTGCCGACGATCTGGACACTATGGAGGACGCCTGGACCTTCGGCGGCAACATCACCTTCTATCTGCCTTTCGGCTATGAGGAGGACAATACTTATCTGAGTTTCGACTATTTCCGCAACGATTTCGTCAACCAGGTGATAGTTGACCAGGAGTGCGATTCGAGGGCAGTCTGCCTTTACAATCTCGATGGCAAGTCCTACACCAACACATATCAGGTGGATTTCAACGTGGATCCTTTCGAGAGATTCAATGTGGTTGCTACATTCCGCTATACGGATGCGCGCGTGACACTGCAGGGACAGGGCCTGGTGGAAAGGCCGATGACCAGCCGCTACAAGGGCGTGCTCAATCTGCAGTACACTATGCCTATGAGCAAGTGGATATTCGATTTCACAGCCCAGATCAACGGCCCTATGAAGCTGCCGTATTTCATGGATGAAGAATATTCTCCGGTTTATCCTATGCTCTACGCGCAGGTGACCCGCAAGTTCAAGGGTCTTGACGTCTATGTGGGCGGCGAGAATATCACCGGTTTCAGGCAGCAGGACGCCATACTTGCCGCCGACAACCCATTCAGCCAGGGCTTCAACGCCAGCTGCATCTGGGGTCCGCTGATGGGTGCGAAGTTCTATGCCGGACTCAGATACACACTTTGGAAAATGTAATATTTAAATACAGTTAATATGAAAAAGATTATCGTTCTCACACTTGTTGCAATGCTTTCAGTGCTCTGCTGCTTTGAGGCGGCTGCCAAGAAGAAGGCTCAGAAGAATATTGCTGAAGTTACTTTCGTCACCACCATCGACTGCAAGAACTGTGTGAAGAAGGTTGAGGCAAACCTGCCTTTCACAGAGGGCATCAAGGATATGAAGGTCACTCTTGCAGACAAGACCGTCTGGATCAAGTATGATACACGCAAGACTGACGTCAAGAAGCTTGAGGCTGCCATTGAGAAGCTCGGTTACGACGCAAAGATTGTGACACCGGCTCCATCTGCAAAAAAGTAGGGCCGGATGTACAGGATAGTAAAGAAAAGGGTCCTCAATCCGCTTGTCACTCTGATGGACGTGGAGGCCCCGAGGCTTGCCGCAGCGGCTGCTCCGGGCCAGTTCCTCATTGTGCGCGCCAGGGAGCAGGGGGAACGCATCCCTCTGACAATCTGCGATTTTGACAAGGATAAGGGACTGGTTACGATATGCACTCAGGCGGTTGGCGCATCCACCCGCCTGATCTGCTCCATGGAGGAGGGCGACTGCTTCACAGATGTTGTTGGACCTCTCGGCAGGCCTTCCGAGTTCATGGACTGGGACGATTCCCTGCTGGAGGCTTCCAGATTCCTGTTCATTGCCGGCGGCCTCGGTGCCGCTCCGGTATATCCACAGGTGAAATACCTGCACTCCAGAGGTGTCAAGGTGGATGTCATCATAGGCGCAAAGAATGCCGATATGCTGATTTTCCGCGAGGAGATGGCGGCGGTCTGCGACAATCTCTACATCTGCACCGACGACGGTTCGGCAGGGGAGAAGGGTATGGTCACCGGAGTGATCAACCGTCTGCTGGCAGAGGGACGTCACTACGACAATGCTGTGGCCATAGGTCCTATGATAATGATGAAATTTGCCACGGAGGCTCTCCGCGGCAAGGGAATATTGATGACGGTCAGTCTCAATACGCTCATGGTTGACGGCACTGGCATGTGCGGTGCCTGCCGCGTGACGGTGGCCGGGCAGACGAAGTTCGCCTGCGTTGACGGCCCTGAATTCGATGGCTACAAGGTGGATTTCGATGAGGCGATGCGCCGTCAGACGCTCTACCGCGACCAGGAGATAGAGGCGGATCACAAATGCAGAATAGGGAGGGGCTGATGATGGACAGATTCAAGAAAGTGCCTGTACGTGAGCAGGACCCTCTAGCAAGAGCGAAGAATTTTGATGAAGTGTGCTACGGCTACGACAGGCTCGAGGCTGTGGCGGAGGCGGCACGCTGTCTGAACTGCAAGGATCCTCAGTGCGTTCAGCATTGTCCGGTGCATATTCAGATACCTGCCTTCGTGGCCAGGGTGAAGGATGGGGATTTCGCTTCTGCGGCGCATATCATAGCTCAGGACAGTTCGCTGCCTGCAGTTTGCGGACGAGTATGCCCGCAGGAGACTCAGTGCGAGTCCGGCTGCGTGCTCGGAAAAAAGGGCGAGGCTGTCAGTATAGGACGCCTGGAGCGTTTTGTGGCAGACTGGAGCCGGGAGAACGGCGTCTTCGCGGCAGACAGGGCTGCATCCAACGGGCATAAGGTGGCTGTGGTCGGCAGCGGCCCTTCAGGTCTGGCGTGTGCCAGCGACCTTGCCAGGATGGGCTATGACGTGACCATCTTCGAGATGCTCCACAAGGCCGGCGGCGTGCTGCAGTACGGCATTCCGGAGTTCAGGCTTCCGAAGGACAAGGTGGTGGCTCCTGAGATTGACAATGTCCGCAGGCTTGGCGTGAAGATAGAGACCAATGTCGTCATCGGCCGCACTGTCACCATAGACGAGCTTATGGATAAGGAAGGCTTCGAGGCCGTGTTCGTGGGCTCCGGCGCCGGGCTGCCGAAGTTCATGGGCATACCGGGAGAGAACCTCAACGGTGTCTTTTCGGCCAACGAATACCTTACCCGCAGCAATCTGATGCAGGCATATTCCGCAGAGAGTGATACTCCGATACGCATTGGCCGCAATGTGGCGGTGGTGGGAGGCGGCAATGTCGCAATGGATGCGGCACGCACGGCTCTCCGCCTCGGTTCGCATGTCACTATAGTGTACAGACGTACCGAAAAGGAGCTTCCCGCCCGCGTCGAGGAAGTGCATCACGCAAAGCAGGAGGGGATTGAGTTCCGCCTCCTCACCAACCCTGTGGCTGTCCTGGATGATGGTCGCGGATGGGTGAAGGGTCTGCGCTGCCTGCAGATGGAACTCGGGGAGCCGGATGAGAGCGGACGCCGCAGTCCGGTGCCTGTGGAAGGCTCGGAGTTTGACATCGAGGCGGATGTGGTAATCATGGCTCTGGGCACTTCGCCGAATCCGCTCATCTCAAGCACGACTTCCGGACTGGAGATCAACCGCCGCGGCTGCATAGTGGCTTCGGAGGATGGCGCCACGACACGCCAGGGCATTTTCGCCGGAGGCGATGCAGTGACAGGTGCAGCAACGGTGATACTGGCAATGGGCGCCGGCCGCAGGGCTGCCGCCGCAATAGATGAATATATCAGAAACAAACAATAATATTATGGCTCAAAAACCTTCAATTCCAAAGGGTACACGTGATTTCGGCCCTGTAGAGATGGTAGGACGCAACTACATCTTCAACACGGTCAGGAGTGTATTCGCAAAATATGGATTCCAGTGCATTGAGACACCTTCTATCGAGAACCTCAGCACCCTGCTCGGCAAATACGGCGACGAGGGTGACAAACTCCTCTTCAAGGTGCTCAACTCCGGGGACGCTTTCTCCGGCATAGATTTCAAGTCTTACGAGATGCAGACCGAAGAGGGCACCAGGATGAACAGCAATGCTCTTTCCCTCAAGGTGTGCGAAAAGGGTCTGCGCTATGACCTTACCGTGCCTTTCGCAAGATTCGTGGTTCAGCATCAGAATGAGATATCATTCCCGTTCAAGCGTTATCAGATACAGCCGGTATGGCGTGCTGACCGTCCTCAGAAGGGCCGCTACCGCGAATTCTACCAGTGCGACGTGGATGTCATCGGAAGCAAGTCCCTCATCAACGAACTCGAGCTCGTTCAGATAGTTGACGAGGTATTCGGCAAGATGGGCATCAATGTGTGCGTCAAGATCAACAACCGCAAGATACTTGCAGGTATCGCCGAGGTATGCGGCCAGCCTGACAAGATGGTGGACATCACCGTGGCAATCGACAAGATCGACAAGATAGGCCTGGATGCAGTCAAGGAGGAGCTCCGCGAGAAGGAACTTACGGAAAATGCCATCTCCATCATTGAGCCTGTCCTTCTGCTCGAAGGCACGACCGATGAGAAGATCGCGAAGATGAGTGAAGTGCTCGCCGCCTCTGAGGTGGGCATGAAGGGTATCGAGGAGATCAGGACCCTGTTCGGACTCATCTCCAATGCGGGTATCAAGTCCGAGGTTCAGCTGGATCTTTCCCTCGCCCGCGGCCTTAATTATTATACAGGTGCGATCTTCGAAGTCAAGGCCAAGGATTTCGAGATCGGCAGCATCTGCGGTGGCGGCCGCTACGATGACCTTACCGGCATCTTCGGCCTTCCTGACATGTCAGGAGTGGGCATTTCATTTGGTGCGGACCGCATCTATGACGTGCTCAAGGGCCTCGATCTCTTCCCTAAGGACATCAACGGTACGGCTGACATCCTCTTTACCAATATGGGAGAGGCCGAGACAGCCTATGTCATTCCTATAGCCGCACAGCTCCGTGCCCGTGGAGTCCGTTGCGAGATATATCCGGATGCGACCAAACTCAAGAAGCAGTTCGACTATGCCGACCGCAAGGGAATAAAGTACCTCGCAATCGTGGGCGGCGACGAGATGGCCGAAGGAGTGGTGAGCATCAAGAATCTTTCGACCGGAGAACAACGGAAGGAAGATGCCAAAAAAATAAGCGATCTGACTTGGTAGTCAGATCGCTTATTTTTGATGTCGTTGAATAAATTATTCAGCGGTCTCAGCAGCAGCTTCAACAGCTTCAGCAGCTTCTTCAACTACTTCTTCAACAGCTTCAGTAGCTTCTTCAGCAGCCTCAACTACTTCTTCTACTACTGGTTCTTCAACTACAACTTCTTCTTCCTTAGGCTGGTTCTTGCAAGATACAGCAAGCATAGCAACAGCTGCTACGAGAGCCAATACAGATACTTTCTTCATTTTTTTAATTTGTTTAAGGTTAATGATATAATAAAACTTTTATTCTCAATAAATAGTTTGCCTCCAACTGGGGCACTTGTTTATAGTTGCCGCAAATGTAGTAAGTTTTTGGAATAAAAAATAATTATTTTAAAAAAATTTCATTTGCGCCTGATCTTTTTTTTCGGAGCGGTGAATTTCACCGGAATCACGTAGCTCACAGCGACCAGACTGTCCTCGTGTGAGGCTGATTTCCAGTCAGGTGATGAGGCCAGAACGCGGATGACTTCTGAGTCAAGCGCCGGGTCAACGCTCCGTAATATCTTGATATCGGATACCTTTCCGAGGGTGTCAACTGTGAATTGCGCCATAACCGTTCCCGATTTGCCGTTTCCGACAGCTTTCTCGGGATATTGTATGCGCTCTGCAATCCAGTCACGGAAGGTGGTGTCGCTCTTGCTTTCGAATATCGGTTTGGTATCGACTTCGGAATAGCTCAGAGGCATGTTCTCTTCAAACTCCTCGTTTTCGGCAGTGTCTTCCGCATTCTCCTCCGGGACTTCTTCTTCGACGGCATCCTCACCGGATGCATCTTCGAACATGTCCATTCCCAAGGCAGCATCTTCCAGCAGCTCTTCATCTGATCCGGCAACCGCCGGAGCTGACTGACGCTTGCAGGAACTGAAGGCAAGAAGGCAGGACAGGGCAAATGCCGTGAAAAGTATCCTCTTCATCAATCTTATGTTAGATAGCTTCTACGACTTCTGCTTCAGGAGCGTTCTTCATAACGGATGCGATACCGTTGGCGCAGTTCTTTTCAGAAGCGTACATCTGGCTCTGGCCGATAACCTGACCGTTGGTAGCCTTGAGGTTGAAGTAAGGCTTGCCGTTCTTTGCAACGAGGGTTTCAAAACGCTTTTCTTCCTTGGCGTTCTTCTTTACTGATTCGATACCGTTGAGGCATGCTGCCTTTGTTGTGTAACCTTCGCTGGTGAGGATTACCTGACCGTTGGTGGCCTTGAGGTTGAACTGGAACTCGCCGTTCTTCCTGACTGTGATTTCAAATTTTCCCATTGTATTGAGTTTTAATAATTTAGTTTCGTTACAAATATAATAATTATTTCTTATTTGTATAAGAATCAGCTTTTTCGCGCATTTTTGCCGCTCTTTCGGCACTGTCAGGGTGCGAAGAGAACATTTTCTGTACGAGGGAGGCCTTGGAGCTGCCGGCAAGCTGCACGAGTTTTTCGAGGCTTGTGGCCATGCTGTAAGGATTGAAGCCCATCTCAGTGGAGAACTTGAAGCCGTAATCGTCTGCTGCGAATTCCTGCTGCTGGCTGTACTGAGAGCCTACGTATGCTTCAGCGATGTCGCCGAGCTGGGTCTTTGTGATGGCTCCGAGTGTGCCGGCTGCATTGACCACGTCGCGTGCTGCTGCGGTCATGTATGCCTTCTTCATCGCATTCTTGGTGTCCTTGTGTACAACGTGACCCATCTCGTGACCGATGATGGCCATGAGTTCGCCGTCGTCCATGATGTCCATCAGACCGCTGTAAACGCGGATGGAACCGTCGCCGCAGGCGAATGCATTCACTTCGTTGAGTTTATATACCTTGAAGTTGATAGGGATGCCCTCGATCTCTGTGGTCTTGCCGAGGAGCTTCTTGAGGCGCTGGTAATATACACCGGTGTCCACGGTGTTCTCAGCGTCGTACTGCTTCACTGCCTGCTTGCTGAGTTCCACGATCTGTTCGTCAGTGATGGAAGCTGCCGTCATTACGTTTGAGGCTGCTGCCGTGAGCTGGGAGGCGTCCCAGTTGATGCTTGTCAGAAGGCTGCAGCCTGATGTCGCCATGATGGTTCCCGCTGCGAGGAAACCTGCGATAATTGTGTGTTTCATATCTTGTCTGTGTGTTTGTTATTCGGGTAACTGGCTTATGAGGTACTTGCACTTGGCTTCGTTGCCGAGAGTCTTGGCGGTGTTGCATGAGAGTTTGACGCAGTCATGCCATTCGCGCTGCTCGGTGATGCGGCCGCGGGTGAGCTTGACCACTATGTTCATCGGTTCGCAGCCTGTGACGTCGCAGGTCAGGAAGGTGCCTACACCGTAGGAGTCCTGGACACGTCCCGCGCAATACTTGTGTATCTCGATGGCGCGGTCGATGTTGAGGCCGTTGCTGAATACCACCTGCTTGGTGGCCGGGTCGATGCCGAGGGACTTGTATTTTTCTATGATTTTCTCGGTCTGCTCCTCTTCGTTGCCGCTGTCAACGCGCAGGCCCTTGTACATCATCGCCATCCTCTTGGAGAGGTTGGAGAAGAATACCTTGTCGCCGAAGCAGTCATAAAGGTAGATGCCGTTGTCGCCGTCAAATACGTCGCTGAATTTCTTCATCACGTTGAAGTTGCACTCGAACAGACCGCTGACGTTCTCTTCGAATGAGATGAGCTGGTGGGACATTGTGCCGAGAGGGCTGCAGCCATATTTCATGGCGAGCCATACGTTGCTGGTGCCGGTGAACTTGCCCGGCCACTGCTGCGATTCGGCAACTTCCTTCATCACTCTGACCACCATGTCCTGGTGGGCGAAGCTCAGGCGGCGGCGTGTTCCCATGTCGCCGAGGACGAGGCCGTTGCTGAGTATGCTGACCATCTTGTCCTTCGCGCGCTTCTCCTCAAGTGCAGCGTCGTAACGCTCTAGGTCGCCGCGGAGAGTGTGCATGATCTCGGATATCGATGAGAGCAGAGGCATCTCCCACATTATGGTGGAGAACCATTTGCCGTGGACGTTGATCTCGAGATGTCCTTCCTCGTCCTGGGAGATCCTCACCTCCTTGGGATTGAAGCGGTAACCCTTGAGGAAGGTGAAGTACCAGAGCGGCAGCCAGACGCACTTGCGTGCCATGAAGTCAACCTCCTCGTCCGTGATGACCACATTGGCCATATAGTTGACCTGCTCCTGAAGGAGCTCCGCGAAACCCTTCGGATAAATCTGATGGTTGCGGTCGTAGAAAGTGTATTCCACCTCGGCACGGGGGTACTTCTCCAGCACATAGTACTGGCAGGTAAAGGTGTAGAGGTCGTTGTCAGTGAAATGGTTTATGAGCTGTTTCATGGCGTCAAATGATATAATCAAGCGAAGTTACAAAAAAATGGGATATGATGTTCTCCGCCGGACTATGACATAAAAGTGTTAAATAAAACGATAAATTGCTTGCATTAAACAATAAATAGTTTTAATTTTGTAGGTATATACACATTATATTATATTATATTATATGAAGAAAGCAATACGTTTCTCCCTGGATGTATGCGTCCTGTCCTGGCTGGCATTTCTTGTCTATTTCGCATATACGGGATACAATATCAGAACATCGTCAATCGGATATACCTTGTTTGCGGCCGGTTATATGTTTTTGCCAATGATTACGGCCATGCTGCTGCAAAGGAAGGACCACGAGCCGTTGAAGAGCACTGGGCTTCTGAATTTCAGGATCAACTGGACCTGGCTTGTCGCCCTGGTGCTGCCGTTGATAGCTTTCGGCATCACCACGCTTATCTCAGGACTCATGCCCGGCACCATTTTTCATTACGGACCGGAACAGTTGATTTCCATGCAGGGCAATCTTGATGAGGAGACCCTGGCGACCGTGAATGAGCAGTTTGCATCGCTTCCTCCGGCAGTGATGATAATTGCCACCCTTGTCAGCTCCATATTTGCAGGATGCACCATCAATGCTGTGGCTGCCTTCGGAGAGGAATACGGCTGGCGCAACTATCTTGCTTCGGCGCTGCGTGGCAAGTCTTTTTGGAAGGCGGCACTTTTCATAGGTATCGTATGGGGAATATGGCATTTCCCTCTGATTCTCTGCGGTCACAACTATCCGCAGCATCCTGTGCTCGGTGTGCCAATGATGATAGTGTTCTGCATACTGCTCGGCATCGTCGAACTGTATCTTGTCAAAAAGGCCGGTTCGGTATATCCTGCCGCCATTTTCCATGGTACCATAAACGCCTCCAGCGGTACGACTCTGTTCCTTGTGCAGGGCGGCAATGACCTTACGGTAGGGGCCACGGGTCTGGCCGGCTTCATAACGATGGCATTGATCATCGCTGCCCTATGGGCGTATGACAAGTATATTTCAAAGGATAATATTTTCTCTTCAGCACTGTGAAAATCATAAGGAAGACAAGGGCGTTCCTGTATTTCAACGCCCTGCGCTGGCGCAGCCGCAAATGGCCGGAGGCCGGCGCCACAATTGAGGTTAACGGACAGAATCTTTTTTACGCGATGCGCGGCCCTGAGGGCGGAAAGCCTGTCGTGCTGTTGCACGGCAACGGAGGTTCCCATTTCAGCATGCAGACGCAGGCGATGGAGCTCGCAATGGCGGGCTACCGCGTATATAGTCCTGATTCCCGCGGCCAGGGGGCGAATGCCTTGCTGGACGAGTATCATTATGCTGACATGGCGGAGGATTTCTATCACTTCATCAATAAGCTCGGCCTCGTCAAGCCTGCCATATACGGCTGGAGCGACGGTGGCGTGAACGCGCTGCTGCTCGAGATGGCACATCCCGGGACCTGCGGACTGATGGCCATAAGCGGTGCGAACCTTTACCCTGACTGCGGAGACGGCTTCGAGGAGTTCAAGGCATACATACTCAGTGAAGGTACGCCTCTGGCGCTGATGATGCTCGAAGAGCCTCAGATCGATCCGGCAGAGCTTGCGGCGGTCAAGTGTCCCGTGCTGGTGACCGTCGGCAGCGAGGACCTGATCTCGGTTGAGCACACAAAGCTCATAGCCGACTCGCTTCCTGATTCGGAGATGGTTGTCTTCGACGGTGAGGACCACCGCAGTTACATAAAGCGGAGCCCCAAGATGGGACTCCGCCTGATGGAATTCCTTAAGAAATACGATTATCTGCCGGGCATGTAATCGATGACCAGCCTTGCGCTGCTGTCAATCGCTTTCAGTATCCTGACCATATTCTTCTCGCTGACTGCAACGCAGCCGGCGGTGTATGGTTTTGAGCCTGTGCAGTGGAAGAATATGGCTGACCCGAGTCCGAAGACGCATTCGGCGTTGTAATCCGGGAAGAATCCGTAATTGTAGCTTGGCACATATTCTATCATATGCTCTCCCTCGCACTTGTGCGGGTATTCGCGTATGTCAATGAAGCGGTTGTACGCCACGGTGTCGCCGCAGCAGTACAGATCGGGTGTCACGTCAAGGTACGGTACGGCGGTGCCGGGATTGGGCTTGATGCCGAATGCCTGGAGTATGCCGAAGTCCCCGACAGGGGTCTTGCCGTCACCCTCGCGGGTCTTGCCCAGGCCGTTCCGGCCTATGAATGCATCGCAGGAGAGGGCCTTCTTCCATTTGCCGTCAGGCCTGCGGGCCATCATCACCACCTTTGCTTCCGAACCTTCCGTGCCGAATACGAAGATTATCTGATTGACCTGCTCATCGGCGGACCATGCTGCGGTTTTCGCGTCAATGAAGGTCCTGCATGCCTTCTTCTGCATACAAGAAGGACAGCCGCAGGCTGTCAGGATGACTGACACTGCGGCTGTCAACAATATCTGCTTTAAGATGCGTCTCATTATTTGAGCTTTGCGAGAGCAGCCTTGATGCGGCTGATGGCCTCGACGATGTTCTCGTCTGAGGTTGCGTAGGACATGCGGAAGCATTCAGGTGAACCGAATGCGTCGCCGCCCACGGTAGCCACGTGGCCTTCCTCGAGGAGGTACATTGCAAGGTCGGAAGAAGTGTTGATCTTACGGTCGCCGAAGCTCTTGCCGAAGTATGATGAGCACTTAGGGAAGAGGTAGAATGCGCCCTGCGGTACATTTACCTCGAGGCCCGGTACTTCCTTGGCGAGCTTGACGATGAGGTCGCGGCGGCGCTCAAATGCCTTGCGCATCTCCTCGACGCAGCTCTGGTCTGCGTTCCATGCTACGACTGCGGCCTTCTGGCTCATTGAGCAAGGACCGCTGGTGTACTGGCCCTGGAGCTTGTTGCAGCCCTTGACTATCCACTGCGGACCAGCCATGAAGCCGATGCGCCATCCTGTCATTGCGTAAGCCTTGGATACACCGTTGATGATGATGGTGCGCTCCTTCATGCCAGGGATGGAAGCGATGGATGCGTGCTTGCCTACATAGTTGATGTGCTCGTAGATCTCATCGGCGAGGACATAGAGGTCATCGTGCTTCTTGATGACTTCTGCGAGGCCTTCGAGTTCTTCCTGTGAATATACGGAACCTGTAGGGTTGCTTGGGGAGCAGAGGATGATGAGCTTGGTCTTCGGGGTGATCACTGACTCGAGCTGTGCGGGAGTGATCTTGAAATCAGCCTCGATCTTTGCTTCAACATATACAGGTGTGCCTTCAGCGAGCTTCACCATCTGAGGGTAGCTTACCCAATATGGTGCAGGGATGATGACTTCCTCACCTGCGTTCACGAGTGCCAGCACCGCGTTGCAGACGCACTGCTTCGCACCGTTGGATACGAGGACTTCGTCGGTGGTGTACTCGAGATTGTTTTCTTTCTTGAGCTTCTCTACGATTGCCTTCTTGATGTCAGGATAACCAGGGACAGGGGAGTAGCGTGTCCAGTTATCGTCGATAGCCTTCTTGCCGGCTTCCTTGATGTGGTCCGGGGTGTTGAAGTCAGGCTCACCGACTGACATGTTGATGACATCCACGCCGCTTGCCTTGAGCTCGCCGCTCCTCTGGGACATGGCGAGGGTTGCGGATGGCGCGAGATTGTTGAGACGATCTGAAAGTGTGTTCTTCATTTCTATTAAATTATTATTGATTGACGTATCTTTACTGAAAAAGTGGCGCAAAGATAGTTAAGAAATCTGACAATCGTTAATAAATAACTTATTTGAGAAGCTTCCAGTTACCTACTACAGGGAGTTCCTTGGCCTTGCCCTGAACTGCGTAAACGATGCCGACGACGGCCAGTACAAAGACCACGAGGTCAACGATTCCGAATATCCAGCCTACAACAGGAACTTTCCTCAGGAAGTTGCATGCAATGGCGATAATGCAGAGGATGAGCCCCTGATTGGTATGGAACTTTGCGAACTTGGATTTCTTCGCAGCGAACAGAGGGATGAGCACGAGTATGCCGATATAGGCAAGCACTGCCATCACCTTGTTGTCCTGTACGTCCTGAGGATCCTGCTCGGCTGTGTAGTCGTCAATTTCCTTCTTGATGTCCTCGATTGTGTCCTTGACGTTTTCCTTGACGTCTGCGTAGGTTTCTTTAACTTCTTCCTTTACGTCTTCGAATTTGTCTTCGATCTTGTCCTTGATCTCTTCGAACTTCTCGTTCTTCTCGTTTTCTTCCATAGTCTGAAACGTTTAAAATTAATGGTTATTAATTGAACTGATTATTATTTTACTTTTCCGTCCTCTTTGATGTATGGTGCGTATGAGTAGCCGGTCCTGTCAAGAATGCGGAGCATCTTCGACAGATTGCCGAGGAATCTGTCGTAGTCCTTGCGTTCCGGACGGCACCACTGTACTTCGCTGAGGGCGCACATCCTTGGGAGCACCATGTGCTCCAGATGCTCATTGGTGGCAACGTATTCGGTCCACATGTTGGCCTGGCAGCCAAGTATGAGGGAGCGCTGCTCCTCTGTCATGTCTTCGGTGAAAGGCTCGAATCCGTAAACCTTCTCCACCGGGATGAAATTTCCTATGCCGAGAGGTTCGCGTTCCTTCGGACTCTTGGTCTGGTAGTAGTCGAAGTAGAAGTGGGAGTTAGGGGTCATTATGACGGTATGGCCAAGTTTGACGGCCGCCCGGCCGCCCTTGACTCCGCGCCATGACATCACCGTGGCATTAGGGGAGATCTCACCTTCGAGAATCTCATCCCAGCCTATGACCTTGCGGCCCTTGGAGGCCAGGTAATTCTCGATGTACTTTGTGACATAGCTCTGAAGGTAGTATTCGGCTGAATACTTGCCGTCACCCTTGAGACCCAGTTCCGCAATCTTCGCCTGGCAGTCCGGGCATTCCTTCCATCTGGCCTTCGGACATTCGTCGCCGCCTATGTGGATGTACTCGGAAGGGAAGAGTTCGCATACCTCGTCGAACACGGCCTTGAGGAAATCGTAGGTGGCGTCCTTGCCGAGGCAGAGGACATCTTTGGAGATGCCCCACTTCTGCCATACTTCGTACGGTCCGCCCGTGCAGCCGAGTTCCGGATATGCCGCCAGAGCTGCGACCATGTGACCCGGCATGTCAACCTCCGGTATTATGGTGATGCCGCGCTCCTGAGCGTAGGCTACGATCTCGCGTATCTCCGCTTTGGTGTAGCATCCTCCGTGCGGTATGCCGTCGTATTTGCCGCTGTTGCGGCCGATGACGGTCTGAGCGCGGCGGGAGCTGACTTCCGCGAGGCGAGGATATGCATCGACCGGTATTCTCCATCCCTGGTCGTCGGTCAGATGCCAGTGCAGGCGGTTCATCTTGTGCATCTCGAGCAGGTCGATGTACCGCAGCACTTCCTCCTTGCTGAAGAAATGCCGCACCACGTCAAGGTGCATGCCCCGATACTGGAACCTCGGCCAGTCGCGGATGAGCACGCATGGCAGTGTCCAGTCCGCATCGGCTGCCGCCTCGCCGGCAAATATTGCCTCCGGCAGCATCTGCTTCAGGGTCTGGATGGCATATACGCAGCCGTTGAGGTCCGCCGCTGCGACATCCACCTTCTTCGGGGAGATGGTGATGACATAGGCTTCGGCCTGCAGTGTCGCGTCCTTGCGGAATGCTATCCTGCCTTTCTTTACAATTGCGCTCTCCTTGCCGCTGGCCATGCTCAGCCTGGTGGCGAATGCCGCCACGCGCTTCTGTGCGAATTCTCCGAGGGCGGGATCCACGCTTACGCTGGCGCCTCTGGCATTGAAATGTCCTTTATCCGCAAGGACTTCCTGTGGCTGTGGGATGACTGATACGCTTGCAGGGGTCTTGTATTTGGCCGCCTGGCAGTTGCAAATCGTGGCGAATGCCAGAAATGCGGTAAGAATTGCTTTTCTCATGACGTTTTATTTTTGGCGGAAGCTCTTGAGCATCACAGCCTTGATGGTGTGCATCCTGTTCTCGGCTTCGTCGAATACTATGCTTGCAGGGGATTCGAATACTTCGTTGCTGACCTCCACGCCGTCGAGCCCGTACTTGTCGAGGAGTTCGCGGCCCATCTTGATGGAGGTGTCGTGGAATGACGGCAGGCAGTGCATGAACTTGCAGTCAGGATTGCCTGTGGCGGCCATCATCGCCGAATCCACGCGGTATGGGCGGAGCATCTCGACGCGCTCGTCCCATACTGATGCCGGCTCGCCCATTGACACCCATACGTCGGTGTAGATGAAGTCGCAGCCCTTGATGCCGGCCTTGACGTCATCGGTGACAGTCAGGCTGCCTCCGGTCTCCCTGGCGATGCGGCGGGCTTCCTCCTGGATGTAGATGGAAGGCTGGAGCTTAGCCGGGCTGACGGCGCGGAACTGCATGCCCATCTTGATGCAGCCCAGCAGAAGGCTGTTGCAGGTGTTGAAGCGTGTGTCTCCGACGAATGCCACTGTCACGTCCTTGAGCGGCTTGTCAGTGTGCTCCATGATGGTCAGGATGTCGGCAAGGGTCTGGGTAGGGTGTGCCTCGTCCGTGAGGGCGTTCCATACCGGAACACCCGCGAGCTCTGCAATGCGCTCGACGATGTGCTGTCCGTATCCGCGGTATGCGATGCCGTCGAAGAGTCTGCCGAGCACGCGCGCGGTGTCATCCATCGATTCGTCGATGCCGAGGTGGGAACCTACGGAACCGAGGTAAGTGGTGAATGCGCCCTGGTCGCTGGCTGCGACCTCGAAGGAGCATCTTGTACGTGTGGATGCCTTCTCGAAGAGGATGGCGATGTTCTTGCCCTGGAGTTCCTTAACCTCGCGTCCGGCTTTCTTGTCGGCTTTCAGCTTGGCTGCGAGGTCGATATATTCTTTGATTTCTTCAGGAGTATAATCCTGAATCTTGAGGAAATGTCTGCTTTTCATGATATGTTTGATTTATTGTTTGTCGGGATCGAGCAGCATCGCGGAGCAGTTGCAGGATTCGAAGCCGTTGCGGCAGAGCGTCCCGTAGTGGACGCAGCTGCAGCAGCCTTTCCAGAAATTGATGTCCGCGGTGATCTGACTGTAGGGTACCGTACTGTATCCGAGGGAGGTGTTGATGTCCTTGACTGCGGGACTTGTGGTCAGCCCGAAGATCTTAGCCTGAGGGTATTTCTGTCGTGTCAGCTCGTAGGCCTTGCGCTTGAGCTGTGTCGCCAGACCGCGGCCGCGGTATGCCGGCTTGACGATCAGTCCGGAATGAGCCACAAACAGCCCGTGTTCCCATGGCTGGATGTAGCAGAAACCGGCGAAGCGGCCCTCGTCCAGGGCGATCACGCCGTTGCCCGCCTCAATCTTTGTGCGTATGTATTCAGGAGCCCTCAGCGCCAGACCGGAGTTCTTGTCCTTCGCCGCCTCGGCTATGGTGTCCGATATCTCCTGGCACAGGGCGATATGTTCCGCAGTTGCGAATACTATGTCCAGTTCACCCATTTTCACTGAAAATTTCCTCAAATATAATTAAAAAATCGGACAAGTCCGAGACTTGCCCGATTGTATTTGCCCGATGTTATTAATATATTTGTAAGCAAATAGCATTCCCGGCCATGGAACTCCGTCATTTGAAGTATTTCGTAACGCTCGCTCAGACCTTGAATTTTTCAGAGGCATCACGCCTGCTGTACATCACCCAGGGCACACTTTCCCAGCAGATACGCCAGCTGGAGGATGAGATTGACGCCCAGCTTTTCGACAGGACCAGGCATTCTGTGGTCCTGACAGAGGCGGGGGAGGAACTGCTTCCCCTCGCCAAGAAGACCATAGAGGATTCGGAGATCTGCAGTGACAAGATGCGCGACCTCAAGGGCGCCCTGTCCGGTACGCTGCGCATCGGCACTACGACTTCATTCAGCTCGCTGCTTACCGGCACCGTCAGCCGCTTCATCAGGGAGCATCCCGGAGTGAGGCTCAGGATACAGTCGGAGATAGCCATGGATCTGCTCGATATGCTGCGCAACAAGAAATTCGACCTTGTGCTTGCCTTCGAGCCTGTGATGTCATACGAAGAGCTGGAGTCCGAGCCGCTTTTCAGGAACAGCCTCTGCGCCATAATGAGGAAGGACCATCCGATGGCCTCCCGGAAATGCCTGACCCTCGAGGATCTGGAAAACCACCGCATACTCCTGCCTGGCAAGAGCCTTCAGGCAAGGCGCGCTTTTGACCGCTTCCTCGGCCTGGATACCAGGAAACTTAATGTGATGGCCGAGGTCAACGACCCTAACCTGATCATGGATATCGTGCAGAGCACAAATCTCATCGCTGTGGTATCATCCCTGGCTGCATACTACCGCACCAATCTGGTGGCCATTCCCCTTGAGGGCGGCAATTATACCATGGTGGGCAGTGTTCACAGGCACAGGGAGGGCTACCGCAAGCGTGCTGCGGACATTTTCATCGATATGCTCCGCGAATCCGCTCAGATTGAGAGAATAAGCAAAGGTCTGGAATAATTGTGTATTACTTATTTTTTTTATAACTTTGTAAGAGCAATACTTTCACTTTATTACTAAATCTATTATCAAAAATGAAGAAACTTTATCAATCTCCTTGCGCTGAGATCGCTGTTCTCAAGGCTGAGAGCCTTATTTGCGCAAGTGGCACCAACGGTTCCAACGAGGACTTCGGCAAGGGTGCGGGCTTCTCATTTGACCTCTTCGAGGCAGTTAAACCATTTTAATCGGGAGGAAAACCAAATGAAAAAAGCATTAGTCACTGTATTAGCGGCAGCTGCTGTTTTGACAAGCTGCCAGATGGCAGAAGATTTCTCTGCAAAGCCGATCAGCAAGGGTGGCAGGACACCTCTCACTTTTGCGGCTTCTATCGAAACACCGGACACCCGCGCCAGCCTGATCAAGGAAGGCGATGTGTATCATCCTACATGGCAGGCAGGTGACCGCATCGAGATCAAAGGTCTGGTAAATTCAGCTGAAGGCCGCGACCTTTATTCTGCAGATGAAGGTGGTTCCAATTTCTCATATTTCACCTTCTTCGCAGGTGACACACTTACCGGCGGCCCTTATGAGGCATATGCCCCTGTCAATGCTGCTGTGGCATTCCCGGGTACTCAGAGCCAGGTCGGCAATGTCTGCAAGTTCGTACCTATGAGAGCATTCAACGCTGACACCACACTCCTTGCATTCAAGAACCTCGGTGGTCTGCTCCAGCTCAATGTCAAGACATCCCAGGCCGGCATAGTTGTAAAGCAGATAATAGTCACTGCGGATCAGCCTATGGCAGGCCCTTACACACTTGACGGTGATGCTGCAGTCATTGCTGAGGACGGCCAGAAGAGCATCGTGCTCGATTGTGGCAACGGCATCGAGATCGGCGCTGCTGCAGCTCCGTTCTATATCTCCATCCCTGCCAATACCTATACTGGCATGACCATCCAGCTCATTGCTGACGGCGGCAAGAAGTCCAATGTACTCAAGATGAAGAGCGGCGCTTCGTTCACGGTAGAACGTTCAAAGTACTATGAGGCTGAGTTCTCATTCGATACTTTCGAGACAGTCACCACCGGCGGTGAGGCTATTCTCTGCTGCGGTATGGATTTCAATGCTGCTCTCAAGCAGCAGGCAACAATGGACGACATGGCCTCATACTCACAGAATGACTATGTTGTGACAAGGATTGTCTTTGACACCAACAGTGCAAATACAAACGGTGTGGATATCGCCGATCTTTCTTCAGACAACCCTGTTTACCTGTCAGTCGATCCAAGCTCCGGTATTGCGATGGTAAGCACCCCTGCTTCCCAGATTATCCTTCCTTCAGACGCTTCATATATGTTCGCATACTTCGGCGAACTCGAGGAGATTGTCAACCTCAAGGCCCTCAATACGGAAAATGTTGAGGATATGTCCTATATGTTCTGTCTGACAGGCTGCTCATACAAGAGCCTGAAGTCCCTTGATCTCAGCAATTTCAACACTTCAGTCTGCTCCACCATGCGTTCTATGTTCAACGGCTGCAACCAGCTCACAGAACTCAATGTCAGCTCATTCAATACAGAGAATGTTGAGACTATGATGTATATGTTCCAGTATTGCGAGAAACTGAAGACTCTGGACGTTTCCAACTTCAATACAGAAAACTGTACTGACTTCACTTATGTATTCGGTTATTGCTACGAGCTTGAGTCCATCACAGGTCTCAAGAACTGGAATGTAGAGAACGGTTCTACATTCAAGGGCACCTTCGGTTACTGCTACGCACTTACTGAACTTGATCTTGAAGGATGGGATACATCCAGTGCAACCTATGTATGCAACACATTCTGGCACTGCCACAGCCTGACCAAACTCAACACTCCGAACTTCAGCTTCGCTTCAGCTTCTGACGTACGTTCGCTCTACAACCGTTGCGATGCACTTGAGGTTGTTGACGTTTCAATGCTCGATCCTATGAATTCACTGCTCTCAACAAGTACCACCTATACCGGTTACTTCTTCTACCTCGACCATTCATTGAGGGAGATCTACTGCGGCGATACATTCATGTTCCCGAACCGTTCAAGCTACTTCATGTGTGGTAACAATGCAGCTTATGAGAAAAGACCTGGCTCTAATGGCGGTCTCACCATCTACTGTACTCAGGACGTCGCTGACTGGTTCGCTTCCACAGGTCTCCGCTGGATTGCCACCGGCTATAACTCAGATGGCATCCCTACAGATCCTATTCCGGTTACCTTCCTGGATTACCAGAGCAAGAGCCCGATCAGTGTTACTTGGTGGGATAACTAACAGATTACTGATAAATGAAAAAGGGGTTGACCAAAATAATGGTCAGCCCTTTTTTTATCAGAATACTTTGCGATAAAGCGCTGCCTTGTCTTGCAGCTTCATCGGATAGGCCCGCGATGATGAGGGCATGCGCCACCATCGTATGTCCCTGCCGTCTATCCGGATATCTGCATATCCGCCTATTGGCGGCTGCGCTATGCCTGCTATGCCTTTCCTGTCCAGAATGGCTGTGAACTCCTCCGAGGATTTGCCTCCGGTTGTGACTATGGTATTGCACAGGGGCATTGCCTCAAGCATACCTGAGATGTCCGCTGGGCGCAGGATGACAAGGAACTCGTCGCTGGCATTGCCTTTCAGGCGGCAGACACGTGATGCGGTGTCAAAGAAAGCGAGTCCCTTTTCCCGGCAGAAAGCCTGGATCTTTCCGCAGTCGAAGCCCTTTCCGCCTTCCGCAATGAAATGCCCGGCATCTGAGAAGTGGTTGAGCCCCTGGATGCGCCAGAAGTCGTTCTGCGGGTTGGGGTAGAAGAAATCCATTGACCAGCGTGCCCTGGGTGGCGGGAAACTGCCAAGGAAAAGCACCCTTCCGTCCGATGGCAGGAATGGTTCCAGCGGGTGGTCCTCGATGACGATGCCGCATCGCGCCATGTCCACTTTCCCGCTGTCATCCTTGAAGATGACTCCTTCTGCCTTGAGCCGCTCTTTCTGCTTCTCAGGGCCGCCGAAGGCATATCCGGCTGCGGGACTGCCATCCGAGCACACCACCCTGTGACATGGCACCCGAAGAGGGTCCGTGTTGCGGTGAAGTGCATTTCCTACGGCCCTGGCCGCCCCGGCGTGTCCGGACAGTTCAGCCACCTGGGCATAGCTTCCGACCCTGCCCTCTGGAATCAGCGCCACCGCGCGGAATACATCAGCTGAGAAATCGTCTTTCATCCGGATCTTTTTTATGAAACAAGCTGTTTCACGGACAAAGTTAATGCAAATCCGCTATATTTGCATCCGAATCGGGGTACAGGAAATACCTGTTGAGACAAACCCGTTGAACTTGATGCGGTTTATACCGCCGTAAGGAATTATTATGAAAAAATGGACAGAAGAAGCCTGGTCCGAGGCTTCCGGTATCTATGCCGACATTATCGGACATCCCTTTATCCTTGAACTTGCAGACGGAAGCCTTTCCATTGAAAGGTTCAAGCGCTATATTGCGCAGGACGAACTGTATCTCGGCAATTACGGCCGTCAGATGTATGCTTTCGCCGATATGATTGACGATGCTTCACAGAAGGAAATGTTCGCGGAGTTCGCCAGAGCCGGATTGGAAGGGGAAAAGGCGATGCATGATCTTATGATTGCGCGTTTTGGCATTGAAGCATCCGCCTTGCCATCCAAGGTTACCGCAGCATACAATGCCCACACCGAAGCGGCAATCCGTACAGGCTGCAAGGAAGTGGCGTTCGCTTCGTTGCTTCCTTGCATCTGGATATACAATGAGGTTGGCAAGTACCTTAAAACTATCGCCGTCACTGAAGGTAACCCCTACTGCGAGTGGATAGACGAATACGGTGATGAGGAATTTTCGGCATCCGTTGAGGAAATCCTGTCGCTGATTGACGGATATGCCGACAGTGCGGATGAAGTGACCAGGGCGGAAATGACCAGACAGTTCCGCGAAGGCGTCAGGTTTGAGTATGAGTTCTGGGACTACGCATACGCTGGATTTTCCCGCAGCTGATGCAGCTTTAACAAAAAAATGACGGGCAATGATTGCTCATTGTCCGTCTTAGTAGGCTACCACCTCCGAATCTCGAACCGGTTCTGGGAGGATATCAATCAAATTCAGGAATTGATAGAATTGATATAACAGGTCAAAATACACTAGTAAATATAATTATTCAAACAAGTCAAGATACGAAGAGAAAACAAAATACCTATTTCGACTTCGTCCGGATGTTTCCGACAAATATCCATCTTCACAAAAACGGGCAACGAGATCGTTGGCTGCTTTATATGATAACTTACACTCCTTCGCGGCCTGTTCGACTGTGACGAATGGATTAATCAATAGAGAATGAAGTAGAACTATGGCTTGGGCAGTCCTTCTTCCGTATGTGTTGTGGATTTCAGACTCCATTTTTTCCTTAAAAGTAATGATTTGTGACAGAGTTTCGACGGCGTGTGAGGCTGTTTGCTCGACTCCGACAAGAAAATATTTCAACCAATGAGCCATATCGTTCTTGTCCCTAACGCTTGTTAAGTTGTCGTAATATAAGCCCTTGTTCTTTTCAAAATATGTTGATAGATATAAAAGAGGCTTGTCCAGAATGTGCTCATTAACTAGAAATAATGTTATCATCAGTCTTCCTATACGCCCATTCCCGTCAAGGAAGGGGTGGATGCTTTCGAACTGGTAATGGGCAATGGCAATTTTAATGAGAGAAGGAACGTTAATTTGGTCATTGTTAAGGAATTCCTCAAGGTCTCCCATCAAATCGCCTACGCAATTATGATGCGGTGGAATATATCTGGCATCTGCTAAAGAATTGCCGCCAATCCAATTTTGACTTGTTCGATATTCACCTGGCATTTTATATTCTCCACGCACACTGTCAAGCAATATTTTGTGCGTCATCTTGATTAATCTACTAGATATTGGAAGTGACTCCAGATCTTCAATTGCATTATTTATTGCTTTGATGTAGTTATTGACTTCCTTCCAATCATCACGTCTTTCTGGCTGAACTTCCTCTAAAGGGAGCAAAGCTTCATCCATCTTAGTTTGAGTTCCTTCTATCCTACTGGAAACCACGGCTTCTTTCGTTACATGAAGCTGAATAAACAACTCTAAATTTGGTACAAGTTTAGAGAACGAATTCAGTTCTCCTAATTTTATGGCAGCTTTTTCCAGCAATCTATTAATTTCAGGGTTATTCCATGCCCATTCATCATTAATCATTGATGGTACGAAATACTTATATCCATACCCGGTTTCATAATGTCCAGCATTATATTCTTCAAGCCTAATCATAACAATGATACTTTTATGATGCAAAATTACAATAAATTTTTGATTATTTTACTTTCGGTGGTAAAAGTAAAATAGCGAGTAGCGTTATTTTACCTTGCGAAGACTTTTGCAATATAAAGCATTCTCGCTTATAATACTGTATATCAATAAAATATCCAATATATAAGCCAACTCTTACCCTAAGTGCGTTTAATACAGGAAACAATAACCGAACATTTTGCTCCTATATTTTGATTCCTTTGCCATTAGATACTTGCGAGGTTACATAACAAAAAAGAGACAAACCTTGCGATTTGTCTCACTGTGTAGCGGGGGCAGGACTCGAACCTACGACCTCCGGGTTATGAGCCCGACAAGCTACCAACTGCTCTACCCCGCGGTATTGGACTGCAAAGATACGGCCTTTTTTTGAAATACCAAATTATTTCCGCCAAAATCCGCCTTTCTCAGGTTCCCGGAGATGGAAGAGGATGCTCTGTGAACTGAGGTACAGCGGGTTGGGCCGTTACAATTTTCCGGCTTTCTTGAGTGCGTTGAAGCAGGCGCGGCAGATCGGCTCGTAGATGTCCTTTTCGCCGAGTTCGACGAGCTTGTCGCTCTTGGAGAGGCGGTGGGAGACATAGGCGAGGTCGCCGCAGCGAACGCAGATGGCGTGCACCTTGGCCACGTCCTCGGCCACGGCCATCAAGGCCGGCATTGGGCCGAAAGGCTTGCCGAGGTAGTCCATGTCAAGGCCGGCGGCGATGACGCGGACCCCGCGTGCGGCGAGTTCCTGGGCCACTTCCACTATGCCTTCATCGAAGAACTGAGCCTCGTCGATGCCAACCACGCGTGCGGTGCCAACGAGCGAGAGAATCTCGGCAGATGATGCCACCGGAGTGGATTCGATGGCGTGCGCGTCGTGCGATACAACGTTGGTCGCGGAGTAGCGCACGTCAATCTGAGGCTTGAATATCTTGACTTCAAGGTTTGCGAAGACAGCGCGGCGCATCCTGCGGATGAGTTCCTCGGTCTTTCCGGAGAACATCGAGCCGCAGATGACTTCGATGCGGCCTGTATTTTTTGTGCATTCGATGAACATTTTTGACTATTTTTGCAGAGTTGGTTTGAATACAAAGTTAATAAAAATGTCCAAACTCTATATAGTTCCGACACCTATAGGCAACCTCGAGGATATGACCTTCCGCGCCATACGCGTGCTGAAGGAGGCGGATCTGGTCCTGGCTGAGGATACGCGCACGAGTTCGGTGCTGCTCAAGAAATATGAGATAAGCACGCACATGGAGGCTCATCACAAGTTCAACGAGCACAAGACCGTGGAGTCCGTCAGGGACAGGATTCTCGCCGGGATGACAGTGGCGCTGGTCAGCGATGCCGGCACACCGGGCATCTCAGATCCGGGCTTCCTGCTGGTGCGCACCTGCGTCGAGGCGGGCATCGAGGTGGAGACCCTTCCGGGCCCGACGGCGTTCGTGCCGGCCCTGGTGAATTCCGGTTTCCCGTGTGACCGCTTCTGCTTCGAGGGCTTTCTGCCTGTCAAGAAGGGCCGTCAGACCAAGCTCAAGACTTTGGCGGGTGAGGAGCGCACGATGGTGTTCTATGAGTCCCCGTTCCGTCTGGCGAAGACCCTGGGGCAGTTCGTGGAGTATTTCGGAGCGGAGCGCCCGGCATCCGTGTCGCGCGAGATATCCAAGCTGCACGACACCACCCACCGCGGGACGCTGCAGGAGCTGTATGAGTATTTCAGCAAAAATGAGCCGAAGGGCGAAATAGTAATTATTGTCAAAGGAGGAAAGGTAGATGATGAGGCGGGAGCCGGACAAGAGGAGGGAGAAACTCTCCAGTAACGCAACTTCGGGCGTTGTAGCCCTTATTTTTCTGGTATTGGGATTTCAGCTGGCCATCTTCGTGGTGAAGGTGGTGCAGAAGCCTGCGCCTGTTGAGGCCGTGGCGGAGGAGGTGGAGCCGGTTCAGCCCGGAGGGACTGCCACGGACGGCTCCGACGCTCCATCGGATTATCGGCCATATCAGCGGAGGCAGTACGGCCGTGGCGGTGGCAGGAGTGGCGCCGGCGGACGGCGCTCTGAGGGCAGGAGTGCGGCGTCGCAGCCGCAGAAGAGCCGCTGGGGAGGATATGAGGCGCCGCCTTCGTCCTATCAGTCCGGCGGCAGGCCGAAGCGCAGCGTGGAGTCGTTCCCGTTTGATCCCAATACCGTATCTCTCGAGGACCTGGTGCGCCTCGGTCTGTCGGAACGCCAGGCGGAGAGCATAGAGAATTACCGCTCCAAGGGCGGAAAGTTCCGCGTGAAGGAGGATTTCAAGAAGATGTATGTAGTAACCGATTCGCTCTACGAGCGGCTGGAGCCCTTCATCGACATCCCTAAGGTGGAACTCAATTCGGCGGACAGCACGGCTCTCGTCTCGCTGCGCGGCATAGGACCTTATTATGCCCGCAAGATCATCGAATACCGCGAGTCTCTGGGCGGCTTCTATGCTGTGGACCAGCTGCTTGAGGTCTATGGCATGGACGAGGAGAGATTCGCTCCGCTGCGCGAATGTGTGAAGGCGGATGCTTCCCTGATCAGGCCGCTGGACATCTGGACACTGCCGGAGGACAGCCTGGCGCGTCATCCGTACCTTGGCCGCAGCGGCGCCCGCAGCATAGTGCGCTTCCGCCGCATCTGCCCTGACTCCCTCTGGAATGCCGAAGGTCTGCTGCGCGAGAACGTGCTGGACAGCGTCTCGATGATAAGATTGAGGCACTATATTAAGGAATGAGCAAAAAATGTTACATTTGTATAATAATATATGCAGTATGCTCGAATGCAAGTCGATAAGCAAGAAGTTCGGTGAATACACCGCTCTTGACAATATTTCCCTGGAAATACCACAAGGGAAGATATTCGGTCTGCTTGGTCCGAACGGGGCGGGTAAGACTACTCTCATACGAATAATCAACCGCATCACCATCCCTACTTCCGGTTCGGTATGGTATGATGGCCGGCCGGTGGATGACGACATCGTCCGCAGGATAGGCTACCTCCCGGAGGAACGCGGACTCTACAAGAAGATGAAGGTGGGCGAGCAGGCCCTGTATCTGGCGCGCCTCAAGGGCATGTCCAGCGCCGAGGCCCTGGCCGAGCTCAAGAAATGGTTCACCCGCTTCGGGATACAGAGCTGGTGGGACAAGAAGGTGGAGGAACTCTCCAAGGGTATGGCGCAGAAGGTGCAGTTCATCACCACGGTGCTCCACAAGCCGCAGCTGCTCATCCTCGACGAGCCGTTCTCCGGCTTCGACCCTGTCAATGCCCAGCTCATACGCAATGAGATTCTCCGTCTGCGCGACGAAGGCACCACCATCATTCTCTCCACCCACAATATGGAATCAGTGGAGGAGCTCTGCGATGAGATCGCTCTCATCAACAAGTCCCACGTCGTGGTCAACGGGCCGGTGGATGAGATCCGCCACAGATACGGCGACAACAATGCCGAGATCATCTACACTGACAGCGAAGGGCAGCACACCGAAATCGTCGATGCCACCAACGGCGGCAACGAGGTGCTCAGCGCCCTCATCGCCCGCGGCGCTGTCATCAACTCATACAGGGAGATAATTCCTGCGATGAACGATATATTCATCAAACTTGTAACTGACAAATAGGAGGGCCGGCCATGAATTTGAACAAGATAGGAATTGTCATCGCGCACGAATATTCAGTCCGTGTCCGCAAGAAGTCATTCATCCTCACCACGCTTCTCACCCCGCTGCTGATGGGCCTGCTCATCTGCGTGCCTGTCCTCATCGCGCTCTGGGACGGCAACGAGAAGGAGACGGTCAAAGTCATAGACCATTCCGGATTCGTCGCACCGTACTTGGAGAACGACGGCAATGTCGAATATGTACCGGCCGCCGAAGGGGAGACGATGGAAGTGATCCGCGATCTGTTTGACGATATGGGCATATATGCCGCCGTGGAGGTCTCCGAAGCGGATGCGTCCGGCAATGTCAGCGTCACGACCATTTCGAAGGAGCCGTTGAACATCGAGCTGAAATCCGATATCTCCGAATCCGTCAACAAGGCGGTGGAGGAGAAGAAGCTCGCCGCATACAACCTCGGAAACCTTGACGAGATCCTTGCTGAATGCAAGACCGATATCAAAATCAATGCGCTTACCTTGACCGATGACGGGGAGGCGAAGGAGGATTCGGTGGAGCTCTATATGATATTGTCATATCTGATGAGCTTCCTCATCTACCTGTTCGTCTTTATGTTCGGCACTATGGTGATGCGCAGTGTGATAGACGAGAAGAGCAGCCGCGTCGTGGAGGTTGTCGTGTCCTCTGTCAGGGCCGTTGACCTGATGGTGGGCAAGATCATCGGAGTGGCGCTCGTGGCATTGACACAGTTCGTCATCTGGATTGTGCTGACCCTGGCGATTGTATCCGCAGTCAATGCGTTCGCCGCTCCGGAACTGCTCGAAAAGATTGGCGGTGCGGAGCAGATCGTTCAGATGTCCGATGCTGACGGACTTCACCCGGAAGATGTCGCTGCTGCGATCCAGGCTTCTGGAGAGCAGGCCGGCGAAGACGGTGCCGCAAGTGCAGTAGTGAACATCATCGGGCAGATCCGCAGCCTCAACTGGACATATCTCATCGTCTGCTTCATCATTTACTTCCTTCTCGGATATCTGCTCTATGCTTCGATGTTCGCCGCAATCGGTGCGGCCGTGGACAATGAGGCCGACACCAACCAGCTCCAGCTTCCTGTCACAATCCCGCTGATCATCGGCATATTCATAATGCTTCATACATTCGAGCACCCGAGCAGCCAGCTGTCATTCTGGGCGTCCATCATTCCGTTCACCTCGCCTATGGTGATGCTCGCCCGCATACCGTTCGGAGTTGTCCCGGGGTGGGAGCTCGCACTTTCCATAGCGCTGCTATTCGTTACTTTCCTCGGAATTGCGTATCTTTCGGCAAAAATTTACAAGGCCGGTATCCTGATGTACGGCAAGAAGTCCACATTCAAGGATCTCTGGCGCTGGATGAAACAAAAGAATTGATATTATATGAAAATGAAAAGAATTCTGCTAGCTGCTGCGCTGATGCTCTCGGCCTTTGCGGCCAATGCGCAGGTCAACTACAAGTGGACCACCGTACAGATGAACGGGGACTACGATCAGATCAAGGATGACAAGGCGACGAAGATCATCGCCAAGTACAGTCCGCTGCTTGCTCCTCTCCAGGAGATAATAGGTTATTCAAAGGAGGAATATTCCAGCCGGCGTCCGGAGAGTCCGCTGTCTAACTTCGCAGCCGATGTCATACGTGAGGAGGCGGAGGCGTTGTTCAACACCAAGGTGGATCTGGCGATGACCAATTTCGGCGGCATACGTACCAGTCTGCCGAAGGGCGCCGTGAGGGTCTATGACATCTATTCCATCTTCCCTTTCGACAATACCATCGTGGTGTTTGACATCAAGGGATCCGACCTCATGCTGCTGTTCAAGCAGCTGGCCCGCAGGATGGAGGCCTTGAGCAATGTGAAGATCGTGGTCATGGACAGGAAGGTCAAGAGCGTTGAGATCGGCGGCGAGCCGCTGGACCCTGAGAAGACCTACAAGTTCGCCACCATCAACTTCCTCATGGAGGGCGGAGACGGCGTGCAGCTCAAGAACTATGCGACCAATCTGCAGGAAAGCAAGATCTTTCTCCGCGATGCCATCATCGACTATATCCGAAAAATGACCGCAGAAGGCCGCACCATAGAGCCTGTCTGCGACGGCAGAACAATCGTAGAAACGCTGGGCAATCCGGCAATCAGACCTGAATAAGCCATGAAGACATACAAATACATCATTGCGGCAGCCCTGCTGCTGATGCCTCTCGGGCAGGCTGATGCCCAGAGGCTCGTAATACTTCACACCAATGACACCCACAGCCAGATCGACCCTTGCAGAGTCGGCCGCGGCAAGGGTCTCGGAGGAGTTGAGCGCCGTCTCCAGTATATCAACGAAATCCGTGAACAGTACGGCAAGAAGAACGTGCTTCTGCTCGACGGAGGAGACTACAACCAGGGTACGCCATATTTCACTGTCTCACGCGGAGATCTCGAGATCGAACTGGTGAAGGCCCTCAAGTATGACGTTGCCACTCTCGGCAACCACGAATTCGACAACGGCAAGGAAGAGCTTCTGCGCCGTCTGAAGAAAGCTAAGCACACTACCATCACCTGTAACTACGATTTCTCCAACACCTGTCTCAAGAAGATCATCAAGCCTTACACCATAGTGCATCGCGGAGGTATGAAGATAGGTATCATCGGTGTCACCTCATACCTTGAAGGTGTTGTGATGAAAGTCCATACCGACGGTCTCGTGCGCCTCGATGGTATCGAAAGGGTGAACTATTACGCAGATTATCTCAAGAACAGGAAGCACTGCGACCTGGTGATACTGCTGTCGCATTTCGGATTTGACGGGGGTTCATACAACAAGCCGTCAGATGTGCTGATGGTGCGCAACTCGCGCAACATCGACATCGTCATAGGCGGTCATACCCACACTTTCCTCAATGAGGCCCGCGAGGAGAAGGATCTTGACGGCAAAGTGGTGCCTATCGTCCAGGCAGGAGGCCAGGGACTGGTAGTGGGCAGGATGGATATCTATTGATGATTATTCCCGGCTGATCTTGAGCTGCTCGACGTAGCTCTTGCCACCGTCAGCCTTGACATAGAGGATAATCCTGAATTTCTCGCCGCCGGCATCGAGTGTGCCGACGGCGTATTTCATAGGGGCGCTGCCGCTCCGGTGTATGATATCTATGTGCTTCGGGGTGAAATTGGCGAAGAAATTGCGCATTATCAGCTTTGCCTGATTGCGTGAGCAGTTGTTCACGGCTCCGAGGATGTCAAGTTCGAGGTTGTTCGCGAACCATACGGACAGCTTTTCGCATTCTCCCTGTTCCATATATTTGCAGATCGGTGCGAAAATGTCCGCTCCGCTGTCCTGGGCGGAAACTGCATTGCTGCAGAAGAGGCAGGCCAAAGCCAGAATGAGATATTTCTTCATAATAGTAATCTTGCTGACGGCGGTAAATTTGCAAAAATCAAGCCATCTGTATAAATTTGCGTACTATGAAGTTAAAGCTGCTTCTGGTCGGAAAGACCGTCGAATCGTACCTCAAGAAAGGCATTTCTGATTATCAGGAACGCCTGAAGCACTATGTATCCTTTGAACTTGTGGAGATTCCGGAGCTCAAGCAGGCTTCCGCTCTGACCAGGAATCAGATCAAGCTCAGGGAAGGGGAGCTCATACTCAAACAGTTGCGGGACAGTGACGATGTGATACTGCTCGACGAGCACGGAGCCCGCTTCACTTCAGTGGCATGGGCGAAGCACCTGGAGCAGAAGATGTCCCACAGCTCGAGGGACATTGTCTTTGTCATAGGCGGCAGCTACGGTTTTTCCCAGGCGGTGTATGACAGGTCGGATTCGATGCTGTCCCTGTCGGATATGACTTTTTCGCATCAGCTGGTGCGATTGTTGTTCGTCGAACAGCTTTACCGGGCGTTCACCATCATCAAGGGTGAGCCCTATCATCACGAATGAATGTTTTCCAGACATACAGGAGCCGTCTTGCGTCTTTCGTGCGCAGATTCGGAGTTGAGATGCTCGGCTCAATGGCCGTGATCTTCTTCTGCATTTCATTCCTGACCCCCAGCTACAGCTTTCAGGTGGGCCGCGAGGTGAGGCGGGTGGAGCGCGCCATGCACCAGCGCCAGAATATTGTGCAGCATTATGCCATGAAGGCACTGCAGGCTCCGCCTGATGAGTGGATGGATTTTCCGGATTTTCCGGAGGACATGGTCATCTACAAGTACAATCTCGACACTCTCCAGTCATGGGTGCACGAGTTCCCTATCGGAAATGACGAGATAGGTGTATATCCGTTTACGTACAAGCTGCAGTATCTGAGCAACAGCAATATCTTCAACTCGCCTCTGGCCTATATCGATTCCACCGAGCAGTATGTCAACCTCGGCTCGGACTGGTATGTCATAGACAGGGTGACGTCCGCTTCCGGCCTGACCGAGATATTGACCGGCATACGCATCAAGACCGAGTACCCATACGGTGACGTGTCTGGCGTGGTCAATGACAAGCTTCGTCTGCGCAAACGCTTCACCGCTGTCAGCGTAAGTGAGGACAATGGTGCCGTGGTGCGTGGCATCGGCGGCAATCCGCTGTTCTCGATAGTCGCCTCCAATGAGCAGTCCCTGGACTTCTGGGGGTCCCACCTTCAGTGGATTGCCCTGCTTTTCTCGGCCTTGTCATTGCTGCTCCTGCATTATGAGAGCCGTTCGTGGCGCAGCTTCCTGATAGCTTCCGCAGGTCTGGTGCTGATACGCATGGCATCCCTGATGCTCTCTCACGGAGCATCGTCCTCCGCAGAACTGTTCTCACCTGTGCTCTACGCTGAGAATGACATCTTCCCTTCGCTCGGAGAGTTCCTGCTCAACAACACCCTTATATCCCTGATTGCGTACTGCCTCTTCATCATGCGCGACTACAGGCCACGGAGACCTGCCGGAGTCCGTATGGCCGGACTGCTGTCTGCGCTGGCGGCAGCGGGTGTGGCATGGTACACGCACTACACACTCAAGTCCCTCGTCCTCAATTCCAATCTTGTCCTCGAGCCTTTCCGCATCAGCGAGATAAGCCTTTATTCCACGCTGTGCTACTTCTCCTTCGCCATGCTCTTCCTGGCTCTGCTTGACATGCTGCAGATGACCGTATCGTATTTATTCCCGAAATCGGGAATATCCCTCTTCTCATGGCGCAACATCATCATCTACATAGCCCTCGTGTCACTGTTCTGCATCATCGACGAAGGCGTGCACGGCCTCGAGAAGGAGTATGACATCAACAAGGTCAATACGGGCAAGATGGCTTCGGAGCGCGACCTGCCGCTGGAGTACCAGCTCCATTCGGTGGAGAGGGAGATAGCATCGGACCCGTTCATATCCATGCTCGCCATCGCCAATGGCACCGACCTCATAAAGAGCCGCCTCATGGACAGATACTTCGACAAGGATTTCAGTCAGAAATACAATCTCAATCTGGCGGTCTGCAGTTCCGACAACCTGCTGAACCTGGGTACAGGAAGCGTACCTGTGCCATGCATGGATTTCTTCGTCAGCCAGCTGACTGAATACGGCGTGGAGATAGATGACGACTCGGATTTCTACTATATCAACAATTTCGACGACAGGGTGTCCTATATAGGAGTCTTCCAGTATCTGGCGGAAGGCGCCACCGACCCCGTGCGCCTCTTTGTGGAGATAGTCTCCCGTTTCCGTGAGGATCCTTTCGACATTGCCAATATCCAGAACGGCGGACCGGTGAGGGGCAGCAGCCGCATGATGTCAACGGCGAGGTATTCCAGCGGACGCCTCATCAGCAGCAGCGGCAGATACAATTATCCGGTGGTGCCTTCCTCCAGCTATGAGATAGGCTACACCAAGACTAACAAGAATGGTTACGTGCACTTTGTCAACCGCGTTTCGGAGGATGAGATAGCGGTGATATCGCGCAGGCTCAGGCCACCTTTCCCGTATATCGTGTCCTTCTCGTATTTCATGATATTCTTCGGGATATTCCTCCTGCTTGCCACGAGATGGGCCCGTCCGACACGTGCCCTCAATCTGCCGAGGCATTCGCTCAAGCGCAGGATCACCCTGCTCACCACAGGCTCCATGATTGTGGCCATAGCCGCGCTCACGGCCGCGGTGGTGTCATATACCATGAAGATAAGAGTCGAGGGCAACCGGGGGCAGATGGATGCCAAGATCGCTTCAGTGCAGGAGTCGCTTGCACCTTACTGCAAGTATGCAATGCGCTACAATGCCCTTCGTACGCCGCAGTTCCTCGCCGCAATGGAGGATGTGGCGGCCATCACCCGTACCGACATCAACATATACGATACCGAGGGCATGCTCATATGCTCCACCAAGCCTGAGATCTTCTCCCAGTATTTCATCGGCAAGAGAATGAATTACCAGGCATACAACAATATCGTACGTCTCAATGCGCAGCGCTATTCCGGAGTCGAGAAACTGGGTCACCTCTCATTCGATTCGGTTTATGCCCCGCTCTTCAATGAGTCCGGCGATATGGTGGCGATAGTCAATGTGCCGTACATTTCCAGCGTGGCTGATGTCAATGCCGCCACCTCGCCTACGGTGGCCATGATCATCAACCTCTGCCTCGTGCTGCTGATAGCCGCGACCATAGTGGGCGTGCTGTTGTCCAACTCCCTCATCAGTCCGATCCTCGCCATCCGCGACAGGATGAACAGGCTGACAGCCTCCGACGGAGAGGACCGCCACGTCAATTATCCGAACACCAATGACGAGCTCGGCGTGCTTATCCAATCCTACAACCGCATGGTTGATGACCTTGACGAGAGTACGCGGCGTCTGGCCCAGAGCGAGCGTGAGCAGGCATGGAAGGAGATGGCCCGCAAGGTGGCTCACGACATCAAGAACCCTCTGACGCCTATGCGCCTGAGCATACAGTATCTTATCCGCCTGAAGAACCAGGGCGTCCCGGGCTGGGAGGACAAGGTTGAGGCCATATCCACATCACTGCTGGAGCAGATTGACGTGCTTACCGACACGGCCTCCGAATTCTCCGCCATAGCCAAATCCTTCTCGGAGGATGCAGTGATGCTCAATGTAGATGAGCTGATAGGCGAGCAGGTGACCATATTTGACAACAGGGAGGACATAAGCTTCGAATACGAATGCATACCGTCAGCCCCTATGGTCATGGCGCGCCGCCCTCAGCTGGCACGCGTCTTCGTCAATCTCCTGACAAATGCCATCCAGTCCATCGAGAATGCATCCGGGACCGGAAAGGTGAGTGTCTTTGTCATCGAATCGTCCATATCCGGCAGACCGGCATGGAAGATACAGTTCGAGGACAGCGGTCCCGGTGTGTCAGAAGAGAATCTGGACAAGCTCTTCACGCCTAATTTCACGACAAAGAGCAGCGGCTCGGGCCTTGGCCTTGCCATATGCAAGAGCGTGGTCGAGCAGGCCGGCGGCAGCATCAAGTACAGCCGGTCCGAAAAGCTGGGCGGAGCTTGCTTTACCTTACTTCTTCCTAAGGTAAACGTCAACGGTGCAGCCCGAGAAGTCGAAGTTGCTTCTTAATTTGTTTTCGAGGAATCTCTTGTAAGGGTCGCGTATGTACTGCGGCAGGTTGCAGAAGAACGCGAATGAAGGGAACTTCGTAGGCAGCTGTGTCACATACTTGATCTTCACGTACTTGCCCTTCCATGCAGGTGGCGGGTAATTCTCGATCTCAGGAAGTATGATCTCGTTGAGCTGGGATGTAGGGATGCGGCGGGAGTAGTTCTCATATACGCCCGTTGCGGCGTTGAGCACATCCAGGATCCTCTGCTTGTTAAGCACTGAGGTGAAGATGATAGGTATGTCGTTGAAAGGTGCTATGCGGGCCTTGATGGCCTCTGTGTATTCCTTCAGCGTGTTGGCCGTCTTGTCCTGTACGAGGTCCCATTTGTTCACCACGATGACGCAGCCCTTGCGGTTGCGGGCGATGAGGTTGAATATGGACATGTCCTGGGCTTCGAGACCGCAGGTGGCGTCGATCATCAGTATGCAGACGTCCGCATTCTCTATGGCGCGTACAGAACGCATCACGGAATAGAATTCCAAATCTTCTGTGACCTTGGCTTTCTTGCGCACTCCGGCCGTGTCGACAAGTATGAATTCGTGGCCGAATTTGTTGTAATGTGAGGAGATCGAATCGCGGGTGGTGCCGGCGATAGGGGTCACGATGTTGCGCTCCTCGCCGAGCAGGGCGTTGGTAAGGGATGACTTGCCGACATTAGGCTTGCCCACGATGGCGAAATGAGGAAGGTCAGGATTGTCGTCCTCTGCGACGGAGTTTTCCGGCAGGAGGCTCACTATCTTGTCGAGAAGGTCGCCGGTGCCGCTTCCGGTGGCTGAGGAGATGCAGCACGGTTCGCCCAGTCCGAGGGCGTTGAACTCGTATGTGCCGTACATCTTGTCGCCGGAGTCAACTTTGTTGCAGGCCAGGACCACGGGCTTCTTGCACCTGCGGAGTATCTTCGCTATCTCGTAGTCGAAATCGGTGATGCCGGTGTCAACCTCGGTCATGAAGAGCACGAGGTCGCTCTCTTCTATGGCTATCATCACCTGTTTGCGTATCTCCTCCTCGAAGATATCGTCCGAATTGATGGTGAAGCCTCCGGTATCCACTACGGAGAATTCCTTGCCGCACCATTCGCACTTGCCGTAATGGCGGTCGCGGGTGACGCCTGCTGTTTCATCTACAATGGCCTGGCGCATGCCGACAAGCCTGTTGAAAAGGGTGGATTTGCCCACGTTCGGGCGGCCAACTATCGCTACAAGATTCATGATTTAGATTGATGGGGTTGCGAAGGCAATGATGTCTTCTTTGGTTATTGTCTCGCCACAGAGTATCATCAGGCGCTCTGTGACATTGCGCAGTTCTCTGATATTGCCCGGCCACGGGAGCTTCTGGAGTTCGGCCATGGCGTCGGCTGCGATCTTCTTCGGAGCCATTCCGCTTTCCTCGCTGATCTGCGCTATGAAATGATTTACCAGTTCGGGTATGTCCTCTGTGCGTTCGCTCAGCTTCGGCACGTGCACGAGGATGACGCTCAGGCGGTGGTAGAGGTCCTCGCGGAAATTGCCGGCCTCTATCTCCTTGGTGAGGTTCTTGTTGGTTGCTGCCACCACGCGTACGTTGACGTTGATGTCCTTGTCGCTGCCTACGCGGTTGAGCTTGTTCTCCTGGAGCACGCGGAGCACCTTCGCCTGGGCTGCAAGGCTCATGTCGCCGATTTCGTCCAGGAAGAGCGTGCCGCCCTCGGCCTGCTCGAACTTGCCCTTGTGCTGCTTGATGGCGGATGTGAAGGCGCCCTTCTCATGTCCGAAAAGCTCGCTCTCTATGAGTTCGCTCGGGATGGCGGCGCAGTTGACCTCGATGAACGGCATCGCGGCCCTCGGGCTCTTGTCGTGGAGGCGGCGGGCTATCAGCTCCTTGCCCGTGCCGTTGCTGCCGGTGATGAGCACGCGGGCGTCGGTCGGCGCAACGCGGTCCACCACGTCGAGAATGTGGGTGATGGCAGGGGAGGATCCGATGATCTGGTATTTGCCGCCCACCTTCTTCTTGAGGGTCTTCGTCTCCTTGACCAGCGCCGTCTTGTCGGTGGCGTTCTTCAGGGTGATGAGTATGCGGTTGAGGTCCAGAGGCTTCTGTATGAAGTCGTAGGCTCCGAGGCGTATGCATTTGACGGCAGTCTCGATGTCTCCGTGTCCGGAAATCATTATGACCTCCGCCTCGCATCCTTCCGCCTTGAGGGTCTGGAGCACCTCGATGCCGTCCATGTTCGGCATCTTGATGTCGCAGAATATGACGTCGAAACTGTTGTGCAGAGCCGCCTCCACGCCTTCCTTGCCGTCAGCGGCGACGGATATCTCGTGACCCTCGAATTCGAGGATCTCCTTCATCGTGTTGCGTATGCTGCGCTCGTCGTCGATTATAAGAACCTTCATAACAGTGCATGTTTATACATAATTTGCAAAGATAGACAATTTTTGTCTACTTTTGCAGGAGTTCAAATCGCTAAACTATGAGTGGAATCATAATCGCCATCGACGGCTATTCTTCAACGGGCAAAAGTACGTTTGCCAAGGCCATCTCCGCAAAGCTCGGAATGGTATATCTTGACTCGGGCGCGCTCTATCGCGCAGTGACCCTCTATTCTCTGGAGAAGGGACTGATTGACAAGGACAACAATATTGACCTGGAAGGCCTGCAGAAGGCACTGGAGTCCGATATTGTCATCTCTTACGAGCAGAATGATGAGACCGGCCTCTTCGATATCTGCCTCAATGGCGTCAATGTGGAGAAGCGCATCAGGATGCTGGACGTCTCATCCAGTGTCAGCCCGATAGCCACCGTGCCGGCGGTCCGCAACTTCGTTGACGGCCAGCTGCACCTCTACGGCTCAGAAGGCTGCGTGATGGACGGCCGCGACATAGGTACCGCCGTATTCCCGAACGCGGATCTCAAGCTCTTCATGACCGCTGACGCGGAAATCCGCGCTCAGCGCCGTCTGGATGAGATGAAGGCGAAAGGGGAGGAGGCTGATTTCGAGGACGTGCTCAAGAACGTGCTCGAGCGCGACTATATCGATTCGCATCGCGAGATGAACCCTCTGCGCCGCGCCGATGATGCCATTGACCTTGACAACAGCCATATGACCATCGAGGAGCAGATGGTGTGGCTCTCCGGCATACTCAAGGAACGTTTCGGCATTGAGATGCAATGAGGCTCAATGTTGAGATAGACGGCAATTCCGGCTTCTGCAACGGTGTGGTGCGCGCCATCCGGCAGGCCGAGGACTACCTCTGCGCGCACGACAGACTGTACTCCCTCGGGGATATAGTACACAATTCCCTGGAGCTCAGCAGGCTCAAGGCCAAGGGCCTGGAAATCCTCGATATAGACGCCGTATCCGCCCTTCATGATGATACGGTGCTCATCCGCGCCCACGGGGAGCCGCCTGCCACCTATGCTCTGGCTGAGGCCAACAATCTCCATCTGATAGACTGCACCTGCCCTGTGGTGCTCGCCTTGCAGCGCAAGGTGCGTGAGGTGTATGAGCGGATGAAGGATGTGCGCGGCGAGATAATCATCTTCGGCAAGCGCGGCCATGCGGAGGTCAACGGCCTCGTAGGTCAGACGGACGGCAACGCAGTGGTGGTCAGCGGCACTGACGAACTGGACAGGATAGATTTCACACGGCCGATAGCGCTGTTCTCCCAGACCACCAAAGACCCTCAGGAGTATGCGGCCCTTGCCGAGGCCATACGCTCCCGGTCGAAGGACGTGCAGGTATTCGATACCATCTGCCGTCAGGTGGCTTCCCGCCACAAATCCCTCGTCGAATTCGCCCGCTCGCATTCAGTGATACTTTTCGTCAGCGGACGCGAAAGCTCCAACGGCAAGGTGCTCTTCGATCTCTGCAAGAGCGCCAATCCGCGCACTTTCTGGCTGGAGAATGCCTCCGACATGGACATGTCGTGGTTCCACGACGGCGACTCCGTCGGTGTCTGCGGCGCCACCTCGACTCCGGCCTGGCAGCTGGAGGAAGTCAAGGACGCCATTACTGCTCCTCTTCGACGTTGTTGATGTCGCTGCGGAGGTTGGTGCGGATGAACTTCTGACGTACAGGTGTGTTGTTGCCCATGTAGAAGTCGATGATGTCGCTGATCTTGTCTTCGTTGGTCAGGCGGACTGACTCGAGTCTCATGTCTTCGCCGATGAAGCCCTGAAACTCTTCAGGTGAGATCTCGCCGAGACCTTTGAATCGTGTGATCTCGGATTTGGCGCCGAGCTTTTTGATGGCGTCCTCCTTCTCGGCGGAGCTGTAGCAATAGATGTTGCTCTTCTTGTCGCGTACGCGGAAAAGAGGCGTCTGGAGTATGTACAGATGGCCTGCGCGGACTACGTCAGGATAGAATTTGAGGAAGAAGGTCAGCATCAGCAGGCGGATGTGCATGCCGTCCACATCGGCATCGGTTGCGATCACGATATTGTTGTAGCGGAGTCCTTCCACACCGTCCTCGATGTTGAGTGCCGACTGCAGGAGGCAGAGCTCGACATTCTTGTCGCAATAGAGGTCCTTCTTGGATGCCTTTGCGCAGTTGAAAGGCTTGCCCATGAGACTGAATACGGCCTGCACGTTGGCGTCGCGGCTCTTGGTGATGCTGCCGGATGCGGAGTCACCCTCGGTGATGAAGATGGTTGTCTGCTCGGCGAGCGGGTTCTTGTCGCCGTAATGCACGCGGCAGTCGCGCAGCTTCTTGTTATGTATGGAGGCCTTCTTCAGGCGGGCCTTGGTCTTCTTGCTTATGCTTGAGATGGCATTGCGCTCGCGCTCGGAGTCCTGGATCTTCTTGAGGATGACGTCGGCCACCTCGAGGTTCTTGTGCAGGTAGTTGTCCAGGTCGGCCATCAGGAAATCCGTCATCTCCTTGATGATGGTAGGTCCGTGGGTGCCTTCGAGCTTGTTCTGCCACATGTATTTTGAACCCAGCTGCACCTTGGTCTGGCCTTCGAATTCAGGCTCCTGGATGCGCACGCTGACGGCGCCTATGATGGACTGGCGCACGTCAACCGGGTTGAAGTCCTTCTTGTAGAAGTCCTTGAGCACCTTGGCCACGGCCTCCTTGAAGGCTGCCAGATGGGTGCCGCCGAGGGTCGTGTTCTGGCCGTTGACGAATGAGTAGATGTTCTCTCCGTAGCCGCTGCCGTGGGTGAACGCCACCTCTATGTCCCCGCTCTTGAGGTGTATGGGCTCGTAGAGCGGTTCCTCCTCGATGCTCTCGTTGAGCAGGTCGAGCAGACCGTTCGCGGACTTGAACTCCTGGCCGTTGAAGGTCAGTTTGAGTCCGACGTTGAGGTATGCGTAGTTGCGGAGCATGGTCTCGATGTAGTCGAGATTGTACTCGTACGGCTCGAAGAGGGTGTCATCCGGGATGAAGGAGATCAGGGTGCCGTTGCGCTCGGATGTCGGTTTCGGTTCGAAGTCCGGTGTGGTCAGCTTGCCTTTCTCGTATTCGAGACGGAGAGTCTCGCCGTCTCGGAATGACTGTACGATGAAGGAGGAGGAGAGGGCGTTGGCGGCTTTCAGGCCGACGCCGTTCATGCCGACGGACTTCTGGAACACCTCGCTGTCATACTTGGCGCCGGTGTGAAGCTTGCTCACTGCGGAGTCGAGGTTGTTGAGTCCTGTCTTGCGGTTGGTGCCGAAAGGTATGCCGCGGCCGTAGTCGCGTATGGTGATGCACTTGTCCTCAATGCGTATGACAATGTTCTTGCCGAAGCCCATCGAGAATTCGTCGATGGAGTTGTCAATGATCTCTTTCATAAGCACATACATACCGTCGTTCGGTGCTGTACCGTCGCCGAGGCGGCCGATGTACATGCCCGGACGGAGTCTGATGTGCTCTATGTCCTCGAGGTGGGTTATGCTGTCATCTCCGTACTCTTTCTGCTGCAGCTGCAACTCTTCTTCTTCCATCTCTTTCAGTCTTTTATTCGTTAAAAACGTACAAAGTTACGCAGCAGATTTCATTTTTTCAAATGGAAAATGCCGTCATATCTATTGTAAAAGAGCGTTATTCTGGTTATATTTGTTGATTGTTTAAAAATCTTAACCATGAAAAAATCATTGTTAGCGGGTGTGTTGCTGCTTGCAGGACTGCAGGTTCTTCCGGCCCAGAATTCCAGGAACGGCTTTTATAAGGATTTGTTCATAGACTCCGGAGTGGGTGTCGATTGCTTCTACGACCTCCCGGCAGCCAAGCTGCTCGGTCTCACCGTGGAGAACTTCACCAGTCACGATGTTGACGGCGATGTGGATTCGGCCACTGTATATGAGAAATCCATGATGAAGAATATCTTTGTTGGAAGCCAGCTGGATGAGAACGGTCCTCTGCTTTATCCTGACGGAGCACCTCGCTTCAGGGTGATCTACATCATAGGCGGCAGTGCCACCACTCACGGCAAGCAGCTCGGCGCCGAGGGCCGCGAGACCATACGCACATTCTACGCCAACGGCGGCAGCTACATCGGCACCTGCGCCGGCGCATTCATCTGCAGCAAGGGTACATACTCCTATTCGAGCGGCAAGGAGAATGACAAGGAGGCATATCTCGGCATCTGGCCGGGCTACACCGTCTCCACCGGCCTGGATCAGAGCTACACCGCCCTTGCAGTGGAGAAGAAGAGCGCACTGCTCAAATATTCCGACTTCGGCGGCGACCGCAGGATAGACAGCGTGCGCCACAACGGCGGCTGCTGCATCCGTCCGGATGCTGTCCCTGCAGGAACTGAAATACTGGCCCGCTTCATCGCGGACACCATCAATCTCAAGCATTCCATCCACAATATGGGCAATGCCTGGGCATACAAGGCAAATCAAAAGAGCGGCCGTCTCGTGGTGACCGGTTCACATCCTGAGCGTATGATGGGCGGCGAGCGTCTGGAGATGTTCGCCTCAATGCTCCGTTACGCGATGGACGGCAACGGCGCGCCTCAGGTCAAGGCCAATCTCGTCAGCGGCGAGGAGCGCGTGATGAGCTGCAAGACTTCCGACAAGAAGCCTGAGTTCGCAAGGATAGGCGACCGTCAGTATCACCATTTCACCATCGACGTGCCTAAGGGTGCGAAGCAGGTGGTGGTGGAGCTCACTCCTGGCAAGGGCGCATCGATCTTCGATCTTTCCCTCTTCGCTGCCAGCGGCGCTCCGGCGCTCAGCGACAATGCACAGTGGCAGAACATTGACTACGGTGCACAGAAGAACCTCGTCATCGACAATCCGAAGGCCGGCAAGCTTTACATCTCAGTATTCTGCGAGACTACCGTCGAGACCAGGTCCACACAGTGCGGTCCTCAGTACGTAGGCCGTACGGAGGTGCTCAACGGCGTGCCATATGTCATCAAGGCGACTGTTATCAACAAATAAATGATTAAGCTATGAGAAAGACCTGTCTGCTCATTCCGGCCTGCTTCATTCTCGCCATGGCGTCAATGTCCGCGCAGACCCGTGCGAACGGCTTCTACAAGGACCTCTTCATAGATTCAGGTCCGAGTATGTCCAATCACGAATACCTTGCTGCGGCAAGGGTGCTCAACCTCTCGACGGAGGTCAACCTCTCATACAACAGTGCGCAGAATGCAACTCCTTTCGAGCTGGCAAGGATGCAGGAATGTTTCGTCGGCACCGACCAGGACGAGAACGGCCTGCTGCTCTATCCTGACGGCGCACCGCGCTTCAGACTGCTCTACGTACCTGGCGGTACAGCCAACAGGCACGGAGAATGCATCACCGAGGAAGGCCGCGCGCACATACGCGAATTCTTCCGCAACGGCGGAAGCTATTCAAGCTCCTGTGCGGGTACCATCCTCTGCTCCAAGGGTTATTATTACAAGGACAGGGACGGCAAGCCTGTTGACAGGGAGATGTACATCGGCGTATGGCCGGGTTACACCACCGGTACCAGACTTTTTGATTCCTGGACAACCCTGACAGTTGACAAGAAGAGCCCTCTGCTGGACTATTACGACTTCGGCGGAGATATGCGCGTGGACAGCGTGCGCCACAACAACGGTTCATATTTCAACGACTATATGGCGCCGGAAGGCACCGAATCCCTGCTGCGTTTCAAGGCTGACACCATACAGGGTCTGCTGTACGGCTCCATCGACGGCCAGACAACCGTGCTCGGCTACAAGCCGGATGCGAAGAGCGGACGCATGGTCTCCACCGGATCCCATCCTGAGATCGCGCAGACCGGCGAAGTGCTCCAGCTCTTCACCGCCATGCTGCATTATGCCCTCGACGGCAACGGTGCGCCTCAGGTCAAGGCTGCGCTGACCAGCGGCGAGGCCCGCGAGATGACAGCCTCCACAAGGGACGGCAAGCCGGAATACACTATGCTCGGCGACAAGCAGTACCATCATTTCACCATTGACGTGCCGAAGGGCGCAAAAGAAGTTGCAGTGGAGCTCAAGTCCGTCAAGGGCCGCAGCAACTACGACCTCTTCCTCTATGCCGCTCCGGGTCAGTTCGCATTCAATGACGTTGCCCGCTGGTTCGACGTCAGCGACGGCATTGACAAGGTGATGGTCATCCGCAACCCCAAGCCGGGCAAGCTCTACATCTCTGTGTTCTGCGACACCACGGTGGACGCTGTCTCAGGCCGTTACGGTACGCAGTACAGCGGCCGCACGGATGTGCTCAACGGCGTGCCTTACATCATCAAAGCTACTGTCACCAAATAGAAACAATCAAAATACAATAATATGAAAAGAAAGATTATGCTTCTCGCCGCCTGCGCATTGATGTCAGGCACCTGCGCAATGGCCCAGACCCGCGCAGAAGGCTTTTACAAGGATTTCTTCATGGATTGCGGTATTCCGCTCAACACTTTTGACGACCTTCCGGCAGCAAAGCTGCTCAATCTCAGCATGGAGCGCATCTGCACCTGGGAAGGCGGCAAGGCAGACCGTGCCACAGAGTATGAGAAACAGCTGATGGTGAATGTATTCGCCGGCAGCGAGATCGATGAGAACGGTATCCTGATCTATCCTGACGGCGCACCGCGCTTCAAGGTCATCTACGTTAATGGCGGCAAGGCCACCGCTCACGGCACATTCCTCACCCCGAAGGGCCTCGAGAACATCCGCACTTTCTATGCGAACGGCGGTTCTTACATAGGTACCTGTGCCGGAGCATACCTGTGCTCCAAGGGTACATATTCCACCAAGTCAGGAAAAACCAATGAAAATGACAAATATCTCGGCATCTGGCCGGGTTATGTCACAGGTACCGGCATCAACGGCAAGTATCCTGACAATACCGTGGAGAAGAAATGCCCTCTGCTCAAATATTACGATTTCGGCGGTGACAGATACATCGACAGCGTGCGCCACAACGGCGGCTGCTATATGAACACTTATGAGATGCCGAAGGGTACCGAGATTCTCATGCGTTTCGTGACCGCATGGCCGGGCCGTGACACCCTCGGACACGGCGTCCACAAGCAGGTCAACTGCTGGGCATACAAGGCAAATGAAAAGAGCGGACGTCTCGTGGTGACAGGTTCGCATCCTGAGCGTGGCGTAAATGACGAGCGTCTCCAGATGTTCGCAGCCATGTTCAAGTACGCTCTCGAAGGTCAGGGAGTCCCTCAGGTGAAGGCCGCTCTGGTTGACGGCGAGGCCCGCGAGATGCTCAAGTCCTCACAGGACAATGACCCTGCATACACCAAGATCGGTGACAAGCAGTACCATCATTTCACCATCGACGTGCCTAAGGGCACCAAGAGCGTGTCAGTTGATCTCAAGTCCGTTCCGGGTTACAGCAACTACGACCTCTTCCTCTATGCCGCCAACGGCGAATTCGCTTTCAATGACGTAGCCAACTGGTTCGACGTCAGGGACGGTATTGACAAGACCCTCGTCATTGACAACCCTAAGGCAGGCAAGCTCTATATCTCAGTATTCTGCGACACCACAGTTGACGTGCTTGACACACGCAACGGCGAACAGTACATAGGCCGCGTTGACGTGCTCAACGGTGTGCCATACATCATCAAAGCCACTTTGAACAAATAATCATGAAAAAGATATTTCTTTTCTGCTGCATGGCGGCCATGAGCCTCTCCGCAGCAAGTTCATTCGCCCAGACCGGTTCCGAAGGTTATTACAAGGACGTATTCATGGATGGCGGAGTGTATCTTTCCTCCAGGAAGGACCTTCCTGCCACACGCGCTCTCGGCCTCACTCTCGAGAATGTGCGCGGAGCCAGCAAGAACAAGGATCAGTTCTACGGTGACACTCTGGCCCAGGATGCAGCATTCGTCGGCACCGAACTCGATATCAACGGCGTATTGCTCTACCCTGACGGCGCGCCGCGTTTCAGGCTGCTCTATGTCAACGGTGGCAGCGGCGCCACCCACGGACGCACAATCACCGCACCGGGCCGCCAGCATATCCGCGACTTCGTGAAGGCGGGCGGCAGCTACCTCGGCAGCTGCGCCGGAGCATACCTGTGCTGCCAGGGCGTACGCAAGGTGGATTCCCTCGGCAATGTCACTGACAAAATCTACGACGAATACATCGGCGTGTATCCGGGTGTCTGCACCAACGCGCACCTGGCCGATACATATGTCAGCGTCGATGTGCCTGAAGGCTCTCCGGCCCTCAAGTATTATGATTTCAAGAACAACCATATCGACAGCGTCTATCACAACGGCGGCTGCTATATGGAGTACAAGGACCTCATCCCGGGCGGCGAGATACTCTTCAATTACAACTGGCCTCCGAAGTCGATGAACGGCAACGGTGCCGTATGGTGCCACAAGGAGAATGAATACACCGGCCGTGCCATGGCCTGCGGTCCTCACCCTGAAGGCGAGTACAGCGGCGACCAGCTGGACATGATGTGCGCAATGGTACGCTACTGCCTCGACGGCAACGGCAAGCCGCGCGTCAAGGGCGAACTCGTCAAGGGTCAGAAGCGCACGATGAACTGCGTGACACAGGACAACAAGCCTGAATACACACGCATCGGTGACAAGCAGTACCATCATTTCACAGTTGAGGTTCCGGAAGGCATCGACACTCTCGACATCATCCTCACTCCGGTGGCCGGATACGAGAAGGGCTATGACCTGTACCTCTATGCGGACTACAATGACTTTGCATTCTGCAGCAATTCAAGATATTCCAATGTGAGACGCAATGTCAAGAAGACCCTCCGCATCCTCGATCCTAAGCCGGGCAAACTCTATGTGTCCGTATTCTGCGACACGACAGTGGAGACTGCCGATACCTTCTACGGCACCCAGTACAGCGGCAAGCTCGAGGTGCTCAACGGAATTCCTTACACAATCGAAGTAAATTATTAAACGCATATGAAAAAGAACATCACACTCGGCCTCTGCCTCGCTGCAATGCTCGCATCCGGAAGCCTCAATGCACAGAACCGCTATTCAGGTTACTACAAGGACATATTCATGGACAGCGGTATCGAACTCAACACATATTCATCGATCCCGGCTGTGGATTTCCTCGGTCTGACCATGGAGAGGTTCACCTCTCTTGACAAGAAGACATACGATGATGTGGACAATCCTTATTCCTGGACATCGGGCGGCAGCGCTTATGACAAGCAGCTCCAGCACGATACCTTCGTGGGCAGTGCAATCGATGAGAACGGTGTGCTCCTCTATCCTGACGGCGCACCTCGTTTCAGGCTTGTATATCTCAACGGCGGACAGTCCACCAATCACGGCCGTTCCCTCGGCCCTGATGGCGTGGCAAATTACAAGAAATTCTATGATGCGGGCGGATCCTTCGTAGGTACCTGCGCAGGTTCTATCATGCCAAGCAAGGGCCGCTGGTTCAAGACTGGCCCAAAGGACTATCCTGAGTATTTCGGCGCATGGCCGGGCTACATCACAGGCACAGGCCTCAATGTATCTGCAACTGGTCTTTATGTAGAGGATAATTGCCCTCTGCTCAAGTATTATGACTTCGGCGGCGATATGTATATCGACAGCGTTCGCCACAACGGCGGCTGCTACATGCATGAGGAGGAGTATCCTGAAGGTACTGAAATCCTGCTCCGCTACGACGGTTACAAGCAGTATGAGACCAAGTATCCTGTAAAGCCGAATATAGACAAGAAGGTCAATGCATGGGCATACAAGGCATCAGGCAATACAGGTCGTCTCGTGGTGACAGGTTCGCACCCTGAGCGCATGATGTCAGGCGAGCGTCTCCAGATGTTTGCCGCCATGATGCGTTATGCCCTCGACGGCAACGGTGATCCTGTGCTCAAGGGCGAACTCGTCAACGGCAAGGCGCGTCAGATGACAAAGGGCACCAAGGATAATGATCCAGCATTCACCAAGATCGGCGACAAGCAGTACCATCACTTTGTAGTCAATGTACCGGAAGGTGTGAAGAGCCTCCGCATCGACCTCAAGTCAGTGAAGGGCAACAAGGATTACGATATGTTCCTCTTCGCCGCTGACGGCAAATTCGCCTTCAACGACGTGGCAGAATACGGCAACATGTCCCACGGCTTTGACAAGTATCTCGTCATCGACAATCCTAAGGCCGGCCAGCTCTACATCTCTGTATATTGCAACACCACAGTCACCGCTCTCGAAAACGAGCGCGGCCAGCAGTATATCGGCCGTACCGACGTCCTCAACGGCGTCCCTTACTCAATCGCAGTGACCTTCTAGGTTTTCTGCCGGCCAATCGACTTATTGTCATTATTTAATACGAACAGCCCTGCGCCATCGGCGCAGGGCTGTTCTGTTTTCCAGTTTTCAAGCCGACTCTCCATTTCTGTAGAAATAATTGCTAACTTCACAACGAAAATATGATCAATGCCGTGCAGTATTTTGACTGTTCTTGCGTTTTTTTACAATAGAAATAAATATCATCTATTATGAAAAAGACCGTTCTTCTGTTATTATCCTGCTTGATGACGCTGTCTGCAATGGGGCAGACTGCATCGGATGAAGACTACTATCTGGCGGATTATCTCGTCGACGAATGGACGCAGGCATTTTCTGCCGAAGGGCGTCAGCAATGGAAACCCGAGGTTACAGCGAGGGTGAAGCTTGGTATTTATTCCGGAGTCGAGACACTGACAGGCGGTGTCAGAGTGGATTCCAAGCGCACTTTAGGCCTGATGCTCGGCCATGGTACAAATTTCATCGATGCTGTTCCCGGCAGTGTGCACCATCTGGAGACTGCGGCCTATATGCGAAGATATGTGCATCTTGGGAAACGTGATATCTTTGCTCTGTACAGCGATGTGTTTATGGGTGCAGCCTGGGTGTATAAAGTTACCGGGGGCATCGCCTGGACCAATCCCGAAACAGGGGTTGAAGAAAAACGGGCACTGATTCCCCAGAAACCGGGTGACGTTCATTTTATGGTTGGATGGGAGCCAGGAATCCGCGTGAGGATATATAGGAATTTCCATATCTTTCTTGGCCCAACTATTTCAAATACTTTTTTGGGGGCTCATCTTGGCCTGGGAATATGAACCGTGTTTGTACAGACGCGAGTGACTCACGTCTGTGCAAACATTCGGGGAGTAAAGTTGAATCAGGCCAGCAGCATTATCAGAGTCTGAGCGATGAAGACGCGCAGGAAGGTGACGAGAGGGTAGACCGTGGCGTAGGCCGCGGCGGCGTTGTCATTGCCCAGGACTGTGTTGGCGTAGGCCAGGGCATTGGTGCTGGTGGTGCTGCCGCACACGACGCCGAGATTCTGCGGGAAGCTCAGGTGCAGCCATTTCTCATTGACCAGGCCGATGATCAGCAGTGGCACGATGGCAATGACCACTGACATGCCTGCCCATTTCAAGCCCTGGCTTGAGAAGACCGTTTCCACGAAATCCCCGCCCACGCCTAGGCCCAGGGCGGCCAGGAAGAACGTGATGCCGAGCTGCCTCAGCATGAGATTGGCAGCGCGCGTGGTATATGTCGTAATGTGCAGGCGGGGCCCGAATGCGCCCATAAGGATGCCCATGATGATCGGACCGCCGGCTATGCCCAGTTTCAGCGGTGCGCTGATGCCGGGTACGGCGATAGGCACACTTCCCAGCAGCACACCGAGGAAGAGGCCCGCCAGGATTGGGATGAGGCGCGGTTCGTTGAGCCTGGACTCCTCGTTGCCCACGAATTTGGCCATGGCCTTGATCTTTTCCTCGCCGCCGACCACGGTCAGGCGGTCGCCGAACTGAAGGGTGGTGTTCGCGTCAGGCACCAGAGTGATGCCGGCGCGGTTGATGCGGGTGATGTTGACGCCGAATTTGGCGCGCAGCTTGAGTTTGCCGAGGCTGATGCCGCTGACTTCGTCCTTGGTGACGCGCAGGTGGCGGCTGATGAGATTGCTGTCAATGATGTTCCAGTCAATGTCCGGGCGGTTCCAGTCCGTATTCTCCTCGTGGCCGAAGAAGCGGCTTATGCTGCTGAAATCATCCTTGTCGCAGATGAGCAGCATGTGGTCGCCCTCGTTGATGACGGTGTCGGACATCGGGATCTCCACATTGCCGTTGCGCCAGAGGCGGGAGATGACGAAATGCATGCCGCTGTCGCTGACTACGTCGCGTACGCATTTGCCGGCTACGGCAGGGTTCTGCACCCGCACTTCGAGGGCGGATGTATAGACGTCATTGCCTCTACCTGAACTTTCTGCCACACGCTTTGGGAATACCTTGGTGAGGAAGAACACGGCCAGGATGACGCACAGCACGCTGAATGGATAGCCCACGGCGTATGCGGCGCCTATGGTGTTGGCCGCATCCACGGCTGCCGGATCAATGTCCAGGACGGTCTGCTGCGCGGCGATCAGGGACGGGGTGCTGGTCACCGAGCCGGAAAGCAGTCCCACCGCCTCCGGAACGGAGATGCCCGTGGTGTATATGAATAAAACGCATATCGCGGTGCTGAGCAGGGCGGCGATGAGTGCGCCGAGTACGAGCTTCAGGCCGCCCTTGCGCAGGGAGGCGAAGAAGCCGGGACCGCACTGCAGTCCCAGTGTATAAACGAATATGATGAGTCCGAAATTCTTGGCGAGATCCATCATCGGGGCATTGAGCTCAATGCCCCAGCGCTTCGCGAAATGGCCGGCGGCTATGGCCGCGAAAAAGACGAAGCTGCTGCCAAACTGCATTCCGAATATCCTGATTCTGCCCAGGGCGAGTCCGCAAATCGAGATGAGCGTCAGCAGGAGTATTGTCTGCGTGACGCTGCCCTGAGTGAAGAGTTCAACCAGCCAGTCCATTCTTTTTTTACTGTAGTTACAAAAAAATAACAGGACCGACCTTGCGGCCGGTCCCGTATGTCGTTATATCTGAGTGATTATTTAACGCGCTCGCCGTATGAACGGTCAGTGGTGTTGACTCTGATGACTTCACCTGTGTTGATGAACAGAGGAGCCATGATCTTCGCACCGGTCTCGAGGACAACTTCCTTGAGAGCGTTGGTTGAGGTATCGCCCTTGACAGCAGGTTCTGTGTAGGTGACTTCGAGTTCAACGTAAGTAGGGAGCTCGCATGTGAGAACCCTTTCGTCTTCGCCTTCTACCTGGAATACCATCTCGACGATCTGGCCTTCCTTCATGAGGTCAGAGTTCTCGATGAGGTCCTTGGCTACAGGGATCTGGTCGAATGTCTCGTTGTTCATGAAGTTGAAAGCATCCTCTTCAGCGTAGAGGAACTGGTACTCGCGGTGTTCCACGGTGATGGTCTCGATCTTTTCACCTGCTGAGAAAGTCTTCTCGAGGATGCGACCGTTTTCGAGGTTGCGGAGTTTGGTCTTTACGAATGCAGGGCCCTTGCCCGGCTTTACGTGCTGGAACCATACGATTGAGCATGGCTTGCCTTCGAAGTCGATGTAGAGGCCGTTCTTGAAATCAGCTGTTGTTGCCATAAAAATATAATTTTGATATTAGTTTCAAATAACTCGCAAAAATAATAAAAATATTGAAATATCTCAAATGCCTTTAACCGGCTGTGGCTCCGTTGAGCGAAGCGAAGTTTCGGCAATGCATGCCTGCGCAGCAGGAGCCACAGCCGGGAACTACTTTTATTTTTTCATATACAGTCCCTTGGAGTTCATCTTGTCCCACTTGGTCAGCTTGCGGTCGCGGTCCTGGAAAGTCTCGTCCACGCTCAGGTCGCGCTTGCGGCAGACCATATTGTCAATGAACCACATCACATCCTCGTAATTGTCCATCATCCTCATCGCCACGCTGTGGCCCTCCTCCTTGAAGCGCATGATCTTGTACGGGAATCCGAACTTCTCAAAGCGCTTCACCAGCTCGCTGCTGCCGAAGAAGCCCAGTTTGAAAAGCTGTATCTTCTTGTAATTGACCAGCTTGTCGGCGGTGCCGTGCAGGAAGAACGTAGGGGCCGGGGCATGCACTCTGTAGTCGCATTTCCCCTCGTGGGAGAAAATGGCGCCCGCGAAGGAGATGACCCCCGCGAAGCGGAAATCCTCCGGCATCTGCGCCGTCATCGGAGTGCGGTTGCAGAGCTCGTAGTCCGCCTGGAGAGCGGTCACCGCACCTGCGCTGCTGCCGCAGAGAATCAGGCTGTCAGGATACACGCGCAGTGCGTCGGCATTGTCTATGATGCATTTCACCGCCTTGAACATGTCCTCGGCCGCCATGCGCACCGAATTGTCCACCGGCCTGATCATCGTAAGCGGGCCGCCCTTGGCCTTGAAGTCCTTCAGCCCCAGACGGTAATCTATGGCGATGGCCACGAAGCCGTCATCGGCGAGGCGGCGGCAGAATGCCTGCGTGCCCTTCGCGCGCTGGTTGTTGTCCATGAAACCTCCGCCGTATGCGAAGACCACGCACTTGTGCAGACAGCTGAGGTCCTCCGGCATATAGACGTCCATTCCCAACATGACGCCGTCCTGGTTGGAGAATATTACCGAGCGGTCGTACAGCGCCGCCGCGCCGTGCTCTTCCCTGAGTGTGTTGTCCTGCGCAAATGCGCTGATTGTCAGTGTGAAGAAAAATAATAAGATTGATATCAGCCGTTTCATAGTCCTAATGATGCTTTTCGTTTGTCAAATGTAGAAATAAATCCTAAATTTGCAGGATATTATAGAAACCAATTTTATACAATACAATCTAATTTTAAAAGAAATGGCTAACAAACTTTTTACTGAGTTCCCTCCTGTTACCACAGAACAGTGGGATGAGGTAATTATCAAAGACTTGAAGGGCGCCGACTACGAGAAGAAACTCGTGTGGAAGACCCAGGAAGGCTTTGCAGTGCGTCCTTACTACCGTGCTGAGAACCTCAAAGATCTCAAGTTCACAGGCACCATGCCTGGTCAGTTCCCTTATGTCAGAGGTACTGTAAACTCCAACGACTGGCTCACACGCCAGGACTACTGCCTCTGCGAAGGTGTAGAGAAGGCTAATGCACAGGCAATCGACGGCCTTGCAAAGGGCGTTCAGGCCGTAGGCTTCTGCCTCACAGGCAAGGCTCTCACCGAGGCTGATTACGAGAAGCTCCTCAAGGGCATCGTAATTCCTGCAGTTGAAATCAACTTCTGCGAGGTTCGTCCTGTTATCGCTGAGGAGACCGTCGCAAACTTCATCAAGTATGTTGCAAAGCAGGGCGTAAAGCCTGAAGAAGTGCGCGCATCATTCGATGTAAGCCCTCTCCACATGCTTACAACAGTCGGCAAGCTCAACGCAGAAAAGGCATGGGACGTCCTCGCCAACTGCATCAAGGCTGTCGCTGATTACCCTAAGGTACGCGTCATCAACGTTGAGGCATACGACTTCAACGACGCAGGCGCCAGCATCGTTCAGGAGCTCGCATTCGCTCTCGCTATCGGCAGCGACTACGTAGCAGCCCTCACCGAGAAGGGCATCTCCGCAAACGAGATCGGCCGCCGCATGAAGTTCACCTTCGGCGTAAGCTCAAATTATTTCATGGAAATCGCCAAGTTCCGCGCCGCACGCGTTCTCTGGGCAAACGTTATGAAGACCTACGGTGCTGATTGCGAATGCGCTCAGAAGATCTGCTCTCACGCAGTCACCAGCGGCTGGAACCAGACAGTATATGACGCATACGTTAACATGCTCCGTGGTACATCAGAGGCAATGAGCGCTGCCATCGCAGGTGTTCACTCCCTCGAAGTTCTCCCGTTCGACTATGCATTCCGCAAGCCGGGTGAGTTCTCAAACCGCATCGCACGCAACGTACAGTCAATCCTCAAGGAAGAGGCTCGTTTCAACAAGATCGTTGACCCTGCAGCAGGTTCATACTACATCGAGAACCTCACCGCATCCATCATCGACGCAGCTTGGAACCTCTTCAAGACAGTAGAGGAGAAGGGTGGTTACACAGAGGCATTCAAGGCCGGTTTCGTACAGGCTGAGGTCAAGGCAGTATCTGACAAGAAGGACAAGAACTTCGCTCAGCGCCGCGAGACCATCCTCGGTTCCAACCAGTTCCCTAACTTCCTCGAGAAGGCTCCTGCTGAGATCACCAAGGAAATCGTTACCCGTGGCGCTCAGAAGGCAACATGCAACTGCGACACTCCGCAGATCGCTGAACCTCTCGAGAAGTACCGTGCAGCTCAGGCATTCGAGGCACTCCGCCTCGCTACAGACCGCGCTGACAAGCAGCCTCAGGTATTCATGCTCACCTTCGGCAACCTCGCAATGTGCCGCGCACGCGCACAGTTCAGCAGCAACTTCTTCGCTGTTGCAGGTTTCAAGGTGGTTGACAACAACCGCTTCGCTACCATCGAGGAAGGCGTTGAGGCAGCTCTCGCTGCAAAGGCTGACATCGTAGTTGCCTGCTCATCCGACGAAGAGTATGCAGAGGCAGTTCCTCAGATCGCAGAAAAGATCGGCAACAAGGCTATCGTAGTCGTTGCCGGCGATCCTGAATGCCGTCCGGCTCTCGAAGAGAAGGGCATCAAGAACTTCATCCACGTTAAGTGCAACATCCTCGATACTCTCAAGGGTTACCAGAAGGAAATGGGCATCAAGGAACTTTAATAAGGAGGAAATACAATGAGACCTAATTTTAAAGACATCGAATACACCGGTGCAGCAGCACCTAAGTGCGATTGCGCAGCCAATGGCGAACCATGGCTCGCTCCGGAGAAGATCACAGTAAAGCCTCTTTATACCGAAAAGGATCTTGAAGGCATGGAACACCTCAACTACGCTGCCGGCGTGGCTCCGTTCCTCCGTGGACCTTACTCCACAATGTATGTAAACAAGCCTTGGACAATCCGTCAGTATGCAGGTTTCTCTACAGCTGAGGAGTCCAACGCATTCTATCGCCGCAACCTTGCTGCAGGCCAGAAGGGTCTGTCAGTTGCGTTCGACCTCGCCACACACCGCGGATATGACGCAGATCATCCACGCGTAGTAGGTGATGTCGGAAAGGCCGGCGTGTCAATCTGCTCAGTAGAGGATATGAAGGTCCTCTTCGACCAGATCCCTCTCAACAAGATGTCAGTGTCCATGACAATGAACGGTGCCGTTCTCCCTATCATGGCATTCTACATCGTTGCAGGTCTGGAGCAGGGCGCAAAGCTCGAGGAAATGGCTGGTACCATCCAGAACGATATCCTCAAGGAATTCATGGTCCGCAACACCTATATCTACCCACCTGAGTTCTCAATGCGCATCATCGGCGATATCTTCGCCTATACATCCAAGTTCATGCCTAAGTTCAACTCCATCTCCATCTCCGGTTACCACATGCAGGAAGCAGGTGCTACCAACGACATCGAGATGGCATACACACTGGCAGACGGTCTCGAGTACATCCGTACAGGTGTCAAGGCCGGTATCGACGTGGATGCATTCGCACCTCGCCTCTCATTCTTCTGGGCAATCGGTATGAACCACTTCATGGAGATCGCCAAGATGCGTGCCGCACGTATGATCTGGGCCAAGCTCGTAGGTCAGTTCAACCCTAAGAACCCTAAGAGCCAGTGCCTCCGTACACACAGCCAGACATCAGGTTGGTCACTCACAGAGCAGGATCCGTTCAACAACGTTGCACGTACCTGCATCGAGGCCATGGGCGCAGCTCTCGGTCACACCCAGTCACTCCACACCAACGCACTCGACGAGGCCATCGCACTTCCTACAGACTTCTCTGCACGTATTGCCCGCAATACTCAGATCTACATCCAGGAAGAGACCAAGGTCTGCAAGTCAATCGACCCTTGGGCAGGTTCATACTATGTTGAGAGCCTGACAAACGAACTCGTACACAAGGCTTGGGAGCACATCGAGGAAGTCGAGAAGCTGGGCGGTATGGCAAAGGCTATCGAAACCGGTATCCCTAAGCTCCGCATCGAGGAGGCAGCTGCACGCAAGCAGGCCCGCATCGACTCAGGCAATGACAAGATCATCGGTATCAACGAATATCGTCTCGAGCATGAAGATCCTATCGAGATCCTTGACGTAGATAACACAAAGGTTCGTGAGAGCCAGATCGCACGTCTTAAGGAACTCCGCGCAAACCGCGACGAGGCTAAGGTTCAGGCAGCTCTCGAAGCCATCACAAAGGCAGTTGAGACAAAGACCGGCAACCTCCTCGAACTCGCAGTTGAGGCAGCTAAGGTTCGCGCAACCCTCGGTGAAATCTCCGATGCTTGCGAAAAGATCGTTGGACGTTATAAAGCAGTTATCCGTATGAACACAGGTGTTTACGCTTCAGAAGTCAAGAGCAATACTCAGTTCGAAGAGGCTAAGAAGATGGTTGCCGAATTCGCAAAGAAGGAAGGCCGCCAGCCTCGTATCATGATCGCAAAGCTCGGTCAGGACGGTCACGACCGTGGTGCAAAGGTTGTAGCAACAGGCTACGCTGACTGCGGTTTCGACGTTGATATGGGTCCTCTCTTCCAGACTCCGGAAGAGGCTGCAAAGCAGGCTGTGGAGAACGACGTACATGTAGTTGGCGTTTCCTCACTTGCTGCAGGTCACAAGACTCTCGTTCCTCAGATCATCGCTGAGCTCGCAAAGCTCGGCCGCGAGGACATCGCAGTCGTTGTCGGTGGTGTCATCCCTGCACAGGACTACGACGAACTCTATCGCGACGGTGCTATGGCAATCTTCGGTCCTGGTACCCCGGTTGCTACCGCAGCTATCAAGATCATGGAGATCCTCAACCAGAAGTTCGAATAATCGACAATTCTGATACACTAAAGACCCGGGGGCGTTGGCTTCCGGGTTTTTTGATGTAACTTTGCATCAAACAAAAGATTTGAATGGCAGAACAGATTCCTTTGGAGCTCGGCACTGAGCGCGTTGGCAAGCTCCTGAAGAAATACGCGCTCCCGGCGATCATCGCGATGACCGCCACCTCCCTTTACAATATGGTGGACAGCATCTTCATCGGGCAGGGATGCGGCCCTATGGCCATTTCCGGCCTGGCGCTGACCTTCCCGCTGATGAACCTTTCCTCCGCATTCGGCACCCTGGTGGGTGTGGGCGGAGCCACGCTGATATCCGTGCTGCTGGGACAGAAGAACTACGACATGGCCAAGAAGGTGCTGAGCAACGTATTCCTGCTCAACGTCATCATAGGCGTGGTATTCTCCGGTCTGTCCCTCATCTTCCTCGATCCCATACTGCGCTTCTTCGGAGCCAGCGACGCCACCATTCCGTACGCGAAGGCGTACATGATCCCTATTTTGCTGGGCAATATCATCACGCATCTGTACTTCGGACTCAACTCTATCATACGCGTCTCCGGACATCCTCAGAAGGCGATGTACGCCACCATACTGACCGTGACGCTCAATACCATACTCGACCCTCTGTTCATCTTCGTGTTCAAGATGGGCATACAGGGCGCGGCCATCGCCACCATACTCTCGCAGGCGGTGGCTCTCGTCTGGGTGCTGCGCATCATCTGCGACAAGCGCGAATTCCTGCACCTCGACTGGAAGAGGCTCCGCATCAACTGGGGCATAGCCCGCAAATCCATCTCCATCGGCATGGCGCCTTTCCTGATGAACGTGGCGTCCTGCTTCGTGGTGATATTCATCAACAACCAGCTCAAGGCCCACGGCGGAGACCTTGCCATAGGCGCCTACGGCATCATCAACCGACTGATCTTCATCTTCGTGATGATGGTTATGGGCTTCAACCAGGGCATGCAGCCTATCGCGGGCTACAACTACGGTGCGAAGCAGTATGACAGGACGCTTGCCGTCCTGAGACTGACAATGCTCTGCGCCTGCTGCGTCACCACTCTCTGCTTCATCGTGGGCGTGTTCTTCCCGCGCACGGCCATATCGCTCTTTACCCACGATGCAGAGCTGACCGACATTGCCGCCAGGGGATTCACCATAGCGGTGTTATTCTTCCCTGTCGTGGGAAGGCAGATGGTCATCTCCAACTTCTTCCAGAGCCTCGGACTGGCACGCCGCGCGATACTGCTTTCACTTTCGCGCCAGCTGCTCTTCCTTATACCGTTCCTCGCCATACTGCCGCGCTTCTTCGATACTGACGGCGTGTGGATGAGCATGCCGGCATCTGACTTCCTGGCCATCATACTGGCCGAGGTGCTCCTGGCCAACCTCAAGAAAAAGTTCAGGAAAGAAATGAATTCCGAAACCATTGTCGAATCTTCCAACAACTAAAGGATATGCAGGACAATTACATCATCACCATCGGACGCAGCATCGGCGCCGGCGGACTCACTACAGCGAAGCTGCTGGGTGAGAACCTTGGCATCAAGGTCTATGACAGTGACATCATCTTCGAGACTGCAAAGCAGAGCGGACTCAATCCTGAGATATTCAAGAAAAAGGATGAGCGTATCCCGAAGCATCGTCTGACATCGCTCTTCGGCCTGCGTTCGCTCGCCCATGGCAACGGTTCCATCACCACCGATTCCATCATGAACGAGGAGGCCCTCTTTGAGATAGGCAGCAAGACCATAAGGCAGATTGCCGAAACCGAATCCTGCATCATAGTCGGCCGCTGCGCCGATTACATCCTCAGGGACAATCCGCGCTGCGTCAGCATCTTCATCACGGCCACGCTCGAGGCCCGCACGAAGCGTCTGATGGACAAGCACGGTCTGACCGAGGATGTGGCCCTGCGTCACATCGAGCAGGGAGACAAGAGACGCTCCACCTATTATAATTATTATACCTTCAAGAAGTGGGGCGATTCATCCAGCTATGACCTCTGCATAGACTCATCCAAGCTCGGCAATGACCTGAACAAGGTAGTCGCTACAATCAAATATTACCTCCAGCAAAGAAACATCATCTAAATCCCAACCCTATGGCTGACGAAAAGATCATATTCTCGATGAACGGCGTGAACAAGATTCTGCCGCACAACAACAAAGTAATTCTCAAGGACATCTACCTTTCCTTCTTCTATGGCGCCAAGATCGGCATCATAGGTCTGAACGGAGCCGGCAAATCAACCCTGATGAAGATCATTGCCGGAATCGAGACACCTACTCAGGGTGAAGTGGTCTTCGCGCCGGGCTACAGTGTGGGCTATCTGGAGCAGGAGCCTAAACTGGACGACAGCAAGACGGTCATCGACGTGGTGCGCGAAGGCGTACAGGGCGTGATGGACCTGCTCAAGGAGTATGAGGAGATAGGCCTCAAGTTCTGCGAGCCTATGTCCGATGACGAGATGGCGAAGCTCATCGAGCGTCAGGGCGAGCTGACAGACGCCATAGAGCAGGTGGGAGGCTGGGACATAGACTCCAAGCTCGAACGCGCTATGGATGCTCTGCAGTGCCCTGAACCTGATGCATCCGTGGCCACCCTCAGCGGAGGCGAACGCCGCCGCGTGGCACTCTGCCGCCTGCTGCTGCAGGAGCCGGACGTGCTTCTGCTCGACGAGCCTACCAACCATCTCGACACGGAGAGTATCCAGTGGCTGGAGGCGCACCTTCAGCAGTACAAGGGCACTGTCATCGCCGTGACCCACGACCGTTATTTCCTGGACAACGTGGCCGGCTGGATACTTGAACTTGACCGCGGTGAGGGCATTCCGTGGAAGGGCAATTACAGCTCCTGGCTGGAGCAGAAGAGCAACCGTCTGGCGATGGAGGAGAAGCAGGAGAGCAAGCGCCGCAAGACTCTCGAGCGCGAGCTGGAATGGGTCAGGATGGCTCCGAAGGCCCGTCAGGCGAAGGGCAAGGCCCGACTCAATGCATACGAGAAGATGCTCTCCGAAGACACGAAGCAGAAGGAGGAGCGCCTCGAGATATTCATTCCCAACGGCCCTCGTCTCGGCCAGAAGGTCATCGAGTGCAAGGGCGTCAGCAAGGCGTTCGGCGACCGCGTGCTCTACGAGAATCTCAATTTCTCCCTGCCGCCTGCAGGCATCGTGGGTGTCATCGGTCCTAATGGCGCCGGCAAGACCACGCTGTTCCGCCTGATCATGGGTTACGACACTCCGGATACCGGTACTTTCGAGGTCGGAGAGACTGTCAAGATAGCATACGTGGACCAGCAGCACAAGAAGATCGATCCGGACCTCACCGTATTCGAGACCATCGCCGAGAATTCGGAGTTCGTCAAGTTGGGCAACAAGGAGATGAATGCACGCGCCTATATCTCCCGTTTCAATTTCTCAGGCGCGGACCAGGAGAAGAAGTGCGGCGTGCTCTCCGGCGGTGAACGCAACCGCCTGCACCTCGCCCTGACCCTGAAGGAGAATGCCAATGTGCTCCTTCTCGACGAGCCGACCAATGACGTGGACGTGAATACTATCCGTGCGCTGGAGGAAGGTCTCGAGAACTTCGCCGGCTGCGCCGTTGTCGTATCGCACGACCGCTGGTTCCTGGACCGCATCGCCACCCATATCCTCGCCTTCGAGGGCGACGGACAGGTGTATTTCTTCGAGGGCTCCTATTCCGAGTACGAGGAGAACAAGAAAAAACGCCTCGGCTCAACCGAGCCGAAGCGCTTCAAGTATAAAAAACTTATGGAATAGACTACTTCGCTGTCATTGCTGCGAGAGCGATGGAGTTGAGCTTGGTGTCGATGCTGTCTGCGCGGCTTGAGAGCACGCAAGGAGCCTGGGCACCTGCTACCATTGCTGCCTGACGAACGCCCTGGCAGAGCTGTGAGTTGGTCTTGTAGAAGACATTCGCAGACTCGATGTTAGGGAAGAGGAGGCAGTCAGCGTCGCCGGCAACTTCGCTCTTGAGCTTCTTGATGGCAACAGCTTCCTTTGAGAGGGCTACGTCGAGGGCGAGAGGGCCGTCGAGATAGCAGCCTGCGATCTGTCCGCGGTCAGCCATCTTTGCGAGGAGAGCTGCTTCAACGCATGCTGGCATACCGTCGAGCATCTGCTCTGTAGCTGCGATAGCGGCAACCTTCGGCTTTTCGATACCGAATGCCTTGGCAGTGTTGACGAGGTATTTGATCTCAGCCTGCTTCTGCTTGAAGTCAGGAAGAGGAATAACTGCGATATCGCTGAAGAAGAGAAGCTTCGGATAGTTAGGGTTCTGAACTACAGAAACGTGGCTGAGGACAGCCTTTGGAGGAAGAAGGCCCTTCTCCTTGTTGAGGATTGCACGCATGTACTTGTCAGTGCTGCAGAGGCCCTTCATGAGGATGTCGCCTTCGCCGTTCTTCACCATTTCAACTGCCTGAGCGATAGCTGCGAGCTCAACCTTGTTGTCAACGACGGTAAGCTTGCTGAGGTCGATGTTCTCGTTCTTGCAAACCTCTTCGATCTTGTCCTTGTCACCTACGAGGGTACCTTCTACAATACCGAGTTCAACTGCCTTGCTGATAGCTGTGATGGTGTGGTCATCAACTGCCCATGCGCCGATGATGCGCTTCTTTGCCTTTGCGCGGAGAGCTTCGAAAAGCTGATCAAAATTTGTAATCATTGGATAGTTATTTTTTGAGATTATTTACGATGTTCATTGTGTCACGTGCGATGACAAGCTCCTCGTTGGTAGCGATGACGCATACCTTAACCTTGGAGTCAGGAGTTGAGATCATGGTGTCCTTGCCATGAGTTGCGTCGTTGACTTCCTGGTTGATCTTCACGCCGAGGAATTCGAGACCGTCGCATACGTCGCGGCGGGTAGGAGCTGAGTTCTCGCCGATACCGCCGGTGAATACGATGCAGTCAACTCCGCCGAGAGCGGCAGCGTATGAGCCTACGATCTTCTTGATGCTGTATGCGAGGATGTTCTGTGCGAGGGAAGCGCGGACGTTGCCGTTGGCAGCAGCCTCTTCGATGTCGCGGCAGTCTGAAGATACGCCTGAGATACCGAGCAGACCGCTCTTCTTGTTGAGCATCTTCTCCACATCAGCAGGGCCGAAGCCTTCCTTGCCTGCGATGAACGGGATGATGGTAGGGTCGATGGCGCCTGAACGTGTGCCCATAGGGACACCTTCCTGAGGTGTGAAGCCCATTGATGTGTCAATGCACTTGCCGTCCTTCACTGCAGTGATGGAGCTGCCGTTGCCGAGGTGGCAGGTGATGATCTTGGAGTTCTCGAGCTCGAGGCCTGCGAACTCTGCCGCACGCTTGGATACGAACTTGTGGCTTGAGCCGTGGAAGCCGTAGCGGCGTACTGAATATTTCTCGTAGTACTCGTATGGAAGCGGATAAATGTAAGCGTAGTCAGGCATTGTCTGGTGGAATGCTGTATCGAATACAGTAACCTGAGGTGTGCCCGGCATGAGTTCCTTGACAGCGCGTACGCCGAGGAGGTTTGCAGGGTTGTGGAGAGGAGCGAGGACGCAGAGCTTCTCGATCTCAGCCTCTGTGGTGTCGTCAACGAGGGCGCTGCCCTTGAAATATTCTCCACCGTGTGCTACGCGGTGACCTACAGCGTCGATGTCGCTGAGTGACTTGAGAACACCGTGCTCCTTGGATACGAGGAGGTCGAGAACGGCCTTGATGCCGACGGTGTGGTCAGGGATAGGCATTTCGACTGAGTACTTGCCGTCACCTACCTTATGGGTGAGGGCACCCACCTTTTCGCCGATGCGCTCCACGAGGCCTTTGGCCATGAGTGTGAAATCATTGTCGCTCTTCATGTCAAGTACCTGATACTTGAGTGATGAGCTTCCGCAGTTCAATACTAATACGATCATATCTTATTGGTTGTTAAATTAGAATAATCTTTGATTATTATATCCTGCAAAGTTATAAATTTTGCGTATCTTCGCAAAACGGATTTGGAGATATGGAGAAAGGTAGGACGGTGGTCTGGTGCACGCTCGTCTTTCTGGCGGGCGATTTTTTCGGAGGGTGGCTGACTCTGCCTCCGACAGTCTTTCTTGCAGCGGCTTTCATGATGGCTGTACTGGCGCTTTTCAGTCGCCGGACCGTGGCCTGCGCCCTGGCTCTGGTCCTTCTGGGTGCGGCTTCGGTTCAGCTTGGGCGTATGCCGCCACGGAAGGGCCCGGGTGCCCTGAAGATGCGCTGCGAGGCGGTGCGTGACGGCATTTCGTCCTTCATGGACGGAATGCTGCCGGAAGGGGACGAACTGGCGGTGATGAAGGCCTTGACGATAGGGGACAAGAGCGCGCTGGACCGCGGCCTGAAGGGCAGATACAGCCGCAGCGGAGCCATGCATCTGCTGGCGCTCTCCGGCCTGCACATAGGTATCATCTACAAACTGCTGTCGTGGCTGCTGTTCTTTCTAGGCGGCTCGCTGCGTCTCCGCCGGTTGAGGTCCCTCATAATAGTCGCGGCCCTCTGGACCTTCGCCTTCATCACCGGCCTGAGCCCGTCCATAGCCCGCGCCTCGCTGATGATAAGCGTATATGAGCTCTCCGCGGCCCTGCATACGCGGCGGGACGGTCTCATCTCGCTGGCAATCAGTGCGCTGCTGATTACGCTCTGCGATCCCGAGGCCCCGCGCCAGGTCGGCTTCCAGCTCTCATTCTGCGCCTGCCTGGCCATATTCACCATATACCCGCGCCTGAGCGCAATGATGAACACCCGTTCCCGCCTGCTGAGTTATGTGTGGCGGTGCGTATGCCTTGCCATAGCCTGCCAGATCGGCACCGGCCCGCTGTCATGGCATTACTTCCATACTTTCCCGCGCTACTTTATGATAACCAATCTCTTGACCGTACCTCTCGTGGCCGTGATAATGTATTGCTCCGCCCTGACTCTTGCCGTCACGGCGTTCGTGGGGACAGGCTCCCGCTTGACGGCGGTACTGCAGCTCCTCTTAAGGCTTCTTAACGATGTCGTTAATTTTATTTCTGATATTTAATGCGATTTGTTTGTTTTTCTCCTGAATAGCATTAACTTTGTTATCACAATTTACACACAAATCTACTTTATTCATTATGGACATTTTTGTTTATGGTCTCAGTTACAAGGTTCGCAGAGAGAATCTCATAGAGCTTTTCAAGCCTTATGGAGAAGTGCGCGAGGCCCGTATTATTGTTGACAAGGAGACCCGTCGTTCGAAGGGTTACGGTTTTGTCGAGATGGATGAGGCGGAAGCCAATGCCGCTATTGCAGCCATCGAGGGCTCAGAATATATGGGACGCGAGGTGCACTGCACCCCTGCACATGACCGCCAGAGTGCGGAAGCGCCTGCAGCTGAGTAGCTGAGAGACCTTATGAAAAAAATTAGGCCGGCCATCATCAGATGGTCGGCCTTTTATCTGTGCTTGTAAGAAAACTATTCGTCGTTGAACTGCATATGCTGTACGTAGATAGCCTTCATCATCTGGGCACGCTTCTTCACTGAAGGCTTTTCAAAAGTCTTGCGGCTACGGAGTTCGCGGACGATGCCGGTCTTCTCGAACTTTCTCTTGAACTTCTTGAGAGCTCTCTCGATATTTTCGCCTTCCTTTACTGGTACGATGATCATTTATGCAGACACCTCCTTTTTCAAATGGGCTGCAAAGATATGATAAATTTCGTACATTCGCATAAAATTTTTGAAAATGAGAGCATTATTCTTCAAAAAATGCCTTCCGGCGCTTTTGGCGCCACTTCTGATTTCGTCTTCATGCTCCTCTTCCGCTCCGGTCGATACCGTGATAGTGCCGCGTCCTGCCAAGATCGAAATGCTCGATGGCAGTTGCCGGGCGAAGTCCGAGCCGACCGTCAGCATAGTGGAGGATTTCCCTTACGGTCCGGAAGCCTATATACTTGAAATAACATCCGACGGCATAAGCATACAGGCGGGTACTGAGACCGGCGCGTTCTATGCGCAGCAGTCCCTCAAGCAGCTCAGGGAGCACTCCGGCCGCCGCATCAGGGCGCAGCGCATCACTGACTGGCCGCGCTTCGAATACCGTGGCGTGCATATGGACGTGTCGCGTCATTTCTTCGGCAAGGAGGTCGTCAAGAAACAGCTCGAGATGTTCGCGAGCCTCAAGATCAACACTCTCCACTGGCATCTGACCGACGGCGAGGGATGGCGCATCCGGATTGACCGTTATCCTCTGCTGCATGAGGTCGCCGCATGGCGTCCCATAGCCGATTACCAGCAGTGGTGTGACAACGGCCGTTATTACTGCAAGGAGGACCATCCGGGCGCGTACGGCGGATATTACACCAAGGAGGACCTGCGGGAGATAGTGGCTTTTGCCGACTCCCTGCATATCACCGTCATACCTGAGATAGAGATGTTCGGACATTCGCCGGAAGTCACCGCCGTATATCCGGAGCTCGCCTGCGGCACAAAGGAGTGCATCGTGCACGAGGACGGCACCTGGGAGAGGGGGCAGGGCGAATATTGCATAGGCAAGGAGGCGACCTTCGAATTCCTTGAAAACGTACTCGACGAGGTCCTCGACATATTCCCGTCAAAGTATATACATATCGGCGGCGACGAGGCCGGCAAGAAGAACTGGGCTGAGTGCCCTGACTGCAGGCGCCGCATGCGCGAAGAGCATCTGGACGGCGTGGACGGCCTTCAGAGCTACGGTATCAGCAGGATAGAGCGCTACCTCAATGACAGGGGACGCAGTATCATAGGCTGGGATGAGATACTCGAGGGTGGCCTCGCCCCGAATGCGGTGGTGATGTCCTGGCGCGGAGTTGACGGGGGCCTGAAGGCAGCCGCCATGGAGCACAGGGTCATCATGACCCCGAATGACTACTGCTACCTCGACAGGGTGCAGGGCAACCCTCTGACGGAGCCGGAAGGCTTCGGCGGGCATATTCCCATCTCCCGTCTATACAGTTACGATCCTGCTCCCGCCTCAATGGAGGGTCGCGAATATGTGATGGGCGTGCAGGCCAGCCTCTGGACGGAGAAAGTGGGGACCCCGGAACATCTGGAACACATGTACTATCCGAGAGTGTTCGCCCTTGCCGAGATTGCATGGACTCCGCAGGAGGAACGCGACTATGATGATTTCCGTTCACGGGCGCTGCTGATGAGCCGATCCGCCGTGAAAAAGGGATATGAGGTGTTTGACATCTCTGCCGGAGATGACCTCAGGAACGGATATGAGAAGGGGGTGGACCATCTCGCCAAGGGTTGCAAGGTGACATACTACAGCACATACAGCCCCAGAAAGTACCGCGCCGCGGGCGACAGCACCCTCACGGACGGACAGGTCGGAGGCTGGGACTTCCACGACCGCTGGCAGGGCTGGGGTGACGTCGACTGTATCTATGTGGTGGACCTGGGCTCCGTCAGGAAGATACACAGCATAAGCACGACTTTCGGACAGTGGGCGTCCTCCGGCATCTACATTCCGGATGAGGTCAGCTACGAGATCTCCGATGACGGCAATCAATTCGAGCGCATATTCGTTCAGAAGCGCAATCCTGCCGATTCCCTTCTGCCTGCAGCCTTCGTAGCTTATGATTGGAGGTCGCGTAAAGCCGTCAAAACCAGGTATATAAAGGTGAAGGCCATCGATGACCGCAACAGGGGAAGCTGGCTGTTCACAGATGAGCTGATAGTGCGCTGAAAACCATATTTTTGCATATTGTCAATAAATTCTTAAATTTCGAAATTTAACTAATATGCGATAATTGTAGTATGAGGCTAGTAATCAGTGTTTTGACGTTTCTGGCGACGGTTGCCCTGCAGGCATCGCCGCTCAAATGCAATTATTCATCGGCGGACATTTCACTCAAGGAGAGCGAACATGTCAGCCTCGCAGGCTTCGCAGCACGCACCAAACTCTCTGACGGAGAGCATCTTCCGCTGAGGACGCACTGCCTCGTCATAACGGACGGGCAGCAGAAGATATGCATCATCTCCAATGACCTGATGGAGACTTCCCCTGCACTTACCGACCAGATACGCGACCGCATCTCCATTGCCACAGGCCTCGGAAGGGACAACATACTCATGCACAATATCCACACCCACAGCGCTCCGCGCATGATGGGCAAGTGGACACTTCCCGGCGGCACCAATTATCTGTATTCACTCCGCGTCTGCGACGCCATAGTCGCAAATGCGGTGAAGACCATCTCCGATGACACGGCCTTCAAGGATTTTTTCCTTGAGACAGGCCGCACCACCACATATTTCCAGGGTAACCGCTGCGAGAAGGAGGGACCCGTAGATCACGATGTCTATGTCGCCCGTCTGGTTGACAGGAAGGGCAGACCCGTGTGCGCGTTCATCAATCTCGCCTGCCATCCTGTATGCATGGGCCCGAAGAGCGTGATGCAGTCATCCGACTATTCGGGCGTGGCCCGCAATCTTATCAGGGACAAGTGGGGCTGCGAGGTCTTCCAGTTCACCGGCGCCGCCGGCAATATCGACCCTGCGGAAGGTCCTAAGACCGTGGAGTATGCCGAGCAGTGCGGCAAGGCGCTCGCGGCTGACCTGGAGAAGGTCGAGTTCACCCGCGTCAAGGACTGCGGCACACTGATGAAGTACAACAACGTCTCGCATCTCCCATATTCCATCCCCGAGGTGACCAAGGAGGCGGTTCACAAGCTCGCGGATTCGATATCCGTGACCTACAAGACCGAATTCCCGCGTTTCGCGGAGGATGTGCGCAGCTGGGAGGCGCAGATCATCTCCGAGTGGGACAACCCGGGCAAGAACTACAAGTCCCTTGACTACAATATGACCGCCCTCAACATAGACGGAGTGCTCTTCTTCTTCACCCAGGGCGAGCCTTTCTGCGAATACCAGATGGATGCGCGCAAGGCCTTCCCGGGCCAGACGCTCTTCTTCTGCGCATATACCAACGGCCAGAACGCATATCTGGCTTCGAAGCGCGGCTATGAGGTGCGCAAGGGCTACGAGTACGAGCTCGAGCAGATGTACGTATATATCAAGTCGCCATACCCATTGTCAGACAGTATGCCTAACACGTATCAGGAATCCATACTCAAGACGGTGTCACAGGTGGCCGGCGCACCGCGCTACAACATAGTCCCTGCTCCTGCGGAGCTCATTCCCGCCGAAGGCGAATTCGTACTCAATGCGAAGACCGCCATCTGCTGCGCACCGGAGTTCAGCGAGGTGGCTGAGGATTTCGCAGCGCAGATCGGGACTGCCGCAGGCTTCACTCCGAAGTTCAAGCAGAAGGCCTCATCCGGCATCATCATCTCCAAGGTGGACGGCATTGCGGCGGAAGGGTACAGGATGAACGTCACTCCGAAGTGCGTGAATATCGAAGCGTCTGACCGCAGCGGCGCCTTCTACGCACTGCAGAGTCTTTGCCAGCTGCTTCCGGCTCAGGTTTATGGCGACAGACTCTCCGCCGGCACCGTATGGAGCGTGCCTTGCTGCAGCATCAAGGATGCACCGAGGTTCAGCTACCGCGGAATGCTTCTCGACTGTGGAAGGTATTTCTACCCGAAGGAGGAGGTCAAGAAGTTCATAGACCTGATGGCAATGCACAAGCAGAACTACCTGCACTGGCATCTCACTGAGGACCAGGGCTGGCGCATAGAGATAAAGAAGTATCCGAGACTCACCGAAGTCGGCGCTTTCCGTCCGGAGACGAAGGGCTACAATGAGGTCGGTGACGGCAAGCCTCACGGCGGCTTCTATTCACAGGACGACATACGCGAGATTGTCGAATACGCGCGTCGCCGCTGCGTGGACATCATACCTGAGATCGAACTTCCGGGCCATTCCGGCGCAGCCATAGCGGCATATCCGTGGCTGTCATGCACTCCTGACGAAGCGAAGTCGGTGGTGACCTCCTGGGGCGTCAAGAAGGATGTCTTCGTGCCGAGTCCTCAGACATTCAAGTTCCTTGAGGATGTGTTTACAGAAGTGCTGGATCTCTTCCCTTGCAAGTATTATCATATAGGTGGCGACGAGTGTCCGAAGGATGCCTGGCGCGCCAGCGAATACTGCCACCATCTCGCCGACAGCCTCGGCCTGAGCAGCGTGGATGACCTGCAGTACTATTTCGTCAAGCATTTCGACAGCTTCCTGAGAGACCACGGCAAGGTGGTCATCGGATGGGACGAGATACTCGACGGCAGCGCCGTACCGTCAACCGTGGTGATGTCTTACAGGGGACACAAGCCTGCCTCCCGCGCCATGGCCGCCGGCATGAAGACCATTCTCTGTCCGAACCGCTGGTGCTACTATGACTACCAGCAGGAGGAGATCAAGGACCATTTCAAGAACCATCATCTTTTCATCACACTTAAGAAGGGCTACAACTGGAATCACGAACCTCTGCTGTTCCCGGAGGTTGTAGATAAGTGCGATGATCTCCTCCTGGGCGTTCAGGCCAATGTGTGGGGAGAGTTCATCCCTGACATTCACACGCTGGAGACCCAGACATTCCCGCGCGAGGCCATGGTGGCCGAGACCGGCTGGACCGCGCCTGAGGCCAAGAGTTTCGGCTCATTCAGGATGCGCCTCGAGAAGGAATTCGAGCGTCTCGCCGCCAAGGGCGTGGCATACTCCGAGGCCTACTATCAGGTGATAGTCAATATGAACCTCGAAAGCGACTATCCCCGCGAAGTCGAGCTCAGCCTGGATTATCCTTACGCTGACATACATTATACAATGGACGGCAGCGAGCCTACGGCTCTGTCACCTGTGGCCCCGGCCTTCATCCCCGTCAAGGAAGGTGACAGGCTCAAGGCCCGCGGCTTCAGACCTGACGGCAGCCCTGTCGGGAAGACAATGACCAGAGTATTCGCCAAATCACCAACTGACAGATAATATGAAGAAACTGCTCATCATACTATACGCGCTCTGCCTGTCCCTGACGGCGACAGCAGCCAGCGGCGCAGCCATCAGCATCATACCGCAACCGGCTTCGCTGGTGCAGAAGGACGGCAACTTCAAGCTGACAAAGCATACCGCCATCTCCGTGCCTGCTGATGAGGAGATGCTCCGCATCGCCGGCTTCCTCAACGGGAAATTACGCACTGCGGCGGGATGGGAGCTGAAGACGGACAGCGGCGCTCAGCAGGATGTGATAGTCTTCACCCGTCTGAATTCGCTCTCAAGCGAGCATTACAGGGTAAAGGTGGATGAGCATCGGATAGAGATAGATTACGGAGATGGGGCAGGCGCTTTCTATGCGCTTCAGACCCTGTTCCAGCTCCTCCCGGAGGAGATTTTCGCCCAGACCCGACAAAAGGGAGTAAAGTGGACCGTGCCTTGCTGTGAGATAGAGGACGGTCCTCGTTTTGCGTACAGGGGCATGCATCTGGACTGCTGCCTTCACTTTTTCACCATTGAATTCCTCAAGAAATACATCGACGAGATGGCTCTCCACAAGGTCAACCGCTTCCACTGGCATCTGACCGAGGACCAGGGATGGCGTCTCGAGATCAAGAAATATCCGCTGCTGACCGAGAAGGGACAGTGGCGCAAGGAGACCGTCATCGGCTCGCTCAAGAGCGGCATCTACGACGGCACTCCACACGGCGGCTATTATTCCCAGGAGGAGGTCCGTGACCTTGTCAAATATGCTGCTGAACGCTATGTCACCATCATTCCGGAGATAGAGATGCCGGGCCACGCACTGGCTGCCATCTCCTGCTATCCGGAGCTCTCCTGCGGTCTGGAGGACCACTATGAGACTGCCACCAAGTGGGGCGTATTCAAGCAGGTGTTCTGTCCGAAGGACGAGACCTTCAAGTTCCTCGAGGACGTGATGGACGAGGTGTTCGAACTCTTCCCTTCCAAGCTTGTGCACATCGGTGGCGACGAATGCCCGAAGGCCAGCTGGAAGCAGTGCGAGCACTGCCAGGCACTGATCAAGGAACTCGGCCTCAAGGATGAATTCGAGCTTCAGAGCTGGTTCATCTGCAGGATGGAGAAGTATATCAATTCCAAGGGACATGAGATCATCGGCTGGGATGAGATACTCCAGGGCGGTCTCGCACCTAATGCGAAGGTGATGAGCTGGCTCGGGGAGGAGGGAGGCATCAAGGCCGCCCAGCAGCATCACGAAGTTGTGATGGCTCCGTACCCGAAGTATTATCTCGACTACTGGCAGGGCGACCCTGACAGCGAGCCTCTGGCCATGGGCGGACCTACCACTCTCCGCACTATGTATGACTACGAACCTGTGCCGGCGGTCCTTACTCCGGAAGAACAGAAATACATCATAGGCGTCGAGGGCTGCGTCTGGACAGAATATATGCCGACCCCGGCACGCGTCGAATATATGGCATGGCCGCGCATGTGTGCCATAGCCGAAGCTGGCTGGACCACTGCCGGCAAGGACTGGGACGGCTTCACCCGCCGTCTGGAGAAGCATTTCGGCCGCCTCGACTATATGGGTGTGGGCAGCTGCAGGGCCTTCTTCAGCCCGTTCATCGAATTCCATCCGGACACTCCGCAGGACAAGGTCGTGACCATCAGCGTGGATGCTCCGGACGCAGAGATCCACTACACACTTGACGGCAGCATCCCTACCGCGGCTTCGCCGAAATACGAGAAGCCGTTCGTCATCAACCGACAGCAGAAAGTTACCGCCATTGCCATACGCAACGGCAGACAGATAGGAGATATAAAGTATAAAACATTTTAAATAATGGCATTAAGACTTACAGAACAACCATCGCTTTACGACCACCTCGAGACAAAGTCAGTGGCCGAACTCATACGCGATATCAACAACGAGGACAAGAAAGTGGCCCTCGCCATGGAACAGGTACTCCCTGAGATTGAAAAGATGATCACAGCTATCGAGAAGCAGATACGCGCAGGCGGAAGAATGTTCTATCTCGGTTGCGGCACCGGAGGCAAGCTCGCGGTGCTCGATATCCTCGAAGTTCCTAATACATACGGCGTTGACCCTGAGATATGGCAGGCAGTCCTCGCCGGTGGCGTTGAGAATCTGGTCCTTGACCTCGAAGAGGCTGAGGATGACATCGACGAAGGATGGCGCACTCTCGAACAGAAGCACCACATCACTCCGAAGGACATTGTCATCGGCATTTCCGCCAGCGGCAACACTCCTTACGTGCTTTCAGCGATGAAGGCCTGCAAGGAGCACGGCATCCCTTGCGGTTCGATATGCAACAACCCTCAGTCCCCGATTTCAGAATACGTCGATTATCCTGTAGAGATCGTGATGGGTCCTGAATTCATCACCGGCAGCACCCGCATGAAGTCCGGTACTTCCCAGAAGCTGATGTGCGATATGATCAGCACCACTCTGATGTGCCGCCTCGGCCGCGTGGAGGGCAACCGCATGGTACGCGCCCACCTGATCAACAACAAGGTGATTGACCGTCTGACCCGCACCATCATGGACCGCAACCCTTCCCTGACCGACTACGCCCAGTGCGAGGAGGCCATCAAGAAGTGCGGCGGCCTGAAGGAAGCCGAGCAGTACCTCTTCGAGACAGGTGTCCTCAAGAGCCTTCCAACCGAATAATATTCACTAATTTTTTTATATCAAGCCTATGAAAATTTTCAAGCAAATCCTCCCTGCTTTCGTGATGCTGCTTTTGTGCTTCAGCGCAAATGCCCAGTCCCACAAAGTATCGGGTGTGGTCTCATCGACCACGGGAGAGAGCCTGATCGGCGTCGGCGTGGTGGTCAAGGGTACCACTACCGGTACGGTGACTGACGTCACCGGCGCTTATCAGCTTTCTGTCCCTGACGGAGCCACTCTTGTCATCTCCTGCGTGGGATACAAGACGGTAGAGTACACTCCTGGCCCTAAATCCACTCTTGACATCGTTCTCGAGGACGACATCAACCTCCTTGAAGAGGCAGTCGCTGTCGGTTACGGTACACAAAAGAAGTTGCTCCTCACCGGTTCTGTAACTTCCACGGCCGGTACCGATCTCGCAAAGAACTCAACAGTCAATCTGTCCCAGGGCCTTGCAGGACGTATCTCCGGTGTCATCGTCAACAACCGTTCAGGTGAGCCAGGCAAGGATGATGCTACCATCCTCATCCGTGGCCGCAGTACTCTCGGTGACAGCTCACCTCTGATCATCATTGACGGTATTCAGGGTCGAAGCGAGGATTTCGCCCGCCTGACCGGTGATGAGATCGAGAGTGTCAATGTCCTCAAGGACGCTTCCGCATCCATCTACGGTGCACGTTCAGCCAACGGTGTAATCCTCGTGACCACCAAGCGAGGCAAATACGGTGAAGGACTCAATGTCACCTTCAACTATGACCTTGGTCTCCAGCAGCCTACCCGCATCGTCGAAATGGCCGACGCTTACCTCTTCGCCAAGGCATACAATGACGAACTCGCCATCAACGGCGGTAAGCCTCTCTACACCGAGGCCGAACTCGATGCATGGAAGAACGGCACAGACCCCGTCCTCTATCCGAACACCAACTGGATGAAGGAAGTCATCAAGCCTCTCTCAGCCCAGCACAAGTACGGTGTCAACATCAACGGCGGTAGTGAGAAGGTCGCTTACTTCGTACAGTTCAACGGTCAGAACCAGGATGGTATCTACACCAACAGTTCAACCAAATACAACCAGTTCAACATACGTTCCAATGTCGATGTCAAGCTTACCAAGTCTTTCACCATCGGAGTTGACCTCAATGCAAGACAGCAGCACAAGGATTACTCAGCATATGGTGCCGGTTCTGATATCTTCTATGTCGGTCTGAAACTCAAACCGGGTGGAGCGATGTATTATCCTAACGGAATGCTCCGCAGCGGTGATTCCAACCCTGCAGCACTCGTTTCCCCTATCTGCGGTTACAACAACACTACAATCAACTCCACATCGGCTGCATTCAAGGCTAACTGGGACCTCGGCTTCATAACCAAGGGCCTTTCAGTAAACGGCAACCTCGCATATGACGTTATAGGATCATTCAACAAGGTATGGAAGACTCCGTGGACCTGCTACAAGTACGATGAGATCGCTCAGGTGTACAATCAGACCACTTCCAAGCTCTATGCAACACCTCAGTTGAACGAGAACCAGACCAATACAACCAGGACATCGGTGAACGCCAATATCAACTATGACCGTGATTTTGACGGTCATCATATCACCGCCCTCGCCGGTTTCGAACAGTTCTTCCTCCACACGGACTACCTGACCCTGTCAAGAAATCAGTTCTCTACAGATGCTCTTGACCAGATATTCGCCGGAGATGCCGACACCAATACCTGGAAGACTAACGGTAATGCCAGAGAGTCGGCAAAAAGGTCATACTTCATCCGTGCAGGTTATGACTACAAGAGCAAGTATATGGTTCAGGCTATCGTGCGTTTTGATGGCTCAGAGAACTTCGCTCATGAGTACCGTTGGGGTAATTTCCCTGGTGTTTCTGCCGGCTGGCGTATCAGCGAGGAGCCATTCATCAAGGACAACTATCCTTGGCTCACCAACCTCAAGCTCCGCGCTTCCTACGGCTGGCAGGGCAATGACCAGATAGAACAGTATCAGTATATGACAACCTACGACTTCACCTCATCAGCCACATATATCGGCAAGTTCGGAGGCAATGAAGTCAGCTACATCGTTCCTGGTACCATCCCTAACTACAGGGTGACCTGGGAAGTTTCCAAGTCTTACAATATCGGTATCGACGGTAACATCAAGAACGGTCTTCTCGGATGGGAACTCGAAGGTTTCTATACCAAGCGCAGCAACATCCTTTGCACCAGGAACGCCTCCATCCCTGAATACACAGGTATGACAGGTACTCTCCCTGCTGAGAACATCGGTATCGTTTCCAACCGCGGTATTGAACTCCAGCTCTACCATGACAACCGTGTAGGCGACCTCATGTACCATATCCAGGGTAACTTCCTCTGGTGCAAGAACAAGATCGAATACATGGATGAGACTCCTCGGGGCGAAGGCCACGAGTATATGAATATCACAGGTCATCCTATGGGAACAAAACTGATCTACAAGATCGTAGGTATCAACAAGGAAAAGGCTGACCTTCAGAAATACACTCAGAAGGCCGGCGCCGGTCTCGGCGACTTCATCTATGAGGATGTTGACGGCAACGGCAAGATTGATGACTACGACCAGGTAAGAGAGGAACTCACTACCGTTCCTCAGATCGTCTTCGGTCTCAACTTTACCGCCACATGGAAAAACTTCGACTTAGCCCTGCTTCTCCAGGGTCAGGCCATGGCACGCTGCTACTATGCTCCATACGTTGACCCGGTATCATCCAACATCAACAAGTTCGCTGCCGAGAATGCATGGACACTCGAAAACACCACTTCCGACTATCCGCGTATCGGTACTACGGTCAGCAACGGTAACGTTTACAGGGTTGACTACTACCTCAGAAATGCTGCATTCCTCCGTCTGAAGAACGTTGAATTGGGATACACCATCCCTCAGAAGGTCTTCGAGGGCATTATTCCTGTCAAGGGAATCAGAGCTTATGTAGGCGGCTACAACCTCTTCACTCTCTCAGGCATCAAGGAGATTGACCCTGAATCATCCGATGGCTCAGGTAACTCATACTATCCACAGATGCGCCTGTTCAATGCCGGTGTTAAAATTTCATTCTAAAGAACTGATGCCATGAAAAAAATATTATCACTTATAGCGATTGCTTTCGCACTCACAGCCTGCGACGACGGTTTCCTTGACAGACAGCCTCTGGACAAGGTTTCCGATGAAGCTGTATTCAACAATGCCGGTCTTGCACAGGCATATGTGAATGCTCTTTACACCAGCATCCCTGACCCTATGCAGGAAGCCAATGTCAGCTGTATCACCGATGAGGCGTATTTCCGTTTCGGAGGCACATCCACCCGATATATGGCAGACGGTACCGTCAGCGCTGAAAACGTGGTCTATGCCTCACAGGGCGGTCCTGCTCACGATTCACGAACCACTATCCTCAATATCTGGACAAGGGCTTACGAGCGCATCAGACAGATGAACACCTTCATCATCAAGATGGAGACAAGTTCAATCGACGATGAGACAAAGAACAGCCTTCTCGGCGAAGTTTACTTCCTCCGCGCATGGGTCTATACCAACCTCATCCAGAGATACGCAGGTGTCCCTATCATTACCGAAGTATATTCTCTCGGAGATGAATACAATGCTACTCGCGCCACATTCGACGAATGCGTTGACTTCATCAACTCAGACCTTGACAAGGCATATGAACTCCTTCCGGAGAAGGATGATTCCGTACTCGGCCGCGCAAACAAGGATATAGTCCTCGCGCTCCGCAGCCGCCTCACCCTCATTGCCGCCTCGCCTCTCTTCAACGATCCGGAGAATCCTGAAGGCAGCATCTTCCGCGGCAAGTACGACAAGAGCAAGTGGCAGAAGGCTTTCGATGCCGCAAAGGCCATCGTTGACCGTGCCGACGTGGATGGAGCATACCAGCTCGCATCAACTTATGATGGTTACTGGAAAGATCTTGCTTGCCCTGAGGTTATCTGGGCAAAGTATTTCACTCCTAACTCAGGCAAGAAGGCACAGCTCGAATACACTCCTGAGTCAGAAGTCGGCGGTTATGAGTCAATGTCTCCGACCGAGTCTCTCATCATCGACTACGAGATGACCAATGGCAAGAAGTTCTTCGAGGAAGGTTCAGGCTATGACCCTGAGCATCCTTGGGCAAACCGCGACCCTCGTCTCTACAAGACCGTGCTTCTCAACTTCATGCCTTACCGCGACTACGCTTCATTCGAATACTGCCTCTACTATCAGCCGGGCGTATTCACTGTTGACAACAACGACGCCAACAAGGCTAAGTATCCTGGTGCGGAAGTGGATGGCAACAAACTCCGTCCGTTCCCTAACGGTTATACAAGAGCGGATTTCGCCAAGGGCAAGACCACTCCTGACCATACCGGAAAGTCAAAGTGCATGCTTGACGCCAAGTCAACCACCAGCTACAACGTAGTGAAGTGGCACCTTCCTGATCAGCCGGTAGTAGTTGACATCAACTACTCGCTCATGTTCCCTTGGTTCCGTCTCGCAGAGTTTTATCTCAACTATGCCGAGGCTGCATACATGATCGGCCGTGAGGATATCACACGTACCTACATCAATAAGATCCGCCAGCGTCCTGACGTCATGATGCCTCTCGTTACAGAGTCCGGCTCCAACCTCTGGGACCGTCTCGTCAACGAGCGCCGTATCGAGTTCGCACTCGAGAACCAGAGATATTTCGACCTCAGGAGATGGAAGACAGCTCCATTCTACGAGAGCGTTCCTTGGCTTTCATGCAAGGTCATGATTCTCGTCAACGGCAAGTACTACAAGGATGAGAGCGGCAACATCAAGACTGACGAGTCCACAGCTGTAAGGGATACCATGTATCGCGTTGCCAAGGTTTACAATCCTTCCACCGACAGATGCTTCCACGAGGATACATACACTTACACATATCCTACCAACAGCCAGAGAAGCATGGTGTTCGAATACACCTGGCTCGGCAAGAAGTACAAGATCGACTACGGTGAGTGCATGTGCAACCTTGCTCCAACGGAGAAGGCATGGGATGACAAGATGTATCTCCAGCCTATCCCTGCAAATGAGATGGCCAAGACTCAGGGTCAGCTCGTGCAGAATCCTGGTTACTAGAATTATTTAACCAATTCAATATCATTCATTAACTTTTTAAACAAACATTTTTATGAAACACATCAAATTCGTGCTCGCAGCATGTCTTTTCGGTGCAGCTGTCCTTACTGGCTGCAACAAGGAAGATGACAAGCCTGCAACAAAGCCTGTAATCGAAATCACCCCAGGTGAAAACGATGGTACTTACAAGGTTGACGTGACCGGCGACTGGAACCTCACCAACGTCGTTATCACAGTCAAGGCCGGTGACCAGACCACAACTCCGGTTGACCAGAAGACTTTCTCAGCTCCTACAGCTTTCACATACGAAGGCACTGTAGAGTATCCTGCAAAGGTTTACGCAGCAGTCGTAACTGTTACTGCAACAAACGAGAAGGGTCTCAGCAACACTGCTGACGCCACTGTTTCCATCCCTGAACCAGCTGTTGATCCTGACGCTGCTGTCCTCTACAACTTCGCAAAGGAATTCGCTACCGTATCACGCAAGGCATGGAACGACAACGTAGCATCAGGCAAGATCCACCAGCACACAGAGGCAGGCGGACTTATCGAAGACCCTGTTCACTACATTCCTGATTCATGGTCAGATCCTGACCAGTCAGGCAAGTGGACCACTTATACTGTAGCCGGCAAGACCTACAGCGTAGAGCAGGCATACGAAATCGCTACCCGCGCATTCCTCATGCTCATGGGTTACGATGTAGCTGCTTATACAGGCGGCGCTTCCGCTACTACTCTTCCTGCCCTCAAGCCAGCTGCAACCCTCACAACCCCTATCCCTGAACCAATCGAAGGTAAGACATGGTCATGGGGCAGCCTCCCATACAATGAGAGCGGTAACACTGCAGTAGGTGGTGCTCAGACAGCTAACGGCGGTCCTCTCCGCAAGGGTCAGATGTCAGCCGGTACTGCTGCTTGCCAGGCTAACGTATGCGACCTCGGCCTCATGATCAACTATGCACGCCGTCACTTCACATACGTTTACAATAACAACATCACCATCGCAAATATGTGCGGTTACAATGGTGGCCAGTACGATGGTTACTACGGAACATTCTGCGCAAAGCGCTTCTACATGGCACTCGTTAACTTCTATGAGTACATGATGGAAAACAACCTCATGGATGCTTCCAGCATTCCTGCTACACAGGAATTCAACTGCGCCCTCTACGGAAACGAAAAGTGGGACTAATTCTCTGATAAACATTTGAATGCTCCCCGGAAGGTAAGCCTTCCGGGAGCATTTCATTATTGATAAACTGATGAAAAAGACATTGACGGCCCTGGCCCTGGCAGGCCAGATATTTGCTCTTTGCTGCTGCCATAAACCTGATCCACAGCCTGAACCTCAACCGGAACCTGAAAAGCCATGCGAGCTGGTTCTGGCCAATGCTGCGGATGCTTCAATCGCGTTCGGCACGCAGCCGGCTTCATATATCGTGAACTTCAACTGTACTGATATGTGGACGGCCAGCATCGCCTTTGACGGCGCTCAGACAGCATGGGCGAGCATTTATCCGCTTTCCGGACTGCCGGGAGACGGCAAGTTAACCATCACCGTCAATGCCAACAACACCCTGACTGAGCACAGTGCCACCATTTTGCTCAAGTATGGGGAAAAATCAACCGAGATTACTCTAAGCCAGCAGGCCCTCACGCACATCCCATATACATTCACGGGTTCGCAGCTTGTGAAGTCCTTTACTGATACCTATGAAGTGTTCATCAAGGACGACATGATGCCCAACACCATTACAATAGGGGAGGACGTGCTGACGAGAGGTTGCTACTATGAGGCCATGTGCCTCCTCCTTCCGGACCTCGCTGCCGGCGGCGATGCCTGGAAGACAAAGACATACTCGCTGCAGAATTTCTCCTGCCCGGATCACTACAGCGGCACCAAATACGAGACATACGCGCCGGACGAGATGGATCCGGCAACTGTTCTCTGGATCAATGACAAGCAGTACAGCTATGCGAAGCAGCACAGTCTCTCCTTCGCCAATTACTGCACCATAGACGAGACAAGATTCTCTTTCTACCGTTCCCTCGTGGTCAGCGCAAGGCTGATCCACTACTTCGCCAACAACGGTACACTGCCGGAGAAGATTTCTTCCTGGCAGTCTGATTTCCTCCGCAATATGGAGTACAATTCGGATGTAATTCCGGACAAGTCCTGCAATATCAATGACCCGGCCGTCATTGCGGCCAGGGATGCGGCCATCGCAGGCAAGACTACAACCCTTGACAAGGTCAAGGCCATCTTTGAATATGCTCGCGACAAGTGGGAGTGGGAAGATTACTACAACACCCGCAAAGGCGCGCTTACTGTTATAAATGTGAAGGGCGGCAATTGCTGTGACCTGACTCACGGCATCATTGCCATGGCCCGTTCCGCCGGGATACCGGCACGTTACGTCCACGGTCCTGAGACTTACTACCCGAGCGGCAGCATCTGGGGACACGTATGGGCTGAACTCTACGCAGACGGCAAATGGTACGTCTGCGATGCATCGAACAACGACTGCACGCTCGACCATCCTGTCTGGATACTCGAGAAATCCACAATCAACGGCAAATACCGCGACCTTCCGTTCTGATGAATATGAAAACAATCAAATATATCCCTGCAGTGGCGGCACTCCTTGTAATGACTGCCTCCTGCGTTGAGGATCCGGCATACGCTCCGGCTTCCTCACTGTCATCAATTATCGTCAATGAGATCTGTCCGGCCATCTCCGAAGGTGAGAACGGCTGGGTCGAGATTGCCAACGGCTCTTCATCCGCTATGGACATCTGCGGCCTGAAGATGCTCGTATCGGATGATTATTATTACAGGTATCAGGTATATGAGGCTCCCGAGTCGATGTCACTGTCGGCTGGAGAAAAGCTGGTCATCGAGTCTGAAACATTGCCTCTCAAGCTGTCAAAGATAGAAGAGATAGTATTCGCCTCCGGCCGCGACACCGTGGTCGTGGAGATGAATGTCAAGGATATGGCTAAGGAGCTTGGCAATCCTGCACAGAACGGCTCATGGTCACGAATACCTGACTTGACCGGTGATTTTGTAGTATCCGAGAAGGCCACCAGGGGAGAGAAGAACTACAAGTTCGTGCCGTACAAGGTGGACGGTCTGCTTATCAATGAGATCTGCCCTTCCGAAGGCTGGGTGGAGATTTACAACAATGCCGTAGGCAGCCTCAGACTTGACGAGACAACCATAGTCCTGACCGACTGGTCCGGCATTGACCATGAACTGTATGAGTTCGGCGAGAATGTCAATATCAAAAAAGGCGAGCGCATCGCTGTTCCTGTCCAGATAATGGACCTGAAGCAGCTCAAGCTTGTGTCCAATGAGGGCAAGACTGTTGACAGTTTCAACATCGAGGACCTGAAGGAAGCCGGCTCCATTGCACCGGGCAATTCATATTCCCGTCTTCCGGATATCAACGGTGACTGGTACATCTCCGGCACCGCAACGAAGGAGGCGGTCAATGAAGACTCCACAAACGACATCAAGCAGCTGGTCATCAACGAGGCCTGCCCTTCAGAGGGCTGGGTTGAGGTCTGCAATCCTACGGTGCGCCTGCTCCAGGTGAGCGGGGCCACCATCAGCGTGGACGGTAAAGTCGCAGCCACACTCAGCGGCTCGCTGAAGCCGGGCGAGTCCAAGGCTTATGCAGCAGGTGCCAGCTCAACTTCGCTCATAGAACTCAGCAATTCCGCCGGTACGGCAGTGGATGCATTCAAGCCCGCTGACTCCAAGGACGGCGAAGTGCCGGTGCAGGGCGGCAGCTGGTCTCGCATTCCTGACGGCAGGGACTGGTACTGCGTCAGGACCGCCAGCAAGGACGGCAGCAACTACGGTATCGTCAAGGGCAACACCGTGGGTGTATGGTACAATCAGAGCAATACGCCGAGCCTGCTCAGCAATCTCGACTTCTTCGCGAAGCGCGGCATCGGTCACGTGTTCCTCCACGAATATGCCTTCAAATACTACGAAAACCTGATTCCGTCCATACTCAAGAGAGCGGACGAACTCGGCATCACCATCCATATCTGGCTGCAGTGCTTCTGGTGGAATGACAACCAGGGCGTCAACGGCTGGCGCAGCCCTGTCGATGACGAGCACAAGTGCTATGACCAGGCTCTGTTTGACGACATCCTCGGCGAAAACCGCGCCACCAAGTATGTCAAGGCCGGCGTCAAGGGCATACATTTCGACTATATTCGCTTCGGCGGCACTGCATACAAGCACGATTTCCCTGATGCCGGTGTCACCGGTCAGGGTGCGATCGATGAATTCTGCCGCCAGGCTGATGCCAGACTGCGCAGCATCAATCCGGACCTGATATTGTCGGCTGCCCTGATGGGCGAGACCGCCAGCGAGAAATATTACGGCCAGCATCCGGAATCCATGAGCCAGTACATCAACATACTCATCCCTATGCTGTACTTCCATTCCGGCGGATACAACGCAGCCACAGCCGCTTCAAGGCTCAACTGGTTCGCAAATCACGCCGGCCCGGACACTCAGGTATGGGCGGGCATACAGACTTATGACGCCAGCAGCAACGGTCTGCCTGAGTCCACCATCAGGAAGGACTTCGAGGCATTCGTAGGCTCAAAGGCCGACGGCATTTCATTCTTCCGCCACGGACTCGGCAGCCTTCCTGTCGTACTCGATCTTCAGAAAATAAACAAGTAGAAATATGAAAAAGACCCTTCTGCTCATAGCAATGGCCATGTGCCTCATTGCAGTGCCAAGCTCTTCCGCAAAGAAGAAAGTTTCGAAAAACAACACCAACGCCATCTGGGTGTGGTCTAAATATATGACCGAGATCAATCTCGACGAGATGGTTCGCAAGGACATCGGGCACATCGTGCTTCACGAGAAGTCCTTCGAGGTGCACGGCCAGGATTCCACGCTGGCCTTCATCAAGGCTGCGAAGAAGCGCGGCATCACGGTCCATATATGGATGCAGTGCTGCTACCGCAACGGCAAGTGGGCTTATCCTATGGATGATTCCCTCAAGTGCTACAAGCAGGATTTCTATGATGAGACCGTGGCACGTGCGGTGAATTACGTCAAGATGGGCGTACAGGGCATACACCTCGACTATATACGCTTCGGCGGCACTGCCCACAAGCATGACTATCCTGAAAACGGCGCTTCCGCCACTGGCTGCATCACCGAGTTCTGCCGCCAGATTCATGACGGAGTCAAGGCTGCCAACCCGAAGGTCATCCTCTCCGCAGCCGTGATGCCGGAGCCGGAGAGCGAACATTATTACGGTCAGAATCCTGAGCAGATGGGAAAGTACATCGACATTTTCATGCCGATGATTTACCGTCACTCACCGGGCTACCGCCACAACGGCGAAGGCTGGTCACAGAGGGTGGCCAACTGGTTCGCCGAGAAGGGCGCCCCGGCCAAGGTATGGGCCGGCACCACAACCTACACCTGCACCGAGCATGGAGGGGAGGAGGATGTCATCCCTATGAAGGCGGACGACATACTGAAGGAATGCCGCGATTTCAATGACACCAAGGCCACAGGCATAGTGCTCTTCCGCTACGGCCTCGGCGAAATCCCTGATCTTCACAATCTCAGAAAATAAAGACACTATGATACTTATTGCAGACAGCGGCGCGTCCAAGACTGACTGGGCGTGCATCAAGAAAGGCACTGACATCAGAATCACATTCCAGAGCCAGGGCTACAATCCGAATTACATCACCGGCGATCAGATCGTCGAGGACATCAAGGCCAATCTCCCCGCCGGCTTCCCGGTGGAGGAAGTCCATGAAATATACTTCTACGGCGCGGGCGTGACCGAACTCCAGTATCCTTTCATGGAGAAGACCCTCCGCCGCGTGTTCGTCAACACGCGCAAGGCTTTCATCGCAATGGATACGCTGGCATCCTGCCGTGCTCTGCTCCAGAGCGAGCCAGGCTTCGCCGCAATCCTCGGCACCGGAGCCAATACCTGTCTCTACGACGGCTGCAATGAAGGTCTCAACGTAGATTCCTGCGGATTCATCCTCGGCGACGAGGGCAGCGGCGGCAATCTTGGCAAGCGCATGATCACGGATTATATTCGCCGCAATATGCCGAAGAATGTCTATGACAAGGTGGGCGCCGAACTGGGCCACAACAATGACGAACTGCTCGACATCATCTACACTAAGCCGTTCCCGAACCGCTTCTGCGCGCAGTATGCAAGGTTCATCCACGACAATCTGGACTTCGACCCGTATTTCCCGGAGCTGGTCACTGACGCGTTCCGCCAGTTTTTCAAGCTCATAGTGACGCATTATCCGGACTACACTAAGTACAAGTTCAACGCCGTGGGTTCCGTGGCCTACTATTTCAAGGACCTCCTCGAGCCTGTGGTCAATGAATTCGGCATGGAGATGGGCGTCATATTGAAGGCCCCTCTCGAAGGCCTGATAAAGTATCACCTCAATAATTAATGATTTATTATTCGTCAGCAGGAGGCGGTTCGACCAGGAAAAATTGTGCCGCCCTCGGCATCATAAGAGGGGGGACCGCTTGCGGTGGGGTCCTGCGGAGCAGGACATTTTTCGGTCGAACCGCCTCCTGCTGATGGAACAAGAAAACCAATATCAATATGCCAAAGAGTAACAAATTCATAATTCCGCTCTGCTTCATCGGAATGATGTTCTTCACCGTGGGCTTCGCCACGGGCATCAACGGCTACTTCGTGCCGTTCCTCGAGTCGA
>JAKSJG010000019.1 GCA_024398365.1 Bacteroidales bacterium | reverse complement strand
TCCGCGGCGACATCAACTACGCTTGGCCTACAGCCAACATCGCAGTTATGGGTGCTGACGGCGCAGTATCAGTTCTCTACGCAAAGGACATCAAGGCAGTTGAGGATCCTGAAGAGAAGAAGAAGCTCACTGAGGAGAAGAAGCAGGAATACAATGACCTCTTCTGCAACCCTTACAATGCAGCCAAGTACGGCTACATCGATGACGTGATCGAACCTCGCAACACACGTTTCCGCATCATCCGCGCACTCCAGCAGCTTGCTACAAAGAAGGTTCTCAACCCTGCAAAGAAGCACGACAACCTCCCACTCTAATTTTCAAACTCAATCGACAAAATGAAAAGAATCAAAACACTTTTGACGGTTGTAGGTTTGACTGTTGCAGTTGCGGCCAGCGCTCAGAGCCAGGGTCAGATGCGTCTCAACGAGTATCTCGTCATCAACACCGACGACTACCAGGACGACTTCGGCCAGCAGAGCTCATGGTTCGAGATCTTCAACTCATCATACGGTACAGTCGATATCGGAGGATGCTATCTCTCCGATGACCCTAACAACCTCAAGAAATACCACATCCCTAGCGGTGATGTCATGACCCAGATCCCTAAGCGTCAGCATGTGATCTTCTGGGCTGACAATCAGCCAAAAAGAGGTACTTTCCACGTCAACTTCGACCTCGAGAATGCCACTGAAATCATCTTCACCAAGGGTGATGGCAAGAGCATAATCGACCGCATCAAGGTACGCCACGACCTCCCTGCAAACGTCACATTCGGACGTGCAATGGACGGTGAAGGCGCATTTGGTCCGGAAGCCAATGGCGAAGGCTGGAAGGTTATGGAGAACACCACTCCTAGCACCAACAACGTCCTCGTCAACAAGGCTGCAAAGCCTGACAGAATGAAGGAACTCGACCCTTACGGATGGATCATGGCTCTCACAGCAATGTCAGTCGTATTCACAGCCCTCGTAATCCTCTATCTCCTCTTCAAGACCATCGGCATCGCAAACATCAAGGCCGGTCAGAAGAAAGAGGCTCAGGCAGCCGCAGCAAAGGCACCTGCAGGTGAAGCTGCAGCAAGCAAGGGTACTTACGGCAAGGTTTCAGCCGAGACCTACGCAGCCATCGCCACTGCTCTCCACCTCTACACTGTAGAGAACGAGGCTCACGATGAAGAAAGCTTCGTAGTGACCCAGGCCGCAACTGACCGTAGATACACACCTTGGAGCACTCATATCCAGGGCTTCCGCCAGATACCTGACGTAAAAAGGAGTAAGTAACCCCAATAACAGAAATCAAAATGAAAGAATATAAAATCAAAATCAACGGCAACGACTACAATGTTGCCATCGATGAGGTTGAAGAGAACACTGCAAAGGTAGAGGTTAACGGTACACCATTCAACGTAGAGTTCGAAAAGCCTATCGCAAAGCCTAAGAAAGTAAGCGTTATCAACCGTCCTGTTGCTGCCGTTGCAGCAGCAGCTCCTGCCGCTGCCCCTGCAGCAGCAAAGCCTGCAGCAGCTGCTACAGCCGGCGGTTCAAAGGTCAACTCACCTCTTCCGGGCGTAGTCCTCAACCTCTGTGTTAAGGAAGGTGACGCTGTCAAGAAGGGTCAGACCATCCTCGTGCTCGAAGCAATGAAGATGGAGAACAACATCGACGCTCCTTGCGACGGTACAGTAAAACAGATTTTGGTACAGAAGGGCGACTCAGTTCTTGAGGGCGCAACTCTCGCAGTAATCGGATAATCGGTATGCACAATATTATTGAAAACCTCCAACAGTTCTGGACATATACTGGATTTGCAAACTGCAACCTCCAGTATCTGATCATGATTGCGATTGGTCTGATTTTCCTGTACCTCGGTATCAAGAAGGAATGGGAGCCTATGCTCCTCGTACCTATCGGATTCGGTATCCTGATCGGTAACATTCCTCTCTTCCCTGGCCTTCAGGTCAGCGTGTATGAGCAGGGATCAGTGCTCAACATCCTCTATCAGGGTGTGAAGCAGGGTTTCTACCCACCATTGATCTTCCTCGGCATCGGTGCGATGACCGACTTCTCCGCATTGATATCCAACCCTAAGCTGCTCCTCATCGGTGCAGCCGCACAGTTCGGTATCTTCGGTGCGTACGCTATCTCACTTGCATTCGGATTTGATGCAGCTCAGGCCGGTGCCATCGGTATCATCGGTGGTGCTGACGGTCCTACCGCCATCTTCCTTTCTTCACGACTCGCTCCTGATATGATGGGTGCCATCGCAGTGTCCGCATATTCATATATGGCATTGGTTCCTGTGATCCAGCCTCCTATCATGAAGCTCTGCACCACCAAGAAGGAACGCCTCATCCGCATGAAACCTCCAAGAGCCGTATCACCGACCGAGAAGAAGCTCTTCCCTATCATCGGTTTCCTCTTGACAGCATTCATCGTGCCTTCAGGTATTCCATTGCTCGGTATGCTGTTCTTCGGTAACCTCATCAAGGAATCAGGTGTTACAAAGCGTCTCGCAAACACAGCCAGCGGTCCTCTTATCGACATCGTGACCATCCTCATCGGTATCACCGTAGGTGCGTCAACACAGGCTGACCAGTTCCTGCAGCTCCGCTCAGTATTCATCTTCTTCATCGGTGCATGCTCATTCGTCATCGCGACATTTGCAGGTGTGCTCTTCACGAAGTTCTTCAACCTCTTCCTCAAGGAAGGTAACAAGATCAATCCGCTTATCGGTAACGCCGGTGTATCCGCCGTTCCTGATGCAGCCCGCGTTTCTAACAACGTCGGCCGCGAGTTCGACCCTACGAACTATCTTATGATGCACGCTATGGGTCCTAACGTGGCAGGTGTGATCGGTTCTGCAGTTGCAGCCGGTATGCTCCTCGGCTTCCTCGGTTAATCTTAACCTATCATATTTCAGCAAGGCCGCCCAAACGGGTGGCCTTGTCTGTTATAACCATATGGAAAATCAATTACCTTTGCAGTAATAACATCAGATATTTCACGATATGTATTCTTTTCTGATCAGTCTCGCCGCATTGATAGTCGGATATATCTTCTACGGCAAATTCGTTGAAAAAGTCTTCGGACCGGATCCTGCAAGGGTGACCCCGGCCATAGCAAAGGCGGATGGAGTCGATTACATCAAGATGCCTAACTGGAAGGTTTTCATGATCCAGTTCCTCAACATCGCCGGCACAGGACCGATATTCGGAGCGATAATGGGCGCCAAGTTCGGCCCGGCCTGCTATCTCTGGATAGTATTCGGCTGCATATTCGCAGGCGCAGTACACGATTTCCTATCAGGAATGATATCGCTGCGCAATGACGGAGCCGGACTGCCGCAGATCATCGGCACATATCTCGGCAACGGAATGAAAAAAGCGATGCTTGTGGTATGCGTCCTCCTTCTCCTCCTTGTCGGAGCGGTGTTCGTTTACAGTCCGGCCCTCATTCTCGGCAATATCACAGGAGGTACTGCACAGGCCACCGGCATCTGGATAGCCGCCATTTTCGCATATTACATTTTCGCGACCTTCCTCCCTATCGACAAACTGATCGGCAAGATATATCCGTTCTTTGCGATAGCCCTCATATTCATGGCCGTTTCGCTGTTCGTCTGCCTCCTGATCAAATGGCCTTCGCTTCCTGAATTCTGGGACGGACTCGCCAACAGGGGCCCTTCAGTCGGGGTCAAGGGTCAGCCGATATTCCCGTACCTGTTCATAACAGTAGCCTGCGGAGCGATAAGCGGATTCCACGCCACCCAGTCGCCGATGATGGCACGCTGTTTGGGCAATGAGAAAATGGGGCGCCCGATCTTCTACGGCTCGATGATCACCGAAGGCATCGTCGCACTCATCTGGGCTGCGATATCGTCCTATTTCTTCTTTGACAACGGCGCGGCTGAATTCGGTTCCGACCTTACAGCCTCGGCTCCCGCAGTCGTGACGGCAGTATCCAAGGGATGGCTCGGAATTGTCGGCGGCATCCTCGCCATTATCGGAGTCGTGGCAGCCCCTATCACCTCCGGCGACACTGCCCTCCGCAGCGCACGTCTCATCATCGCAGATGCATTCAAGATGCAGCAGCGCACCTTCGGCGGACGTCTCACGGTCAGCCTCCCTATCTATGCCATCTGCGGGGCGCTCCTGTGGTTCAATATCAGCAATGAGGACGGATTCAACATCATCTGGAGATATTTCGGATGGATCAATCAGACACTGTCGATATTCACACTCTGGGCTATCACCGTATATCTGTCAAAAGAGCACAAGGACAAGAAATATTATATCATATCCCTGATTCCGGCCGCTTTCGTCACCTCGGTATGCACCGCATACATCTGCGTGGCCAAGATTGGATTCAGCCTGCCGGAGTCCTGGCTTCCTTTCATCGGAATCTTCATGTATCTGTTCTCCTGCGTGGCATTCTTCACCTGGCATGACGCCGAAGCACGCGGGATCCGCTATTACAACCGTGGCTGGGTGTCCACCAAAGAGGCCGAGAAGGACAACCAGGGCCGGAAACCTCAGAAATAATCCAGATTCTTCGTATATTTGCAGGATATGACTACAGAATTTGAAAAAGCGTTGCAGGAACGATTCCTGATACTTGACGGAGCCAGCGGCACTATGCTGCAGAAGTCAGGCATCAAGTCATCGACCGGCGTTGGCGACAGCCTCAACATTGAAAATCCGGAAGCTATCCTGAACCTTCATAGAGAATATATTTCAGCAGGCGCTGACATCATAGAGACAAACACCTTCAACAACCTGGGCCACGACACGAACCTCGCAGGCGCAAAGCTCGCCCGCAGGGCGGCTGACGAGGCCGGCCGCAAGGTTTGGGTTGCCGGATCCATGGGACCTACGTCCAGGATGCTGTCCCTCTCTGCGGATGCGGAGCATCCTGCCGCCAGGCCGGCGACATTCACAGAGCAGGCCGAAGCATATTCCGCACAGGTGGAAGCTCTCCTCGAAGGAGGAGTGGACCTTTTCCTGGTTGAGACGATATTTGACCCTATCAACGCAAAGGCCGCCCTCTACGCCATAGACAAAGTGTGCGAAAGCAAGGGTGTGAGACTGCCGGTGATGGTTTCCGCGACTGCAAATGACCGGCAGGGACGCCTCCTTACTGGCCAGAGCATCGAAGCGCTGTACCATACGCTGGAGGGTTACGGCATCACAAGTTTCGGACTCAACTGCTCTTTCGGCGCAAAGGATCTCGAGCCGATAATCGCCTCTATTGCGCCGCAGATTAAGTGTGCCATCAGCGTTTATCCGAACGCGGGTCTTCCAAATGAAAACGGTGAGTACGAAGAATCGCCTCAGGACACGGCAGCCGCTATACGCAGTATGGCGGAAAAGGGCCTGATCAACATTGCCGGAGGCTGCTGCGGCACCACCCCCGAGCATATTAAAGCTATTAAGTCTGCTGTATCAAGCTTGGCGCCTCGTCAGTGGGGTTGCCCAAGCAATTTGTGCCGCCCTCGGCATCATAAGAGGGGGGACCGCTTGCGGTGGGGTCCTGCGGAGCAGGACAATTGCACGGGCAACCCCACTGACGAGACAGAGTCAAGCGCAGATCAGCCTCTCGTTGTCACGGGTCTGGACAAGGTGGTCATTGACCTGAGACAAAGCAACTTCGTGAACGTAGGCGAACGCACCAACGTCGCCGGCTCACGCAAGTTCGCAAGACTTATCTCAGAGAAGAATTACGAGGAGGCTGCCGCCATCGCCAGAAAGCAGATCGAGGACGGCGCATCCATCATAGACATCAACATGGACGACCCTATGCTCGACTCCAGGGCCGAGATGGAATATTTCGTCCGCTACATAGTCAACGACCCTGACATCGCCAAGGCCGCGATAATGGTTGACTCCTCCGACTGGGAGACCATCCTCGCCGGCATCAAGAACGCCCCTGGCCGCTGCATCGTCAACTCCATATCACTGAAGGAGGGCGAAGAGGAATTCCTGCGCAGGGCAAAGGAGATCAGGCGTCTGGGCGCCGCAGTGATCGTGATGGCATTTGACGAAGAAGGTCAGGCCACCACTTACGAGCGCAAGACAGCCATCTGCGACAGGGCTTACAGGCTGCTGACCGAAAAAGCCGGCTACCGCCCTCAGGACATCATATTCGACGTAAACGTACTCACCATAGGCACAGGCTTCGCGGAGCATGCGGATTACGCAGTGGATTTCATCAAGGCCGTGAAGTGGATCAAGGCCAATCTGCCGGGATGCCACTGCTCCGGCGGCGTATCCAACCTCTCGTTCGCCTTCAGAGGCAACAACCCCGTGCGCGAGGCCATGCACTCCGTCTTCCTGTACCACGCTATCGAGGCCGGCCTGGACATGGCCATAGTCAATCCGGGCATGCTCCAGATATACAGCCAGATAGATCCTACACTGCTCAAGGCCGTGGAGGACGTTGTGCTCAACAGCGACGAAGCTGCGACAGAGCGCCTGACCGCCGTGGCATCGGAGATCAAGCAGACTGAAGCCGGCCCTCAGGAAACCAAGGCCATAGAGTGGCGCAGCCTGCCATTGGAGGAGCGCCTGGCTTACGCTCTCACCCGCGGCATCAGCGATTTCCTCGATAAGGACCTCGCCCAGGCACGCGCCGAGCTCGCCCCTGTCGCCATCATCGAAGGCCCGCTGCTCTCCGGCATGGAGCAGGTCGGCAGACTCTTCGGCGAAGGCAAGATGTTCCTCCCTCAGGTCATCAAGTCAGCCAAGGTGATGCGCAGCGCCGTGGATATTCTCCAGCCTTACATCACGGCGGCGGAAGGCACCAAGGGCAGCGCAAAGCGCAAGATGGTCCTGGCCACCGCCAAGGGCGACGTACACGACATAGGCAAGAACATACTCTCTGTGGTATTGTCCTGCAACAATATAGAAGTCATCGACCTCGGAGTGATGGTCGATAACAGCGTGATAATGGACGCCATACGCCGCGAGAAACCGGACATGGTGGGCATCAGCGGCCTTATCACCCCGTCCCTCGCGCATATGGAGGAGCTCTGCCGCCTGATGGAGGCGGAAGGTCTCGAGCTGCCGCTGTTCATCGGCGGTGCCACCACATCCGCGCTGCATACCGCAGTCAAGCTCGCACCTCTGTACAGTCACAGCGTCATATACACTTCGAGCGCTTCCGACTGCGCGTCAATGGTGAACCGCTGGAATATGGACACTGTGGCCTGCGCGGCATCGGTGCGTGAGGAGCAGGATCGTATCCGCGAGCTGTACGCTTCGCGCAATGAAAAATATCTGAGCCTGGAGGAGGCCCGTGCCAAGGCACCGGAATACCCTCTTGGCAGTTTCGTTCAGCCGGAAGGCTTCGGACAGAAGGAGATTTTCGAGAGGAATCTGCCTGTGGAACGCCTGCTGAAGCATATCAACTGGCAGATGTTCATGGCCTTCTGGGGCTTCAAGAACTGGCAGAAGCCTGATCAAGGCTTTGAGGGTTCTCAATTAAGTCAGGGTTCCCCTGAGGAACTGTGCCGCCCTCGGCATCATAAGAGGGGGGACCGCTTGCGGTGGGGTCCTGCGGAGCAGGACGTTCAGCAGGGGAACCCTGACTTAATTGAGAATGTCAAAAACAACGAGGCACAGAAAGTCTATGAAGACGGTATGACGGAGCTCAGCCGCATGATACTGATGCACGACGTGGAAATCACTCTGCGCGCACGCTTCTTCGACGCCTGCGCCGAAGACGAGACCATCATCCTGCCCGAAAGAGGAGAACGCCTCTCCGTCGGCCGTTCGACATCCAGCCGCGGCGCATTCGAATCCCTCGCCGACTATTTCCCTGCAGCTGAAAGCGGCCTGACATCCCGTCTGGGACTGTTCGCCGTCAAGGTCAAGGACAACGCCGCACACTGCTGCGACGACTGCAAGGACTACAACCACCTGCTGCGCGCCTCCCTCTGCGAACGCCTCGCCGAGGCTGCCGCCGAATACCTTCAGGAAGAAGCCGCATGCGGCTCGAACATCATACGTCCGGCATTCGGATACCCGGCATGCCCTGACCACAGCCTCAAGCGCAAGGTATTCGATCTGCTCGACGCCACCCAGCTCGGCATGAGCCTCACCGAATCCTGCGCCATGATACCTGAGACCTCCGTCTGCGGAATGCTCATATCGCACCCTCAGGCCCACTATTTCAATATAAGGACAGATGAAAGTAATTGATATCATCAAGGAAAGACAGGGGCACCCCTTCCCTTCCCTCGAATTCGTGCCGCCGCTAAAGGGTGACGGCATCACGCACCTCTATGAGGCCATCGAACCGCTGATGGAGTTCAAGCCTCCTTATATGAACATCACCTGCCACAAGGACGAGCGTGCGGACGGCCGCATAGTAAGCAAGAGGCCGGGCACCGTGGCCATTGCCGCAGCCATCATGAAGCGCTTCCCGGTGGAAGTCGTGCCACACATGCTCTGCGCATACACCACAAGGGAGGAAATTGAAAACGAACTCATAGACCTCAACTTCCTGGACATCGACAACGTGATGGCCCTGCGCGGAGAAACCACCCGCGGCGGCGAATTCCGCCCGGAGCCGGGAGGATACAGCCACTGCAGCGAACTGGTGGCCCAGATATCCGGTCTCAATCATGGCCAATACCTCGAAGACAATCTCCAGAATGCCGTGCCGACGAATTTCTGCATAGGAGTGGCCGGCTATCCGGAGAAGCACTACCAGGCGCCGGACCTGGCAACAGACATCAGACACCTCAAGGAAAAGGTGGATGCGGGTGCAGATTACATCATCACCCAAATGTTTTTCGACAACAGAAATTTCTACAATTTCGTGGATCTTTGTCGCAAGGAAGGCATCACTTGTCCTATAATTCCGGGCCTGAAACCAGTGTCATCCAAGAAGCATCTCAGCTCACTTCCGGAATCATTCGCCCTGGAATTTCCGGAGGATCTCCGCAAAGAGATGGAGCGATGTGGCTCAGACAAAGAGGTTTACGAACTTGGCATAGAATGGTGCGCCGCACAGAGCCGCGACCTGCTCGCCCACGGAGCACCTGCAATCCATTATTACACCATGGGAAGAGCCGCAAATATCAAGGCTGTTCTCCGACAGATTTTCTAGCAAAAAACGCCGTTTTTCTGCACATTTTGTTGATAATTTTGTTTCATTCCACGGATATTTTTTCCTAAATTTGTAGGAATGGAACAAAATTTTTCAAAAAATATGCAAGACAAACTTCAAGAGTTGACAGACAAGCTCTACAACGAGGGTCTGTCCAAGGGCAAGAAAGAGGCGGAAGACCTTCTGGCCAAAGCCGGAAGAGAGGCCGACAATATCATTGCGCAGGCCAATGAAAAGGCTGCACAGATCATTGCCAAGGCTGAAAAGGATGCCGGTGAGATGAAGTCCAGGGTCGAGAACGACATCAGGATGGCTTCCACCCAGAGCATCTCAGCCACACGCCAGCAGATCGAGAACCTCATCTCTGCCAAAGCCGTAGGCTCAAATGTCGGCAAGGCATTCTCCGACACGGCATTCGTCAAGGAACTCATAGGCTCCGTCGTCAAGTCATTCAACGCCGCCAATCCGGAATCAGTAGCCCTCGAGGCCATACTCCCTGCCGACAGGAACAAGGAGATGCAGGACGCATTCGCCAATGAAGTCCTCGCCATCCTCGGCAAGGGTGCTGAAGTCAAGTTCAGCAAGGGTCTTGCCAACGGCTTCAAGATCGGTCCGAAGGACGGAGGCTACAAACTCAGCTTCACGGAAGAGGATTTCACCAATCTCATCGGCGGATACCTCAGACCTGCAACACGTAAAATCCTCTTCGGCGAATAATGGCCAATTATCCTTATATCATCGCATCCCTGCCGGACTTCACACCGGACTTCGAGCGCCACGAGTTCGATTATGACGGCCTCGTGACCTTCATCAAGGGCCAGTGCCCGGCAAAGGACGCCGCTTACATCGACCTGCTCCAGAAGGGACTCGACGAAGGCGGAGCGGAGGAAGGATTCTACGATGAGGCTGCCGCAAGCGGAAACGCCTTCATACGCAACTTCTTCAGCCTCGACCACAGCGTCAGGTCCGCGAAGGTGGCATTCCTCGAGGGACTCGACTATGAAGGTCCGGACTTCGAGGGACAGGAGGAGATCCCAGGCATCTTCGCCACGGAGAACATCATCGAGCGCGAGAAGCGTCTCGACAGGTTCTACTGGGAGAAGGCTGAGGACCTGGTGCTCGGCGAGCTGTTCAGCATCGACATAGTGCTGTCATTCCTCGTCAAGGCCAACATAGTCCGCCGATGGAACAGGCTCGACCCTGCAGAGGGCGCCGAGCTGTTCGGCCGTCTCGTCCAGGAAGTAAGGGGCACATTCAAGGGTGTGGAATACAACCCTGACACAAAGTAATCAATTGAAAATTCAAATTAATATATGAAAAGTACAGGTATTGTAACGGGCATTATTTCCAACCTGGTTACCGTAAGGATCGAGGGACACGTCTCCCAGAATGAGATCTGCTACGTGAAGCTCGGCGACGAACGCCTGATGGCCGAAGTCATCAAGGTATCCGGAAAGAATGCATTCGTTCAGGTATATGAAAGCACACGCGGCCTCAAGCAGGGCGACACGGTGGAGTTCGAAGGGCACATGCTCGAGGTCTCCCTCGGTCCTGGCCTGCTCTCAAGCTGCTACGACGGCCTTCAGAACAACCTCAAGACGATGTCCGACGTATTCCTCAAACGAGGCGAATACACAGACCCTCTCGATCACGAAAAGAAATGGCAGTTCATCCCTATCGCCAATGTCGGTGACAGGGTCATCGCAGCCGACTGGCTCGGTGAGGTCAAGGAAGGCTGGCTGCCTCACAAGATCATGGTGCCATTCGCCTTCAAGGGCGAATACACAGTCAAGTCCATAGCCGGTGAAGGCGAATATACCATCGACGACCAGATCGCCGTACTGACGGACGCCCAGGGCGAGGACCACAAGGTGACAATGGTACAGAAATGGCCTGTCAAGGTGGCTGTAGGCGGATATGTCGAGAAGCCGCGTCCTTACAGGATCATGGAGACCGGCGTACGCTGTATCGACACCCTCAACCCTATCGCAGAAGGCGGTACCGGATTCATCCCAGGTCCGTTCGGCTGCGGCAAGACCGTGCTCCAGCACGCCATCGCACAGCAGGGTGACGCTGACATCATCGTGATGGCAGCCTGCGGCGAGCGCGCCAATGAGGTTGTGGAGATCTTCACGGAGTTCCCTGAGCTCATCGACCCTCACACAGGCCGCAAGCTCATCGAGCGAACCACCATCATCTGCAACACCTCCAACATGCCTGTGGCAGCCCGCGAGGCTTCCGTTTACACGGCAATGACAATCTGCGAATATTACCGCGCGATGGGCATGAAGGCCCTCCTGCTGGCCGACTCCACCTCCCGCTGGGCACAGGCTCTCCGTGAGATGTCCAACCGACTCGAGGAGCTTCCTGGCGCAGACGCATTCCCTGTGGACCTCTCCGCCATCATCTCCAACTTCTACTCACGTGCGGGCATCGTGTCACTCCACAACGGCAAGACCGGATCCGTGACCTTCATCGGTACAGTATCCCCTGCCGGCGGTAACATGAAGGAGCCTGTGACCGAATCCACAAAGAAGGCCGCACGCTGCTTCTACTGCCTCGAGCAGGCACGCGCAGACCGCAAGCGCTACCCTGCCATCAACCCTATCGAATCATACTCCAAGTATCTTGAATATCCTGAGATCATCTCCTACCTCAACAACAAGGTCAACCCTGACTGGGTGGACAAGGTCAACAAGGCCAAGAACCTCGTGCTCAGAGGCAAGGAAGTGGCAGAGCAGATCAACATCCTCGGCGATGACGGTGTACCTGTAAGCTACCACGAGCAGTACTGGAAGAGCGAGCTGATAGACTTCGTGATCCTCCAGCAGGATGCGTTCGACAAGATCGACGCCATCACACCTATGAACCGTCAGGAGTTCATGCTCACCCTCGTGCTCGAAGTCTGCGACCACAAGTTCAACTTCCCGTCATTCGAGGATTGCAGCGCCAAGTACAAAGAGATCATCAACATCATGCGCCAGATGAACTATTCCGAGTTCCACGGCGGGGCTTTCAACAAATATCTCGAACAGGTCAAAAACATTTTGAGCAATGAGCAGTAACGCATTTCAGAGAATATATACTCAGCTTGAGTCTATTACAAAAGCGACTGTTTCGCTTAAGGCTCAGGGTGTAAGCAATGACGAACTCGCCACGGTGGCAGGTCGTCTGTCCCAGGTGGTGAAAGTCAAGGACGGTGTCGTGACACTGCAGGTATTCTCAGGCACTGAGGGTATCCCTACCGACGCCGACGTAGTATTCCTCGGCGAACCGCCTGCACTCAACGTCAGCGACGATCTCGCCGGACGTTTCTTCAACGCATACGGCGAACCTATCGACGGAGGTCCTGCTGTGGAAGGCCAGCGCCGACACATCGGAGGTCCGTCCGTGAACCCGTACAAGAGAAAGATGCCTTCAGAGCTGATCCCTACCGGAATCGCCGGCATCGACCTCAACAATACCCTCGTATCAGGCCAGAAGATCCCGTTCTTCGCCGACCCTGACCAGCCTTACAACCAGGTGATGGCCCAGGTGGCCCTCCGCGCCGACGTCGATAAGATTATCCTCGGCGGCATGGGCCTTTCCAACGACGATTACCTGTATTTCAAGCATGAATTCGAAGACGCAGGTGCCCTCAGCAAGATCATCAGCTTCGTGAACACGACTGACCAGCCTCCTGTAGAGCGTCTGCTTATCCCGGATATGGCGCTGACCGCAGCTGAATATTTCGCAGTGGACAAGAACGAGAAGGTGCTCGTGCTGCTCACCGACATGACGCTGTACGCCGACGCCCTCTCCATCGTGTCCAACCGTATGGACCAGATCCCTTCCAAGGACTCAATGCCTGGCTCCCTCTATTCGGACCTCGCAAAGATCTACGAGAAGGCCGTGCAGCTGCCTGACGGTGGTTCCATCACCATCATCGCGGTCACCACGCTCAACGACGGAGATATCACCCACGCCATCCCTGACAACACCGGTTACATCACCGAAGGCCAGCTCTTCCTGCGCCACGACACTGATACGGGCAAGGTCATCATCGACCCGTTCCGCTCGCTCTCACGTCTGAAGCAGCACGTACAGGGCAAGAAGACCCGCGAGGACCACTCACAGGTGATGAACGCCTCAGTGCGCCTCTATTCCGATGCCCAGAATGCGAAGACCAAGCTGGAGAACGGTTTCGACCTCTCCGACTATGACCTCCGCTGCCTCGAATACGCCAAGGAATACGCCACCCGTCTGCTCAGCATCGACGTCAACATCTCCACCACGGAAATGCTCGACACCGGCTGGGAGCTCTTCGGCAAGTATTTCAGCAAGGCTGAGACCGGCATCAAGCAGGCTATGATCGACAAATACTGGAAAGACAACAAATAAATGGCAATCAAATTTCAATACAACAAAACTTCGCTGACCAACCTCGGCAAGCAGCTGAAGATACGCAAGAATGCGCTCCCTACCCTCAAGAGCAAGGAGTCGGCCCTGCGTGCAAGCGTGCAGACAGCCAAGGCCAAGTCAGAGTCGCTTTTGGAGCAGTTGAACAGTTCTCTCAAGGAGTACGACTACCTTGCGGGGCTCTGGAACGAATTCGAACCGGGCCTGATATCAGTCAAGGACGTCGAACTCACGACAGTGAAGGTTGCCGGTGTCAAGACTCCCGAACTCAAGGAAGTGATCTACGAAGTCAAGCCATTTGACAAGTTCGCCAAGCCGCTTTGGTATTCTGACGGCGTCAACATCCTCAAGCGCCTTGCCCAGCTGGGCATAGAGTCCGAGGTGTACGTCGAGAAGAGCAGGATACTGGATTTCCAGAGGAAGAAGACCACCCAGAAGGTGAACCTCTACGAGAAAGTCCAGATTCCGGGATATCAGGAGGCGATACGCAAGATCAAGCGCTTCATGGAAGATGAGGAGAACCTCTCCAAGGCTTCCCAGAAGATAGTGAAGCAGAGACACCAGGCTGAAGAAGAGGAGGAAGAGCAATGATAGCCAAAATGAACAAATATTCCATCCTGTTGCTCAACTGCGACAAGGAGGAAGCCGTTTCCGGGATCCAGGATCTCGGACTGATGGATATCAGACGTTCGGCAAGACCTGTGGACAAGCAGTCCGAGGCCATGCTCGAGCGCATAGCCCTCTCCAAGAAAACCATCGAGTCACTGGACAGGATTGACTGGTCCAAGGACCCTGACTGCGACAAGATAAGCAAGGCTGCAAAGCGCATCAGGCGCGATGCGGACAGCGACATACTCAAGGAGTACGAAGTACTGAGCGGCAAGCTCTCCAACCTCAGGTCATCCTATGACGCCTCCCTCAGGCAGACTGAGAGCCTCAAGTGCTGGGGCAAGTTCTCCGGGGAAGACCTCAAGGACCTCGCCGAGCAGGGAATACAGCTGCATTTCTTCGCGCTCCCTCGCAAGAAATTCGACCCTCAGTGGGCTGAGCAGTGGCCGCTCACCGTCATCGACGACGCGGACATCGTACGCTTCGTTGTCGTCGGCGACAATGGCATCCCGGCGCAGGAGCTGCCTCAGCTCAAATATGACTACAGGACATCCGAAGCCGAATCAGCCTCACTCGCAGGCGAACTGCTCGACTGCAAGGCCGGACTCGAAGCCCTGAAGGCAGCGAAACCCGAACTGGAGAAGGCGTATTCCGACGAGATAAATGGTCTTAACCACTACCTGGCCAACGCCTCCGGCGAGGCTGCGGTGGACGGCATGATCAGCGTGATGACGGCATTCGCTCCGGTGGAGGACGACGCGCGCATCTGCCAGGCTCTCGACGGGATGAACCTCTATTATGTGAAGGAAGCTGCGACCAAGGAGGACAACCCTCCTATCAAGCTCCGCAACAACTGGTTCGCACGCAACTTCGAGACCCTCACCGGTATGTACGGCATGCCGGTATATGACGAATTCGACCCGACCCCGATACTCGCGCCGTTCTTCCTGCTCTTCTGGGCATTCTGCATGGGCGATGCGGGCTACGGCATACTGCTGACCATCGTGGGACTTCTGCTCCCGAAATACAACATTCTGGACCTCAAGAACCACTGGCGTCTTGTGACCACCCTCGGCATAGGCACGACTGTCATAGGCTTCTTCCTCGGCACCTTCTTCGGAGTCAACCTCACCACCCTCTCTTGGATGCCTGATGCACTCAAGAACATGATGCTCGTAGGCAAGGTCAATGTAGGCGGATCGGCATACGACATAGCGATGGTGGCAGCCATAGCCATAGGTGGATGCCGCATCTGTCTGGCGATGGTCATCAGGGCCATCGGCACGACCAGGCGCTTCGGCTTCAAGGAAGCCATCAGCACCTGGGGCTGGACCATACTCATCATCGGCGGACTGCTGGTTGCTGCCGGCGCGCTCACAAGCGTGCTCAGCGCATCTGCAACAAAGATCTGCATCATCATCGTGGGAATCCTCTCAGCGCTCGGCATATTCATCTTCAACAAGCCGGGCCGCAACCCTCTGATCAATATCGGAGCCGGTCTGTGGGATTCATACCAGATGGCCACCGGCATTCTGGGTGACGTATTGAGCTACATACGACTCTACGCCCTCGGTCTGGCAGGCGGCATGCTCGGAAGCGCATTCAACGATCTGGCCGCCATGACCCTCGGCTCTGACCCGACATGGCAGTGGATACCTTGGGTAGTCATCATACTCATCGGCCACGCGCTCAATTTCGCGATGAGCTGCCTCGGTGCATTCGTGCATCCTCTCCGTCTTACCTTCGTCGAATATTTCAAGAACAGCGGATACGAAGGCAAGGGAGTACAATTCAATCCGCTCAAAAAGGAAACAACAAAATAATAAACAATAAAAATTCTTAAAACTATGGTTACAACAATTCTCGGTTATGTAGGCCTCGGCCTTATGCTCGGTCTCGCAGGCATCGGTTCTTCCATCGGAACAACAATCGCAGGCAACGCTGCAGAAGGCGCTCTCAAGAAGAATCCTGAGAAATCATCAAGCTATATGATTCTTTCCGCACTTCCTGCAACACAGGGTCTCTACGGTTTCGTGGCATTCCTGATGTGGCTCGGCAAGGACTTCGCCGCTGACGGCGCAACTCTCTTCGGAGTAGGCCTCGCAGTAGGTGCAGTATGCCTCTTCTCAGCCATCCGTCAGGGTCAGGTCTGTGCAAACGGTATCATCGGTATCAGCCAGGGTCATGACGTTCAGACCAACACCATGATCTACGCCGCTCTTCCTGAGTTCTACGCCATCCTCAGCCTCGTAGCAGCTTTGATGATCTAATCAGCTCATATGAGAAAGACTATAGCAGCTTTACTGCTCGCTATTCTGCCTGTGCTGTGCACTGCGCAGAATAGCGTTCAGTTTTATATAGACAGTGCACTCAAGACAAACCCCAAACTGATCAACGCTCTTGTAAGCATTTACGCTGAAGACGCGGATGGAAACGAGATAGCATCCTGGAATCCGGACAACCCTATCCTGACCGCTTCCACCCTCAAGACCATCACCACCGGTATAGGCTACCGTATCCTCGGACCGGACTACCGCTTCACCACATCCATCGCAGTCAAGGGAGAGGTAGGCTGTGACGGCACACTCGACGGTGATATCTACATCATCGGCGGAGCCGATCCCACCCTCGGAATGCTCCACGAAGTGGCATATCCCGTGGACTCCATATTCGGCATCTGGGCTGATGCCCTTTCCGAGGCCGGAATCTCCCGTATAAACGGCCGTATCATCGGAGACGACCGCATATTCAAGGACGAGGCGATAATGCCGGAATGGACATATTCCAACTATTCCAGCACGTCAGGCTGCGGCAGCTGCGGTCTGCCTTTCGCAGGCAACTACTCGTACTACACCGTCACCCCGGGTCCGAAGGTGGGCGACCCGCTTACCATCACACCGAAGTACGGCGCCGTACCTGACCTCCAGATAGTCAATGACGCTGTGACAGGCGCCCGCAAGTCCAGCACCGCCAACATGTCATTCCGTACCAACCGCATAACTCCCGCAATCTATTTCTTCGGTTCTCATCCTGTTGGCAAGGGCAGCCGCCAGGTCACTACTTCCAACGAATTCGGAGCATGGACCTGCGCCTATGAATTCTTCAGATTCCTCGACACGAAGGGCATCACTGCAGCGGGCTACAACGAGGTCACCAACCTCCGCCGCGCCGGAGAGGCCCTGCCGTCAAAGAACGACATGGAAATCATTGTCGAGACCTGTTCACCGGAACTGAAGGACATTGTGTATGTGACCAACAAGATAAGCCAGAACTTCTTCGCGGAGACCATCTTCAAGATGACCGCCAAGACACTTATCGAGATGGACAAGGGACACGAGGTATCAGGAGTGTCATACGCACAGGCGAGAGCGGCATACCGCAGCTATATGGAAAGCGAAGGACTCGACCTCACAGGCTACACGCAGTCTGACGGCAGCGGCCTGGCAAGGCGAAACTTCGTCTCACCGCGCTTCTTCTGCCGCTATTACAAATGGATGGAAGGCTGCAAGGACTTCGAATCCTGGCTCGCCAGCTTCCCGCAGCCGGGCGGCTACGGCACTCTTGACAATGTGCTCAAGAAGGCCGACCCTGCAGTCAAGGCCGTCATCCACGCCAAGAGCGGTTCACTCAGCGGAGTCAAGGCATACGCCGGCTACGTCGAGTCAGCTTCCGGACTGATCCATTTCGCCATCCAGGTCAACAACCTCGCCTGCAGCACCAGCGAGGTGCAGCAGGACATCGAAGGCTTCCTCGAAGCCCTCGGCCAGTACGCCCTGAAGCAGTAATATTTTGCAAAATTCAACAAACTTAAATGACTGAATACTTCTACACCGCCCCCGACGCATTGTCGCTCTGGTTCATCGCCATCATAGTGATAGTCTTCACCGCCGGAGCCTTCTACGGGGCTGATTATCTCAAGGCATACCGCAGCCACAAGCGCGAACTGCGGCTCCATGTCTTCAATTACATCGCGGTCTTCGCATCGATGATAGCGCTGCCGCTGATTTCCAACGCGCTCGTTTTCCTGGTAGCCTGGGAAATCATGGCGCTCGGGAGTTATTTCCTGATCATATTCGAGAGCTGGAAAAGCGACACGATCAAGGCCGGCCTCAACTTCTTCATCCAGTCACACATCAGCGTGGTGCTTCTCACCATAGGCTTTCTGATGATGTACAGCAAGACCGGATCATTCGACTTCGCCGCCATCAAGGCATACAGCAGCGCCAATCCAGGCACCTGCGGCTGGCCTTTCGCACTCATCTGCATGGGATTTGCGGTCAAGGCGGGCTTCGTGCCATTCCACACCTGGCTGCCGGTCGCACATCCCGCCGCACCGGCGCACATCTCCGGAGTGATGTCGGGAGTCATCATCAAAATCGGCATCTACGGCATCTTCCGCGCCATCACGCTGTTTAACATAGACTTCACCGTCGCAGGAGCAATCATCCTCGCAGTGGCCGCAATCAGCGGACTCTACGGCGTGATGATGGCCATCGTCCAGCACAACCTCAAGAAACTGCTGGCATACCACAGCATCGAGAACATCGGCATCATCGGAATGGGCATCGGTCTCGGCTGCATGGCCAGGGGAATGGGTCTGGATAACGTAGCTTCCCTGGCATTCGCCGGTGCGCTGCTGCACACCTTCAACCACGCCCTTTTCAAATCATCGCTCTTCTTCACCGCCGGCAACGTATATCAGGCTGCACACACGCTCAACGTCGAGCATCTCGGCGGGCTCTTCCGCCGCCTGCCTGTCACCGGACTCTTCTTCCTTGTCGCAGCGGTCGCAATCTGCGGTCTGCCGCCGATGAACGGATTCGTATCCGAACTGATGATCTACCTCGGACTCTTCGGATCGCTCGGCAATATGGCGGCAGCCAGCCAGTTGGGAATAACCGCAGCCATCGTGGCGCTCGTGCTTATCGGCGGTCTCGCCATACTCTGCTTCACGAAGGCATTCGGCATCGTATTCCTTGGAGAGAGCCGAAGCGAGCTCCCGGAGATGAAGGAATTCGGAGCGCTTCGCAATGTACCGCTTGGAATCCTTGCAGCCATCATGCTTTCCGTGGGACTCTGCCCGGGCTTCTATGTAGGTCTGATAAACAATATACTGCCTGAACTGGAATGCACAGCCGTCGCAATTCCGCGCACGATAAGCGGCATCGGCATCGCATCCGCCTGCGTTATAGGGATATCCCTCCTGCTCGCGCTCATACGCCGCATCGCCACACGCAAGCGCACAATCACCGAGGGCGAGACCTGGGGCTGCGGATACACAGTACCTTCACCTAAACTCCAGTACACCGCTACGTCATTCGTCAAGACCTACGCAAAGACATTCAGCGGCGTGCTCAAGAGCGGATTCATCGACAAGGCAGCGGACGCATACATACGCTTCACCGGGCGCTTCGCCTTCCTCCAGAACGGCCGTCTGCAATCATACATCCTCTACGGAATAGTATTCATAGTGGTCACAATCCTTCTGACTTTCGTGTTATGTTAAGCATACTTCTCATATTCGCAGCCGCACTGTTTTTCAGCGGCATCATCGTGCGGACAAAGAGCGTCTGTGCCGGACGTCGCGGCCCGGGCGTATTCCAGCCGATAAAGGACGTGGCCAGACTCTTCAGGAAAGGCGCCGTCTACAGCACCGCAACCACCGCCATCTTCAAGGCGGCACCGGTAATCTATATGGCCTCGCTTCTCATGGCCGCGGCCTGTGTGCCGTTTGGCAACATGCCGGGCCTGATCAGCTTCGAAGGGGACTTCGTCTTCTTCGCATACGTCCTCTCGCTGGGCAAATTCTTCTGCATCATCGCGGCGCTTGACACGGCCAGCAGCTTCGAGGGAATGGGAGCATCAAGGGAGAGCCTCTACTCGATGCTCGCGGAGCCGGTGTTCTTCCTGGTAATGGGCAGCATTGCCCTTCTCACCGGAAACACGTCATTTGCCGGCATATTCGCATCGCTCCAGACCTACGGCAGCTTCTTCAATTTCGGCACGGCGCTGGTAATGGCAGTGCTGCTACTGCTCGTGGCTATGATCGAGAACAGCCGTCTCCCGATCGACGACCCCAAGACCCACCTCGAGCTCACAATGGTCCACGAGGTCATGATACTCGACAACAGCGGCTTTGACCTCGGTCTGATCCTGAGTGCCGGATATATCAAATTCGCAATGTACGGGGCAATCATAGCCAATCTGTTCCTCTGCGGCTCCTTCGCCGGATCCATCGCGATATTCACTCTGGTGCAGCTGCTCTGCGCGGTGGCGATTGGCCTTACGGAATCGTTCATGGCCCGCTTCAGGATGAACCACAACCCTGAGTTCATATTCTCGCTCAGCGCAGCCGCTTTCCTTATTCTCTTCACAATAGTAAACCTGTAGAAGCCATGAAAGAGATACTGCTAATACTTTTCATCATCACCCTCTTCGCGCTGGCGGTAGCCAACCGCATGAGGAATTATGTCAAGATACTTCTGGTCCAGGGGCTTCTGCTGTTCGCAATGTCACTCGTACAGCTCAGCGACATCACGGTGGCGAACCTTGTATGGATCGCGGTGGAAACCCTCCTCTTCAAATCCGTGGCTGTCCCGACGCTGCTCTTCCACCTCATCAACAAGAACAGGATAACCCGCGAGGCGGAGCCTTATCTGCCACATTTCGCATCGCTGGCAATCACAGTCTGCATCGTGGCCGGCACATTCCTGCTCGCGGGAGCGGCCGATGACGGCGTCATCAGCAGGATGACATTCGTCGCCGCACTCTCAACCATATTCTTCGGGCTTTACTTCATCTGCTCGCGACGCAAGCTCCTCTCCCACCTCATGGGATATATCATCATCGAAAACGGCGTGTTCATCCTTACCCTCGCCGTCGGCAACACGATGCCGTTCCTCGTGAACCTGGGCGTGCTGCTGGACATCTTCGCCAGCGTGCTGCTGCTCGGTTTCCTTGCCGGCAGGATCGGGGATGTCTTCAAGAATACCGATATCGAAAACCTCACGAGCCTCAAAGACTGATATGCAATACTTCAACATAGATTCCCTTTCGATGATAATGACGGCGGTGCTGGCCATAGTGCTGCTGCCGGTCATAATCCACTCTTTCATATATTTCAATGATAACAGTGCTCCGGCGAAGAGCCGCCTCATATACTTCGGAGCGATGCTGCTGCTCACAGCGGCACTCTTCTTCGGATACATTTCCAGCCATATAGCAATGACCTGGGTCTTCACGGAGGTCACCACCCTTGCCGCCGGCATCCTGATATACAGGCACGGTGACAGTCTGGCTCTGGAGGCCGTCTGGAAATATGTATTCGTCTGCGCCATCAGCGTGACATTCATCTTCATCGGCATACTCTTCTGGAGCCTCGCCATGATGCATTGCGGCTGCACCGACCTCAGCTACGCCAGCCTTGCTCAGCACAGCGCAGAGATGGACCCGCGCTGGACCCGCCTCGGATTCCTCTTCATCTTCGCGGGATACACCGCCAAGATGGGTCTTTTCCCGATGTTCACCGCAGGAATCGACGCGAAGGACAATGCACCGAGCCCGGCTGCGGCAATACTCTCCAGCGCCCTGATCAACCTCGGCTTCGTCGGAATCTTCCGCGCCTGGTCAGTCGTGTCGATGGGCGGCTGCGCCACATGGGGCAGAGCGCTGCTGATAACCACCGCCCTGCTCACCATCTTCATCGCCACCACCTATATGGTGCGCATCGACAATATGAAGAGGCTGCTGGCATACTCGAGCATCGAACACGCCGCCATCGTGGTTCTCGGCCTCTGCTTCGGCCCTGTCGGCGTGACATTCGCTATCCTGCATCTGATAATGCACTCATTCGTCAAATGCGGTCTGTTCCTCCATTTCGGGCAGATGGCAAGAATATACAAGTCCAAGATGATGTCGCATATGGGCGACTATTTCAACCTCAACCCGTTCGGCGCCATTGTCCTGCTGCTGGGCCTCTTCTCCGTGACTGCGGTACCGCCATCCGGAATGTTCATCAGCGAGCTGGGCATATTCGGCGCGATGGTATCATCCGGCAATGTATGGGCCGTGGTCGTGACCGCGCTCCTGCTGACCGTGCTGATATGGGCCGTGGTCAAGGGCCTCATCAAGGTGGTATTCCTTCCGAGGAAGGACAGCCTGCCCGCACTCGAACCTGTACGCATCCACTGGGCGGAGAGCCTGACGCAGCTGCTTCTGTTCGTCCTTGCCATCCTCATCGGATATGGCTGTCCCGCCTGGCTGAGCGATATCGTATCACAAACCGCTTCGATGATCTATTAAAATGGAACCATTATATCTGAAAAACTCCCAGCCGTGCAGATTCGGAGACATTCCCGTTGCCACGGACTTCCGGGAATTCGCCGATGAGGCGCGCACTCTGCTTTCCGACAGCCGCTGCCACTGCGTGAACTACTTCGCATTTGCGGCGCAGGATGGAATACATCTGATAATGTGCATTGCAAATGATGCCGAGGCTGCGATCGCAGTCTTCAGCCATATACTCACGGACAGTGAAGTCCCTTCGATGCAGATCGAGGCAGTGGAGCGCTTTGAACGCGAGATATCTGAAAATCACGGAATCACCTTCACCGGTCACAGATGGCCGAAGCCGCTGCGCACGACGCCGGACGACTATCCGTTCTACCGCAGCGACAATGAGGAGCACCACGAGGTGGGCGTAGGCCCGATACATGCGGGCGTCATCGAGCCGGGACATTTCCGCTTCACCTGCGAGGGCGAGACAATCCTCAATCTCGAGATTATGCTCGGCTACCAGCATCGCGGCGTGGAGAAGCTTATGATCGCGCTGCCGACCATTGACCAGAAATCCATACTTGCCGAGAATATCGCGGGTGACACTGCGGTCGGCCACAGCGTGGCATTCGCTTCGAACCTCGAAAGCCTTTCGGGATTCAAGGCAAGCCGCGAGATGGTCTATGCCCGCACCCTTGCCCTCGAACTCGAAAGGATAGCGATACATACCGGAGACCTCAGCGCTATATGCGGTGACGTAGCATACCAGCTTGGCAACGCAGTTTACGGACGCCTCCGCACTCCGATCATCAACTATATGCAGAAATGGTGCGGCAACAGGCTTGGCAAGACCTGCGTGAGGCCGTTCGAGGCACCGTACAAGTTCACAAAGGCCCTCGCCGAAGACCTCCTGAAGACGCTCGAGGCATTTGAGAAAGACTTCAATCTGATGAGCCGTCAGGTCTGCCACTACCCTTCCGTGCTCTCGCGACTTGAGAGAACAGGCAGCGTCAAGTACGAGCAGGCGCTCGAAGCCGGCGCAGTCGGAATGGCGGCACGGGCATCAGGGCTTAGCAGGGATGTGCGCAAGAGCCATCCTTATCTGCTTTACAGCAGCGATATGGAGACCGTCGTGAAGCATCACGGCGATGTCTATTCCAGAACTCAGATAAGAATCGAAGAGGTCGGCAATTCCATCGCAATGGTACGCAAACTTATTGAAAGCTGGCCTTTCGACGAGACCGCCACGCAAATGGCGGCAGCCGCAACGCCGGCCATGGCTCCGGATACCTTCGTGTTAAGCCTCGTGGAGGGCTGGCGCGGAGAGATATGCCACACCGCCATCACAGATGCCTCCGGCAAGCTCGCTCTGTACAAAGTCAAGGACCCGTCCTTCCACAACTGGAGGATGCTGGAACTTGCCGTACGCAACAACGAAATATCCGATTTCCCTATATGCAACAAGAGCTTCAATCTCTCATATTGCGGACATGACCTATAGAAGACGAATCATTATGAAACACGCAAGTTTGATCTCAGTTTTCAGAAGACAGGGCAAGCAATACATCCCTGATCCGCGCACAGCGGAAGTACCGGGCATATTCCGCGGACGTCCCGTCATCACGACAGCTTCAGTTGATGCCGTCGCCGTAGTTGCCTGCTGCCCGATGAGGGCCATCTCGGCTGAAGGCGGCATATCTATAGATCTCGGGAAATGCGCATTCTGCGGCAAATGCGCCAGGATGTTCCCTGAGAAGATATCATTTACCAAGGATTACCATATCGCGACCACAGTGCGTGAAAATCTTATTGTCCGCGAAAGCGTAGATGCCCCGATAGAGTTCGGCCCCGTGCCGGAATGTGCAGGGATATTCAAGGGCTCGCTGAAACTGCGCCAGGTGAGTGCAGGCGGAGACAATTCCTGCGAATGGGAACTGGGCGCTACGGGCAATGTCAATTTCGACATAGGACGCTACGGCATAGAGTTCGTGGCTTCCCCGCGCCACGCCGACGGAATAGTGATCACCGGCCCGATTACGGCCAATATGTCCCGCGCCCTGCAGATCTGCTACGACGCGGTTCCGGCCCCGAAACTCGTGGTCCTCTGCGGCACCGACGCCATCAGCGGCGGCATATTCAACCCCGAGGTCAGCGGCCTGGACGGCAGCAATGCCTGTCTGGACCGCAGCTTCCTGGACACGCACAAAGTCGATCTCTACATCCCGGGCAACCCAGCACACCCGCTGGCCATAGTCAACGGCCTGCTAAAGCTGGCAGAAAGATAGAATATCCTCGAATATCATCGGGGCTTCTGTTTCGAGAAGGATCTCGTGACGGAGGCCCTGATATAGTTTGGAGGATACGTTGGCATAACCGCGCTGGCGGAAGAAATCCACGGCACGGGCGAAGGCCTTGTCATCGGTGCGGCAAGGGTCATCGCCGCCTGAGATGAACAGTACCGGCAGCTGCGGTTTGGCCACAGCCCAGCCTTTGGCTGAATAACAGTCCTTCATCACGCCCATCAGGCCGCGGAATCCATTGGCGGTAAAGCAGTAGCCGCAGAGCGGGTCGGCGATGTAAGCCTCGGCGTTCGCCCTGTTGCGCGAGAGCCAGGCAAATTCGCCTTCGGAGGCAAACGGCTTGTTGTACGCACCGAACGACATGGCATTGAGCAGCGCAGAGCGGTGATGTCCGCCACATACGGCCGCAATAATGGATGCCAGCGCAGCTCCGGCACCCTTCGCCGGGTTGTCGGAAGGCGAGCCGCACACGATGAGACGGTCGATGAGCGCGTCATACCGCTTCGCGAAGGAACGCACCACCATCGAGCCCATGCTGTGTCCGAAGAGCGTCAGCGGCACGCCCGGATACTGCGCGGCAGCCCAGTCGCGGACAGCCTTCACATCCTCCACCATCGCGCGCCAGCCACCTTTGTACATATAGCCGAGGTCCTTCGCATCCTTGACAGACTCGCCGTGGCCGCGAATATCCGCAATCACGGCCGCATAGCCGTGCTGCGCCAGGAATTCCATGAAAGGATAATAACGCTCCTTGTGCTCCGCCATACCGTGAACGATCTGGAAGAGGCCCCTCGCCTCCCCCTGCGGCTCGCACAGCGCTCCGGCCAGCGTCAGGCCGTCAAAACTTGAAATGATGGTAAAAGACTTCATAGGCATATTGATTAGATGACTATAAAGTTAATGATAAATATTCAATTAACCGTATTGTCAGCCTGCATCCTATATCTCCACCGTCAGCAGGCCGTCTAGGCCAGCAAGCGCCAGTTTACAAGCCTGCGCGAAAGAATAAGTATCAATGATTCCGGAATTCTACACACATGATACTACCTCCTTCTCCTTTTTTATCCAACCTGTCAGGATAAAGGCCAACAGATTGATTGATATAAGAAGTTGCAAGAAGGCATTTCATCTACATGTAAACATTCAGTCGTTGCCTGATTGAGGACAATCAAAAAATATTTTGAGATACCAGGTATTTGGCATAATTTCGCATGTTCAAATGAACGTTTGATTATCTATTTCATTCGTTTTTCACAATTATGGGTTGCCATATATTTGCATTATGGCAACAGTAATAGCATATCTCAGGGTTAGCACGGACAAGCAGACCCTGGAAAACCAGAGAAGCGAAATCAGACGCTTTGAGAACAACCATAAAATAAAGGTCGACAAGTGGGTTGAGGAGATTACAAGCGGCAAGGTCAAGGACTGCGACCGAAAGCTTGGACTAGCCCTCAAACGCCTGAAAAAAGGTGACACTCTCATCGTATGCGAGCTATCAAGGTTAAGCAGGACCCTTCTTGACATTATGTCCATCATGCGCACGCTCCTTGAGCGCGGCGTAACTCTTTACAGTGTCAAGGAGAATTTTTGTCTCGCCGACAATATCAGCAGCAAGGTCATATTATTTGCTTTCGGCCTGGCTGCAGAGATCGAGAGGGACCTCATCTCCCTCAGGACCAAGGAAGCTTTAGCCTGCCGTAAAGAACAGGGAATCGTACTCGGGCACAAGGCAGGGGTCTGCCCCAAGATGGAATTACTGAAGTACAATAAGGATGATATACTGCGGCAATTGGATGAAGGCTCAACTATAGGACGGCTCTGCGAGGAATACAGAGTATCACGCGGCACCATGTCGAAGTTCCTGAAGGAATCTGCCCTGAGGTAATTTCCAGGACGATTATATGATTCAGCCCGATATCCTATATCTCCACCGTCAGCAGGCCGTCGAGGCTGGTGAGGTAGTCGCCGCTGCGATGTTCGCTTTTGACCTTCCACCGGCAGCGCTGCTCCCCTTCCACCGCAAGGCTCACCGTCTTGAGGCCGTAGCGCCGGTTCAGTTCGTCCATGGTGCGCGACAGCGCGGCCCGCTCGGGACGCCGGCACACCGTATCGAAGAGGTCCTGCTGCACGCCTTCGGCTGGAGATATGTAGCTGAGTATCACCCCCGCCCTCTTGTAGAGTATCCCGGGACGCCATATCTGAGAGAGTCCGTCCAGGGCGGCGCAGCTCAGTTCCAGAGTATCGCAGCTTGGTACGGGCAGGCAGCGCGAATATACATTCCGATACTGGGGAAGATCCTCGCGGAACGGGTTGCTGCCCACGAAGACGCTCACGCAGGCGGCAACGCTCCCCTGTGCGCGCAGTTTGTTGGCGCATGATGAGGCGAAGGAGGCCACCGCCCCCTTGAGCGCTTCCAGTTCAGATATCATCTCGCCGAAGCTGCGGCTGGTGCAGATGGTCTGGCGCTGGAGCTGCTCCTCAGTGCTGATGCAGGATTCGCCGTTGAGCTCCATCCACGTCTGAAGACCCGGCTTGGTGAAATTCCTGCGGACCCACCATTGCGGTTTGTCCGCAAATTCCAGGGGCGTGCGCACCCCGAGAGAGAGCAGTTTTCCGCAACTGCGGCGGCCCAGACCCCACACGTCATCGAGGTCGGAGAGTTCCAGGGCCTTGCGGCGCTTCTGCTCGCTGTCTATCATGCAGACGCTGCGGTATCCCGGGTATTTCTTCGCAAACTTGCTGCCCAGCTTCGCGAGCGTCCTGGTGGGCGCCACGCCCACGCTGACCGGTATGTCCGTCCACAGGCGTATGCGCTCCGCAACCCCGCGCATGTATTCTTCCAGGTCGTAATGCCTCTCGTAGCCGCTCAGGTCGGCGAAACTCTCATCGATGGAGTATTTCTCCACGCGGGAGACGGAGCCGCGCAGGATACCTGTCACGCGGTCGGACATTGCGGCGTAGAGGGTCATGTTGGTGGAGAACACCGTCACCCCGTAATGCTCGATTATGTCCCGCACCTTGAAGATGGCGTCCCCGCGGTGCAGCCCCACGGCCTTCGCCTCAGGCGTCAGCGCCACGATGATGCCGTCGTTGCTCGAGAGCACGCACACCGGCCTGCCCTGCAGACCGGGATGGAACACCTTCTCGCACGATGCGAAAAATGAGTTGCAGTCCACCAGCGCCCACATGGCTTGCTAATCCCTTGCCTTGTGAATGATATATGTGACGATGCCCCAGACGCTGAATGCGTCCCCGTCGTTTATCGGGAACCTCGGGTAGTCGGGGTTGGCCGGGACTAGCCATCTGGTGCCGTCTTTGTCGACAGCTATTCTCTTGAGCGTGTACTCGCCGTTGAGCTCGCACACTGCGATCTCCTTCTCCGAAGGGTCCCTGCGGCTTTTGTCCACGATGACGATGTCTCCGCTCTCGATGCCCGCGTCAATCATTGAGTCGCCATGCACACGGATGAGATACGATGACTCCGGATGCGGGCAGAGCAGCCGCAGAATGTCAATGTCCTGCGAACGCTCGTCATTGTCCAGGGGTATTGGAAAGCCCGCTACCACCCTCTGCTCAAAATAAGGCAGGGTCAGGCCACGCGCCTTTGATGCCGGGGTCGCCAATGATACTATCCTGTCCTGAGCCGGCTGGGCTGGCGGCGGCAGTTGAGCCGGCTGGGCTGTTCCGGCCCGTTGGGTCAGGGACTGGGCGAGGCTGCGCCGGATGAATTCCGTCCTGTTGGGACAGGAATCAAGTTCGCGTGCCAGTTCGCCGCCGGCGCGGAAAGTATAGAGCCTGCTGTCGCCCTTCGGTCTCCCGGCCCCCGGCCGCGCACCGCCGCGAGCGTCACGCATCGCCGGATGCTGTTTTTCTGTCCGCTTGTTTTTCGTTGCCATATTTCTTCATTGCCTGCCGCACAAAGATAAGTACAATTTTTGATTTTTGTAATACATTTTTCAAAACAAGTCCACCTCCCGGAAATATCGCCGGCAGCGCAGCCCGCCGGGTACAAAAAAAGCGGCCAGGAGAAACTCCTGACCGCCTTATCTGAATCCTTGAAGGAATTACTTTGTCTTCTTTCCGTAGCGGCTGTAGAACTTATCAACGCGGCCGGCTGTGTCGACGAGCTTCATCTTACCAGTGTAGAACGGGTGTGATGTGTTGGAGATTTCGACCTTTACTACTGGGAACTCAACACCGTCAACGTCGATGGTTTCCTTGGTGTTGACACATGAACGTGTGATGAACACGTGCTCGTTTGACATATCCTTGAATGCTACAAGACGGTAGGATTCGGGATGAATACCTTTTTTCATTGTTTTATGTGTTTAAAAAATTAATGCTCCGTTTTTACAGCCCGCAAATATACGAATAATTATCCTATCGGCAAATATTTTTTACAATCAACCCAAGTCGATGATTGTCTTTTCCCCTTCAACTTTGAGATGCGGAGTTACATTCTTCACCGGCCTGCCGGATTTCAGGAACGAAAGTGTGCTGATGAACTGGGTGGAAATCATTTCGCTTATCAACTCCTCCGGGTAATCATCAGGCGACTGCGTGGCGAGCACTGCAATGCCGCATGTAAAGGCCCAGAGCTGCCGGTACAGTATCAGAACCTGCTCATCTGTCAGCTGATAAGACTCTTTGATTTCGTCAAGACAATTCAATGCGGTGGCAGGGGCATTTTCCAAAAGGCTGTTACCCCGTTCAAAAAACAGTTGGAAAATGTTCCGCTCCTGCTTGGCGAAGCGGATGAGCCTCATCCCGTAGTCCTTGAATGCCGGCTGGAAGTCCAGAATGTCTTTCACATAGTCTGAGAACAAGGCGGCAGCGGCCTGCCGGACAGCTGCATGGATCTCATCCATATCCTTGAATACGGTGAATATGGGGCTGAGCGAGCATCCGAGCTGTTTGCTCAGAGCCCTTGCGGTAAGCGCATCGACGCCCTGATTGCGGATGATTTCAAGCCCGGCTGCGGCAATGGTTTCTTTGGAGAAGAATGCTGATCTTGGCATTTGAGAACATTTGTTTTAGAACAT
>JAKSJG010000018.1 GCA_024398365.1 Bacteroidales bacterium | reverse complement strand
CTACACATCCGCCAGCATCCCTTCGCAGGCCGTCAGAATATCCTGAAACGTAGCTTCAAAGTCACCCGTGTACCACGGATCAGCCACATCGCGGCTCTTGCCAGCGTAGGACATCATCATCCGGAACTTCCCATCCGGGTCGTCCGGAATGATGCGCTGCACCAGACGCAGATTTGACCTGTCCATGAAGACAATCTTGTCAAAACGGCCGTAATCCTCCGCAGTGATGCGGCGCGCCGTCTTAGAAGCATCGAAGCAGACGCCGTGCTGACTCAGGCAACGCCTGGACGGCGGATAGATGGGATTGCCGATCTCTTCCGCAGACACAGCAGCCGATTCGACATGAAAAAAGGCCTCCACTCCCCTGGCCTTCGCAAGTGCCTTGAATATGAACTCCGCCATCGGACTCCGGCAGATATTACCGTGGCAGACAAAGAGAATTCGTATCATAATGCATATCTCACTCCCGCCTTTACGAGGCCTTCCATACCGATGCCCGCCTCCACAAAGCCACGGAAGGACATCCCGCCGAACTCCATAGCTATCGGATCGACCTGGAAGCCGAAGGAAAAATTGGTGCTGTCGGATTCGCCCTGACTTGATGTCTGAAGGAAGGCGCCGGCATTCAGCTTGCTGTACATGCCGAAATGCTCCCTGTTGAACCAGGAAAGCTTGATGCCCGGCATTACGGAATAGAATGTCGAATGGTTGGGCGTCAGCTTGTTTTCATAGGTGGAATCGCCTGTATATCCTGCAAAGCCCAGCAGCAGCCTCTCATAGCACAGATCACCGCCCACGGCGAAATGATCCGTCAGGTACTTATAATATCCCGCGGAAATCGCACCTGTAGTGCCGAATTCGTCCATCTTTGCAAGTCCGAATGTGAATGCCGTACCAAGCGCACCGCCCAGCACCATCGCGAAGGACGGTATGGATACCCGGCCGTAAGACACATTTATCTCGTCCGGAAGCCTGTGCGGCGCCCATTCTGCCTGTGCATTCGCATCAGGGAAGGCAAGCAGGCAGACGAGGATAATCAATGCAAAACGTTTCATACTTCAAAAATACAAATATTTCATATATTGGAAAAATATGAGTAGCTTTGAAAAAATCCATATTTCATAATTAATCAAACAGATAGAAACATGAAGAAAAACTACCAGATGCCAGTTGCGGAGATCTCAAATCTCAATGCTGAGAGCATTATCTGCGCAAGTGGAACAAACGGTTCCAACGAAGACTTCGGCAAGGGAACCGGATTTTCATTCGACCTGTTCGAAACAGTAAAACCATTTTAACTAAGGAGGACAGAAAGATGAAAAAAACGTTATTAGTATTTGCGGCCGCTGCCGCCATGCTCGCGGGCTGCCAGATGGCAGACGATTTCGCTCCTGAACAGAAGGCCGCCTCAGGCGAAACAAAGGTCTTCAAGGGAATCATTGAAAATCAGACCAGAACCACACTCTCACCTAACGGCGACAATTATAAAGTGTGCTGGAACATGGACACCAAGATCGTAGTCACAGGTTACAAGGAAGACAGCACTGAAGGTGCAGCAACCTATACATCCGGAGAAAGCGGAAGCGACTGCTCATACTTCACACAGCTCCGCGGTGACACACTCGCTACCGGACCTTTCGTTGCATACAGCCCTGCAGGCGTTCAGAACGGATTCCCTGGCACCCAGACACAGGTCAACGGTGTACTCGGATGGATACCTATGAGAGCTGAATCCAACGACGAGACCCTCCTGTTCAAGAACCTCGGCGGTCTCCTCAAGCTCAACATCACCACCACCGCTACCGGCGCAGCAGTCAAGACTATCGTAATATCAGCAGACCAGCCTATGGCCGGTGCTTACACAGTAGTTGACAATGCAGCTGTAATCGCTGAAGACGGACAGAAGTCCATAACACTCGATTGCGGCGAAGGCGTTGCCATCGGAGCAGAAGCAGTGCCATTCTTCATTGCAGTTCCTGCAAACACCTACACCGGAATGAGCATCAAGATCAACACTGCTGACGGCAAGACCCAGACTCTCAAGATGAAGAGCGGAGCATCCGTAGCTGTGGAGCGTGCAAAGTACTACGAGGCTAACTTCGCATTCGACAAGCTCGAGGCTGTTACAATCGGTGGAGAGGCAATGCTCCCTAGCGGCCAGGAATTCAACGCTGCAATCAAGATGCTGTCAGGTGACGATGCATGCACATATGCAAGCATCGACTACGCTATTACCAAGATCGTGTTCGACACCAACAGCGCCAACACAAACGGTGAGAACATTTCTGACATTTCATCCGACAAGCCTATCTATCTCTCTGTTGACAGGGCATCCGGCGTAGCCATCGTAAGCACCCCTGCTTCAACACTCGTCGCTCCATCAGACGCATCATACATGTTTGCATATTTCGCCGAACTCGAGGAGATCGTCAACCTCAAGGCTCTCAATACTGAGAACGCAGAGGATATGTCTTATATGTTCTGTCAGATAGGCTGCGATTACAAGAGCCTCAAGTCTCTCGACCTCAGCAACTTCAAAACAGCCAACTGTACGACAATGCGTTCAATGTTCAATGGCTGCGACCAGCTCACCGAACTTGACCTGAGCAGCTTCAACACCGAGAACGTTGAAAACATGAACTATATGTTCCAGTACTGCTCAAAGCTCAAGAGCCTCGACCTCTCAAGCTTCAATACAGAAAACTGCACCGTATTCGGTTATCTGTTTGCATATTGCTATGAGCTCGAAACAGTAAACGTAAGCAGCTTCAACACTGAGAACGGTGATGACATGCGTTACATGTTTGCATACTGCTACAAGATCAACAATCTTGACATCACTAACTTCGATGTTTCCAGCGCTTCAAATGTCGGCAACTTCTTCTGGCATTGCCATGAACTTTCATCCATCGACCTTTCCAACTTCGATCCTTGCTGCGCTACTGAGATGAGAAGCTTCTTCAACCGCTGCTACATGCTGAAGAAGATTGACATGACTCATTTCAACCCTGAATCTGTCACAGCTTCAGCATCCTGCGGTTATTTCTTCTACGGCTGCATCGGCCTCGAAGAACTCTACTGCGGTGATACATTCGTATTCCCTATCAAGCCGAATTATCCATTCAGCGAGAAGTTCAACTACCCTGATATGCTTGCCGGTCTGAATAACGGCGGATTTACAATCTACTGCGATCAGGATGTCTGCGACTACTGGGCTTCAACAGGTCTGCGCTGGCTCCACAACGGAAACGGTTCTGACATCGCCCCTCTGAACATCGTGTTCAAGCACTTCACTACCGGTCAGGAATTGTACCCTGCAGAGTGGCCTGCTAACTAAAATTAATTCACTTTATTAAAAATGGCACATACGCATGCGTATGTGCCATTTTTCTTGTAAACCCAAGTCACATCGACACCAGTCCCTTGTCGGTGATTTTGATCTGGGGGATGACAGGCAGGCACATGAAGGACATGGTGATAAGCGGCGCATGCATTCGGCAGCCGGCGGACTCGATGACCCGAAGCACCTCCGCATTGGCGGCAGCGACGGAGTCAACATCCAGAGTTGACATCAGACCTGCGACAGGAAGCGCAAGGCTGCGCATTTCGTTGCCGCACACAGCAGCAAGGCCGCCGCGCATCACGACAACCTCATTGACGGCCCTTACAATATCCCTGTCAGATGAACCAATTGCCACAATGTTGTGGCAGTCGTGTGCCACTGAAGCGGCCATCGCACCTCCGGTCAGACCGAAGCCGCTGACATATCCCACAGCGGGCTTGACGCCCTGACGGTATCTGTTGAGCACTACTATCTTCTGTACGCCCGGATCATGCCTGTCATGTTTTTCAGTGAGGGTGAAAAGCTGCCCGTCGATGGCGGCAATGGTGCGCACCTCCCCTTCTTCGGTGTCCGCAATATCAGCTTCAGATATAGGACCGGCCACGAACAGATTTGGACAATCCTTCACTTCGACTCGTGGCAGGTCAGCCGCAGACTGTCCGTTGATAATGCTATCTATCACCCTCATCGAGGCATCAGGCGAATCGACGAGAATGAAGTTCGCAGGGTCGCCTTCCTGAAGGAGCCCCCAGTTCAGGCCGTAATGTCTCTGCGGATTGAGCGATGCAGCCCGGAGGACGGACCAGAGATCATAACCGTCTGCCAGAGCGCGTCTGACAACGGCATCTATGTGGCCGGACAACAGTTCGCCGGGATGAATGTCATCCGAGCAGAACATCACATTCCCGGGATGACTGGCAATGAGCGGTGAGAGAGCATCATAATTCCTGGCAGCGGAGCCCTCGCGGATGAGGACGGACATGCCGTTCTCGATGCAGGACAGGCCTTCTTCAAGAGTGGCACATTCGTGGTCAGTGGATATTCCGGCGGCAGCATAGCGGGCCCGCTGCTCTCCGAGCAGGCCCGGCGCATGTCCGTCAATCCTCTTGCCGAGGCGCTTTGCGCAATCAATCTTGCGCATTACCTCAGGGTCGGAATTCAGGACGCCAGGGAAGTTCATCATTTCCGAAAGGTAGGCTATCTGCGGCATCTCAAGCAGGCGCTGCACCTGCGTCGAATCAAGGACAGCTCCGCTGGTCTCGATGTCAGGGCTGCAGCTCGGCACGCAGCTCGGTGCTCCGAAGCAGAAATTGAAATTGCTCTCGGAAGCATTGTCAAGCATGAACTGCACGCCTTCCAGACCAAGCACATTGGCAATCTCATGAGGATCGGAAACCGTACCGATGGTGCCGTGACGTGCCACTGCTGCCGCAAAGGCGGCGGGAGTCAGCATGCTGCTCTCAATATGCACATGGCTGTCGATGAAACCGGGCATTATGTAGGGAGCATCCGGTGAAATACCGCTGGTTCTCCTGACAGCCAGAATGCGGCCGTCTCTGACAATTACTTCGCCGTCATATATGTTACGGTTTACGATATCGACGATATGCCCTGAAAATGATGACTGTATGGAAGGACTGAACTCGAGGGAGCGGTTGCGGGCCAGGGCCTGCTCATAAGTGGTCTCTACCGGCGGCATGGCAGGGCTGAAGTCAAGCGAATCGAAGAATGCCGCACCACGCGGGGTCTCGAGCAAGATGAGGCTGACGCCCATATTGTCATCAAGCTGGGGAGCAACCTTGTTTATGCCCCAGTAGTCAGCTATGGCAATGTCGCTGCCGGAGCGTCCTCCACGAGCAGGGCAGTTGAAGCAGGATGAGCGAATGATCCTGTCATTCAAGAAATCCTGCATATAGGCATTCTCACTGCATTTCTGGCTGAGCAGGACGTTGCCGTCCGCAGATGTCAGGGTCAGCGAGAAATTGCGCCATCCGGTGGACTTGTCACGGAAATTGGCCGAAGCCGCTTCAGGTAGCGAAGCAAGCAGATCCCGCCAGCGTGCCGGAGAAGGTACGCCGTGGCAGATGATCTCCACGGTCAGCAGATTGTCATACTCCCTGCCCAGGAAATGTCTGAGTCCCGCAATCTGGCAGGATGTACCGGAGAAGAGGACTTCCCTGCCCTCCTCCAGATATTCCTCGGCGCGGCTGAAGCAATCCCCTATGACACTCTGGACATATTTGCTGCCGCGGAACTGAAGAAGTTCCTCACGAGTGGAAGCAGCCTTGTGAATGACGTTCATTGAGTCGTCAAAGGCTGCGCCGAATACTACGCCGCCGGCATCGACGACCTTTTCCGCAAGCATGGAAAACACTCCTCCGGAGGAACTGCCGCGACGCACGCTCTCATCAGGATTGCGGGCCGCCAGCACCTTGAGAGGCCTGTGCGGCTCATAGCGTTTGATCGCCGGGCACACTGATGTGCACAGGCCGCAGTCAGTACAAGCGCCGGTATCCACTACAGGACGCGGGAAGCCATCCGCATCTTCACGCATAGTGATGCAGCGTGCCGGACATCTCTGGGCACAGGCACCGCATCCGCAGCAAAGGGATTCTTCTGTAATTATTTTCATTTCGCTAATATACACATTAGTTGTACAAAGTTGACTACCTTTGTAAAAAATTGCATTCACAATGAAATTCATCAGTTGGAACGTTAACGGGCTGCGCGCAGTGTGCGGCAAAGGATTCGAGAATATATTCAAGGACTTCGACGCAGACTTCGTCTGTCTGCAGGAGACAAAGCTGCAGGAAGGCCAGATCGACCTTGCTTTCGAAGGTTACAGCTCATACTGGGATTATGCCGACAAGAAGGGGTATTCAGGCACAGCCATATACACGCGCCACACTCCCCTCTCCGTGTCATACGGCATAGGAGTCGATGTACACGACCACGAAGGACGCGCCGTGACGCTCGAGATGGAGGATTTCTACCTGGTATGCGTATATGTGCCCAATTCCCAGGACGGCCTGAAGAGGCTCGAATACAGGATGAGCTGGGAAGACGATTTCAGGGCATACCTGCAGAAGCTCGCGCAGCGCAAGGGCGTGGTTGTGTGTGGAGACATGAACGTCGCCCACGAGGAGATTGACCTCAAGAACCCTTCGACCAACCATTTCAACGCCGGATTCTCCGATGAGGAAAGAGGCAAGATGAGCGAGCTGCTCTCGGCCGGCTTCGTTGACAGCTGGCGCATGCAGCATCCCGAAGAGGCCAAGTACTCATGGTGGTCATACCGCATGAAGGCTCGCGAGCGCAATGTAGGGTGGCGCATCGACTACTTCCTGGTATCCGACAGCCTCAAAGAAAGAATCGGATCCACCGACATTCTCAATGATGTCAATGGATCCGACCATTGCCCTGTGATGCTGGAACTGATATAGATCAATCCATCAGAGGGCGAAGTGCAGGAGCGCCTGTCACGGATTGTAAGTCACAGGACGCACAGAGAAGCCATAAGTAGGTATTTCATGGTTAATCGGCCTGACATATTGTTTTTTATGATATGTCAGGTAAAACACCCTGTGGTCTGTTGCATCAGCCGGGTGAGGAGAAATAGTCGTCGGAGTATCACTCCAGATATTTCCAGTTGTTCCGACGCTGCTTATCGCTCCACTCCAATGGTTGCGGTACCCGGAGACAGGGAAGAAAATGGTATTGTCACCATATCCGGTCAGGAAGTTCCATCCTTTGTTGAACGATCCAACAACATTGAACTTTGATGCCTCATAATCTTCCACATTCTCACCAGTCGTGGTGAATCCGGTGAAAGCATTCCCTTGAGGAATTTGGAATCCTGGAGGACAAGGGTCATAGACGGTCTTTACCGGTTTTGAAGAATAGGCAGGAGCGGAAGACCCTGATCCTGTGTTGTTTGCGTTCCATAGATTGTAGTAATCGCATGCCTTGTCACCGCTATTTTCTTTATACCAGACCTTAGGCTCAAGTTTCTCAAAGTATTGTATGAAGTTATCCGGATTCTTGATGGAGAAAGCGATGTCGTGGTTTTTGGCTGGGACATCCTTCACTATAGCCTTTCCACTGATGTTCGTGTTTTCAGCTACATTTTCGCCATCTGCATTGGCCCGAACGAACGGATCCTTGCGGCCCCACTGCCAGTAAGGATTGAAACCTGAAAACGAAAATTTGGTACTGCTGACATACTGTCTTCTGACAGGTGTCTTCTCGACGATGTTCTTCACATTGTCACCTTTTTTCTGTACAAAACGTACTGAGATAGACTTTTCCGGATACCCCGTGGCAACTGTTGCCATATCGGCTGATACCCAACCGAGATTGACAGGAAGCATAGCTCCGTTGAACGAATCGTCATTATTTTTTACAGAGACAGGATCAAGGTTTTCGTCGGTCACCCAGATGTGCCAGCTCCAGAGAATATCTGTCCCATTCGATACGGCTATCACTGCATTGCCCTGGGTCAAGGCATCCGCCTTCACTTCGAACATCACGTACCCGCAGCTGCATCCTGCAAGACCCTTGTTGATCGCTTCAGTCTTGCTGAGAACCTTGCATCCGTCTTCAGGAACGAGCGCATACGATAAAACGTCTTCCCAGAAAGGATAGGCCTTCGCCGCACCTTCAATGAAAGGACTGGAGATTCCCGCTCCATCTGCCTTTTTGAAAGGAGTCAGGTAATTCTCCCCGTGAGCAGCAGCAGACGGAGCATATGCTGAAGTGTTCGGAGAACCATTAGTGATGGCATTGCCATACACCAGAGGGAAGGCGTACCAGCCTGGCGCGCTTATCACATAACAGTTGGCGGTAACAGCACCTGAAGGATTGGCTGAACCATAAATATCATGCATAGAAAGATCCCATGGAGCATCCTTGGTACCGCGCGGCTCCGCTTCTCTAAGAATCTTGTCATGAGTGGTTTCGAACGGTTCTACCGCACCGGATGCCGCAGTAACTGTGGCTGTCACGGTTTCAGGGGAAGCACCGCCTTCTCCGGACACCTGATCAAATTTGATCCATCCGTCTATTGAGGTTCCGGCAGTAGCGTCAGTCCATGTCGAACTTCCGCTCGTTTTATACTGAAGCTGCCAAGGGGCATTAGATGTCACGGAATATGTCTTGCTGCCTGTTGCCAGATAGTTTGTAGTCACTTCTCCTTCAACATCAAGCACATAGTCGATTGCATCGTGGCTGAGGATGTAAGTGTATATCTTGCCGGCCTGCCAATCGACATCAAGTTCGGCAGACTTTGTCTCAGTAGAGAGGTCAGCCTTTTCTATAGTAATGCTGATCTTCACCTTGCTTTCATCGGCGCTCTTCTGAGGAATCATGAAGAACAGCTTGTTGCCGCTCTGAGACTGGAGACCGTCGGTGAAGTCAGTCTCGGCGAACTCCTGGCTGAAGGTAGCCGGTGTGCTGAGATTGTCCCAGGAGATTGAAACTTCTCCGTCATCAGTCTTGCCTACAGTGAGGTCTCCTTTCGAACTTACTTTCGAAACACTTGCACTCTTCAACGAGCAGCCCTCAAGGTTAAGTTTAAAGCGGACCACCGAAAGTGCATGGGCGAATTTCACGTCCACTGGAGTTCCTCCGTTGCCGGAATTCATCTTTGTATAAGCCAGTATAAGGTCCTGCTGCGAGGTCACTGTCGTCGGAACGGTGTAGCCGGTCAGGGAATAACCGTCCTTGGTGAAGGATGCAGGAGTGAACAAGCTCTGAGGAGCGTACGACCAGAAGGCAAAGTCAGTCCCGTCAACCCACTGATATTCCTTGGATGATCCGTCCTTGAGCACCCAGGAATCGCCGGATTTGGAGACGGTACCTGCGTTGACATAGTGCTCATCCTGCACTGGATTGAGCTTCGAGACATCATCAAGAATGAATCCCTCCATGCCGAAGGTAGTAAAAGATTCCATCGTTCCCAGGTCGGCTGTCCTGACGATAGACCCCCTGGTGTCCGGCTCTTCGCCGTTAAAGGATGGCCAGTCCTCCACGCTCTCGACAAGATATACAGAATCCGTCTCATCAGCCCATTCAACAGGGATTGCTTTTGTCTGTACGCTTCTGGTTGCAGAAGCGCCATTGGATAAGCTCCATTCTGAACTTATCACATTAATTCTGATGCGGCCGGAAGAGAATAAATCCGCAATCTTCACGCAATCGGATAAAACTCCAACAATTATTACCAGAGCCAATATTTTCAGGAAATTTTTCATAAAATAAAATACGATTAATCTGCGTAATATTGTATTGAAATCAGTAATCGAAAGATATATCAAAGCCTCCGTCGAACCCCTCGGAATACTCCTCAACTTCAACGGTATTCGTGCATATCTGGGTAGGGATTACCGAACCCGAAAGGATATTACTGCAAAGCGTCATATCAACCGGAGTAATTCCGAAAGCGACGTATTTCTTTTTTGTGCTCATTTGTACAAACTGTATTTTGCATTTATTATTAACTATAAATTCTTTCCTAATTTATATTTAACCCCCATCAGTCTTCGTTACCTCTTTATTCTGCATGGCCAATAATTGTGGTGTCGCCATGAATTTGAATTAAAGAATCGGATCTACTGACATCCCCAAAGATATCAACGGATTCGACCACTGTCCTGTTGCAGGAGCTAATCTATCTCAAACAATCAGAAGGCATATCTGATGCCAGCATTGAAAAGGCCTTCCATACCAAAGCCAACTTCGAGGAAACCGCGGATGGAGGTGCCGCCGAACTCCATGGCGACAGGATCGACCTGCATGGCAAAGGAAACGCTTGTGCCGCCTGATTCACTCTGGCTTGAAGTCTGCATGCACGCTCCGGCATTCAGCTTTGTGTACATGCCAAAGTGCTGCCTGTTGAACCAGGACAGCTTGACACCAGGCATAAGTGACGAAAAGGAGACATTATTAGGCGTAAGCTTGTTCTCGTAAGTCGAATCGCCAGTGTAAGCCTTGAAACCGAGAAGCATGTTCTCAAAACAGAAATCGCCGCCTACGGCGAAATGATCGGTCAGGTAGTTGTAATACCCGACCGATATTGCGCCGCTAGTGGAAAAATCATCCATCGCTGCCAGACCGAATGTGAATGCGGTGGCGAATACCCCTCAAAGCACCATCGCAAATGATGGTAAGGACACCCTGCCGTAAGACAGGTCAAGTTCATTATTCAAACGCTGTAGCGGAACTTTTTCCTGAGCAAAGGCAGGCGTGAAGGATAGCAGGCAAATGAGCAATGCAGTGATGGATTTCTTCATCTTCTATAATATAAATCAGAACAGGAATGCCAGTCCGATATTGAAGTTTGACCTGTGGAGATCTGCAGCACCTGAGTCACGGTCAGCAAGTCCGTAGTGGTATCCCAGTGTGAGTCTGAGCACATTAATGTCAACTCCTACACCACCACCAACCATCAAGTCAAAACGGCCGTAGTTTTCATTTCCGGCATACTGGTCAATCGTTGTAGATCCTGTACTGTGGCCGAGGATGCTTGCGTTGGACTCAATGTCTGATACTAATCCCACGCTGAACATCGGTCCGGCGAAGGCGAACATCTTCGCACCTTCGACATTCACGCTGTAGCTTAAATGTACAGGGATGTCGAGGTAAACCTCGGTGGCCTTTCCGCTAGCGCCTGCAATGCCAAAATAATCCACTGACGATGACGATGTCGCATATTCAAGGAAGACACCAGGCGTCACCTTGAACGGACCAAGATTGCCGATAGCGTTATTAACGCCAAAGTAGAAGCCACTCTGGCCGGATGAGACAGATCCGGAGTTCTTAGTGGATTCAAGATACCCGGCTCCTATACTATACTGAGCGAAAGTTGGCAAAGTAGAAAACAGAGCCAATGCAATAGAAAACAATGCTTTTTTCATAATAAGTCACTTTATTCTAATTGTTAAACTTTATAATAATCGTCTGCAACTTTTAGTGGACAGTAATGTTTGGACACTAGTAATCCCAATTAATCTTCGAAGCCTCCTTGTTCTTCAAACTTGAGGTTTTTGGAGTTGCAGTGAATTTGAACTCATATCCTCCGCCTGCATTTTCATGCGTTTCGGATGCTGTGCCCTCATTAACAATACTGGTCACGACGTCTTTGTTGCTCCAGGAAATGACAGTGACTTTATAAAGATCCAAAATCAGACCTTTAAGTGTCACAGAACTCTTGTCATGGCTGAGCGCAACTCTGTACTGCGGTCCATAGTTTCCGCTCAACGGTCTCTCAACCAGAAAAATAACCTTGTCACTTGTATCCCTGAGTCCGGATACACTAATTGTAATATCCGCAGCCGTTTCCCCCCAATTTGCAATCAGGATTACATTACCATTCCTGCCTTTGTCAATTTTCATATTACCTGAATACGGACTGAAAGACTCACCCTGGCTCCAGTTCCCTGAATCCTCCTTGACAATCCATCCTCTGAACATATGGTATTTCCACAATGAATCATCAAGTCTTGGAAGTGTTATTTCATCTGTAGACATATAAGTAATAGCTTCCGGAGTTACTGGTCCGTCTGCGCCATCGAAGGTAATAGTATAAGTATCATATGACCACAGAGCCGTAAGAGTCGGATTGCCGTACATTCCGGCAGGTATGGTCAGATTTGTATATACCTTATCCTTCTCCCAATTACCATCCGCTGTCGTGACTTTCCATCCATTGAATATGGCTACACCCTTTTCCGGTGTAGGGAGAGAAATTGCTGAAGTAATGTCGTAAAGAATCTGGGGCTGATCAGTTGTTCCTCCATCAGGGTTCAAATTAACTTTGTATTGAATTGGTACTGCCGTAGCTACCAGAGTAACTTCTCCATCAGGAATACCAGCAGACGGATATGTGTAGCCTGATGCCGGGAATGTGACACCAGATATTACAGCCGCCGAACCTGATCCGACTTTCTTTGTGATTCCGGTTATCTGATATCCAAGAGAGGGTGTAAATACGACAGGCGTGCTTATCTGCCATTCCTTTACAGATTGGCTGCTTGGCTCCACAGTACCATGATCTATGCTTGCATTAATATTGTTACACCACTGGGCATATATAGTTGTGATCACTTCCTCGTGTTTGACACCTGTAAGCTTCACTTCGTTTACAAATGCTGCTGCACCACCAGAAGGTGCTGTGTACCATCCGGACATCACACGATTGGTCTTGGCCGGATAAATAGTCTTGTCATACAGATGGCTGTATGGTATGCTATAGGAAGTCTGATCGCACCACTCTGTTCCTTCTTTCACTGATGAATTGCCATTCTTCGTGCCGCCGTTATAATCATATACGACAGTGTATTTGTACTGGTCCACCCACTGGGCTTCGAAGGTAACGTCTCCGTAATTGCCCACCGCACTGGCGCCAGCAGGATATATTGCACCGACAGTCCAGCCTTTCGAGTCAGTGCCAACAGATGTCACCTTCCAGCCGGCAAACTTGTAGCCTGCACCTGGTGGTAACGGGGTAGGCAATGTGAATGTAGTTTCAACTGTATAGCCGGCACTAGCAGTGCTGACAGAACCTCCGTTGGCATTGAAGTATGCCGTGAACGGTTTTGGCGTCCATAGAGCGTAAACAGTGGTAGTGACAGGGTTATCAGCTTTATTATAATATGTATTAAGGCTTCCTGTGCCTGAGATTGTAGCATTCCCTGATATCACATCGCCATTGGCTTTGTATGACCAGCCGGAAAAAGAATATCCTGCCTTTGTAAGGCTGGGATTATTATCCAGGGCGTGTGTCGTTGAAAATTTATACTCGTCATTATAATCCCATATTCCATAAGTCTGATCGACTCTATATAAGGAAGTGTATTCAATTCCTCCATCCGTCCAATCAGAAGTCCAAGTGGCGGGGACTGTACCCGTGCCACCATTGGCATTGTAAACCAAGCGATATTTCAATCTGACAAGATAAATATTAAAATATACATATCTATCTTTAGACCAATGCGTCATTCCTGGTTTCCGCCATGACGAAATCTTTCCGACATACAGATTAGCGCCATCTGCCAATGAGGCATTAGCAGGTATTGAAAGCCTTTTTACCGAAAATCCTCCCGAATTTGGTGTTGTTCCAAGACTTGAACCGGATAAAGTTTGCTCAAAATTCCAATCTATACCACTTTCCTGTCTCCAAAAGTCATAGACATTGCCTCTTGTCACATAATAAGTATACGTCGGGTTTGAAAAAAAACCAGTATTTCCGAAATACACCTGAGCATTATACCAATTACCATCAATAGTCCAAGATGCCAATGCTTGAGTCGTAAGTATTCGGCCGTCACTTGGAACTATAAAGTTACTTTGATCGTTATATGCGCCCCTCGCACCGATACAACTCAAGAACAAGAGCCCGATTAGTATATATTTTCTTAAATTGTTTTTCACTGGATTGAATATTAAATAATTATTCCCAAATAGTTTTATATGTTTTCGAATTGTTGTAGATAACAGTCTGGACAATGATTTCCATCTTAAGAATTCTGTCGCTTGCAGTTTTCTTGGTATAGCTGTCGAAGAGATTCGATGTTGTTGCGCCAGGATTCACAAGCTCTTTATAGTAATAGAAACCGTCTGATCCTTTCTCCCAACTTTCACCCGGCAGACCTGAAAAGGTACCTGACGAGGTGTCGTTTTCACTCCAGTTACCGACAATAGCACCTTCGCTATCGTACCAGTTTGCAATTATGGCAGCTCTCATCCATGATTTGCAATTGCCTTTGTTCCTGAATGCCACATTTGACTTTACATTGCCGGTGACATATTCAAGAATCTCTACATCCACCCTCTCATCGGATACACTGAGTGTATAGGTATTAATCTTACCTGGCGCCCATTCACCTTCATCAAGAGTGGCTGAAAGTGTCACATCACCTCTGGTCGATGTACCAACAACAACCTTGATGACAGGGGCAAGTGAGGCAAAATTCTGAGGAATGATGACGAAAGGCTCTCCAATAAGACCGGTAAGGCTATTTACCTCAAGATTGTTCTGACCCGCCTTGGGGGCAAGTGTCACAGTCTTTGTCGGTGAAACGCTCAAATCACTCCACAGATAATTTGCAGAGCCAATCTGAGTAACGGTACCTTTTGAATATACATTCTCTATGCTGATTGATTTTATTCCGGTAATTTCGCGATTGACATCACCAAGTTTGAACTCTACAGATGTCATGGGATGTCCGAATGTCATCTGTGCAACTCCACCGGATTTAATGCTGCTTCCTCGTCCATCGCCCTTGTAGTAGGCAAGAAGCATATCCCTCTGTGACCGTGCATCTCCCGATATCATAAAGTTCTCAGCAATCAACTGATAGCCATCGGAATCTGTATATTTATATCTCATAGTAACAGAATCACCCTGAGGCAAATTGGCGGATGCAACGAACGTGAGAACTTTATTGTCCTCCCAGATATAATCTTCTGCGCATTTCCATTCACCATTAGAATAAGTCACCGGTGTGGAGGAGGATATTAACGCCTCACCTGACTCATCAACCGCGCTTACTAGAAATGAATTCAAAGATGTAGAATACACCTCAAGGCTCTCGGTTGATCCAGCAGTATTAACAAGACCACCTTTGGTCTGTGAGATATCACCCAAATTGAAATCAAGGGATTTCAATGACATGGGAAGAGTCACCTGACCTTCCGTATTCATTGCTATTGATCTTGTGATGAATTCAGGTGACTGGTCAATAATACATACATCATAGGCAACGGTCCTGTCTTTCAGAGCGGACATATCATCATCAATTCCACTACAAGAAACCGACATTATAGCAATTAATGCAAATGCAGAAGATTTAATTATTCTATTTGTTTTCATATATTATTCAATATCCACATTCTTAACTGTACCATCTGTCCATGAGAGCAACTTGCTGTTTTGCTTTACTTTCCATACCGCACCGGCAGGTACAAAAATGCCGGAGACCAAAGTCTTGATGCCACTATTGAAAACAACAGGAGTATTGTCAGCCATCTTGAGATCAGTGAAACGGCATTTGTTTGACTCTTCATATACGGAGAGTGTGAGGTCGTCCGGATCATCGGCAGGATTGAGGAACATTGTAAATGTCAGCGTGCCGTCCACTGGAGTGACAACAGGCTCATCGAATGATAAACAAACGGTCTTGCAATCATTCAACGTACCTGTAAATGTACTTGCACCGGTAGCGACATTGCAACTGAAAGGGCCGCTGAGAGGATGAGTTTTAGATGACAGGGCCACCTTGCAGGTTGTCATCTCATCACCAGTTTTATTGGTAATGGTGAACTGTATTGCTGTAGTAACAGGCTGGAAATCCAATGATACGTCACGTGATGTCGAATTCTTGTTGACAGTCTTGGATGAAACCATCATCATGGATGCATCGAAAGATGGCTTGGCCACTTTTGCCGCTGCAGTGCCGCTAATACTCTCGACCGGCTGAGATGCAAGTATCTCGCCCGTCACCACATTGAAATCCTGAGTCTTGGTCACACCGCCCATCAAAGGACTTGGATACACTGCATAAAAGTGATGGTCCTGAGCGTTGCCCCAGCGCAGGCCTATAGGATCATAATCAGATGATACGGTAATCTTAGCATTGGAATAGCGGCCGTTTGTAGTGATATCTGTAACCAGGTAATCAGAGAACTTTGATGCCGGTGCGCTGACCTCGGCACTTGCAATACGTATCTTATCTCCATCCTCCCAGTCTATACGTTCAATATTGTCATCGATAGCACCTGAATAGTCAGCTCTAGTAGCATGTCCCGTGCTGGCCTTGAAACCGACTGACTCACCATATTCAAATGAGAACTTGTTGCATCCACATGAGAGCGACATCATCATTGCGAATGCAATGGTAGTTTTGCAAATGTGTTTCATAATAATCTCTCTTGCCGTTTAATAAGTTGCTTCAGATCCCCACTCATGAGAGAATGGCTCTAGCTCAAAATTATGTGACTCGACCTCCTGTCCAGTTGAACGCACATCTGATTTCTCAAAAACCGATGTGGAAAGGAATGCATTCTCTACAACTATAGGTATCAAGAGCAATTTAAATTCGTCGTATGTTTTCTTCATATATAAATTTATTATCCTATCTGCTTGTTGTTCTTATTGTACCAGTACCAGAAGGAAGAGTAATTGCATCCTGACTGCCTGGTTGCTTCCTGCATGGAAAGCCCTTCCTGATACAGGCTGAGGGCATTCCGGTATTTATCCAGCTGGTATTCCGCTATGCGTCCTCTAGGTCGGCCTTTTTTCCTGAGCGTAAACTGAACGCCGTCAGCATCGGAACCCAAGCCGGGCTTGGAGGAAAAGATTTGCCTGTACTTTTTCATGATATTCAGAAAATGGATGAACTGGTCATTGTCCATGCCAATCTGAATATTGTCCCTGATGGATACAAGGCTAGCATGATGGTCGAGAATCTTGCAAAGAACCTCGCTCATGCTGAAGCGTGATGACATAAGGTCATAAAGGGAATCCACAATGACAATGTCGCCTTCGCGCAAAGACTCAATGAAATCAATTGAGTCGTAGTCAATAGTAATCTGCTCCTTCTCAACTCCGTAAGATGTCAAGGAATCCGATACTGCCTGTATAAGTACAGGATTGTCAACATAGTGGATGAAACCTTTGCGATGTGATACCTTCACTTCAGTTGGAAGAATATTTTCACTCATATCCATTATTTATTATTATTTTTTTAAATAGGTGTTATACTGTTTACTAAACGTAAAAGGAACAATCTGTCCGACATCATTGCCGAATGAATCGATTAGTTGTCACAGAGAGTTATATAAATGTCTTTTTTCATAAAAAATCTGAATTATCCGGACAAACCACAGATTATAAACCCCATTGACATATTTACACTTAAATATCTAATTTATTGATATTTATAATTACAAAACACTGTACAAACAAACGTTGGTCAAAATATCAATAAATAATTATTTGAATTATTGATGAATATGCTTAACTTTGCAGGTCTAAAATAGACGAACCTTTGTTTAGCCAATCTCTATATAGTTCGTCAATAAGCCGTGCAATAAATATCTTTGCACAAAATCAATCATCATAATGATATTCAGCTGCTTGAATATAAACGGGCTGCGTGCAGTGCGGTAAAGTTTTCGAGGATATATTCAAGGGCTTCGACTCAGACTTCGAATGTTTTCATGAGACAAAGCCGCAGGCAGGCCAGATCGACCATTCTTTCCTGGTATCCGACAGCCTCAAAAAAAGGATCGGATCCACCGACATCCTCAATGATGTCAATGGATCCGACCATTGCCCCGTGATGCTGGAACTGATCTAGCTCTACCAGTCTATATATTCATATACAGGGTCAAGTACGATCTCGCCGTACTTGTCAATGACACCGTATTTGCCGCCGGAACGCACAAGCGCGAAGCCGCGTACGAAAGGTGAACAGTTGTCATAGACAAAATCCGACATTGCCGTGCCGGCCTTGTCAATGTAACCCCAGATGCCGTCCTGGCACACTGCGGCATAACCTTCGGAAAATGATGTGACCTCATCGTAGAATGCAGGCACCGTCAGCGCACCGTGCGTGTCAACAAAGCCCCATTTACCATCCATCTTGACGGCTGCAAGGCCTTCCTTGAACTCACCGCAGGCATCATAAGCGCAATCTATCACGCGGTAGCCGCTCTTGTCCGCGAAGCCCCAGAGTTCCTCATCAAGAACAGGAGCGAGACCCTCGGAGAAATGCTGTTTCTCCTCAAAATACAGAGGCACCACCTGCTCGCCATTCTTGTCAATGACACCCCAGAAACCGTCCTTCATCACGGAAGCGACACCTTCAGTAAACGGTTCGCAGGCATCATATTCGAAATCTATGACCGTCTGTCCCTGCTTGTCGATATAGCCCCACATCCCATCGACGCATGCAGCTGCAAGACCCTCAGAGAAGGATTCGCAGCCATCGTATGAACAAGGGATGATACTTGTGAGCTCTTCATCAACAAAGCCGTATCTGCCATTGGAGCAGATTACCGCCATGCCTTCGGAAAAGTCACCGCATTTGTCATAAATGCAAGGTATGACCAGTTCTCCCGTCCTGTCGATGAAGCCCCACTTGCCAGCCACCTTCACAGCGGCGAGATTGCCGGCGAATCTGCGGCAGTTCTGGAATTCCTGGTCGATGAGACGGGATCCGTCCATCAGCACGAAGAATGACCTGTCCCCCGAACTGACGGCGAATACCTTGCTGCTGTCAACGGTCTCCACAGGAGTCTCGTCGATAACCACTATTTCTTCAGAGTCCTGATGTCTGCCGCCTTTGCAGGATACAAGGGTGAGTGCAGCCAACAGACAGATCAATGACTTCCTCATATCTATTTGGCCTTGAGGCCTGCTTTGATTCTGTCGTTCGCCTTTCCGGCAACCTTGTCAATATAGCCCTTGATGGTGATATCGTGGTCTGACTCGGTGTATTTGTGCTTGAAGTCTGAAGTTCCGCCACCGGATGACTCCAGTTTCTTGATGGCGTCGAGCAGCTTGCCGAAGTCCTCTACACCTGAGAACTTGCTGGAGAAGGACTTGATGACGGCGAAGTTGCGCTCATTGAGAGCGTCCCAGAGGCCTGCGAGTGCAGGGATAGCCTCCATCTCCTCCCTGTTCCATACCTTGTGACCGGAGAGATATTCGACAGCGGCGGAAACACTGTTCGCAGCTGTGGCGGCCGGCTTCTGAGCAGGCTCTTCCTTGACCTCCTCTTTGACCTCCTCTGTTACTTCCTCCACCTCTGCTGGCTCCTCCTCTATTACTTCCTCGACAACTGGCTCCTTCACACGCTCCTCCACTACGGCAATTTCCTTCTCAGCAGCTTCGTGCCTTGGAGCAGGCTCGTTGTTGCTCATCAGAAGCCATGTGACGCCCGCGCCTATCACGAGACCGAGCGCGAGTGCCAGGAAGGATGGGATGGATGATTTGGTACCGCCTTCGAACTTGAGCATATTTTCGCGGCCGCGCTCAGGACCTGACTCCTTGTCGCAACGGTATCCCCTGATCGGGGAATGCTCAATCTTGCGGGCGGTCGGGATGCATACCTCGGCTGTGCCAAGGTTGTCATCGAGAGGCAGTATGAAAGTGTATGCCTGCTCTTCGAGAGTGATGGTCTTGCGGGTGCCGTCGGTGAAATCCATCTTCTGCTCGCAGGACTTGTAGCCGCGGCAGCTGACGATGACAGGAACTGACTCGAGAGCGTCGCAAGGCACATATACCTGTCTTGTGTCTTCATTGAGCTGCTGACCGTTGACGCTGATGATGCAGTCGTCGGTGATCTGATTGCCGTTCTGGCTGAGGACTGTGATATCGTTGAATGAGATTCTCTTGCGGAAGTCCTTTTCGGTGATGGAAGCCACTGTGGATGTGGCATCGGTGATGATGGTTTCCTTGCGCACGGTGGCGAAGCCCTTCTGCTTCCAAAGCACTGTCACCTTCTCGCCGGATGTCACGCGCACCGGCTTGTCAAAAGGCTTCTTGTCGTCCAGATATGGGAAGAAACCCTCCACAGGTGCAGGAGGCATCACGTTGAATGTCTCGCGCAGAGCCACGCCTGAAAGGTCGGCGCAGCCGAGCATGCGGAGCTCATCTGCATTGTTGACGAGGAAAATGGTCCTGTATCTGGTGTTGCCCGGCTGGGACATACCTATGTTGCAGATGTTTTCAAGTGAATATGAATACTTGGTGCCTTCACCGTAATAACGCAGGCCATATACCGATCCTGAGGTAGGAACCAGAGTGCGTACCGTCTCGTCGTAACCATATTCGGTGTCGAAGAGGTCGGCGAGCCTTTCGATGTCCGGAGCCACGGAGAGCATTTCGTCCCTTGTCACTTCAAGGGCGGCGGCAAGTTCGCGGCCGGTGATGTTCAGAAGCCTCGGCACATACACCCAGGCCGTGATGAAATCAGCCTGACTTTCGTGGTCAGCAGTTACTATCGTATAGAATTCACCTTCTGTGTGAGCAGTGTACATGATTGCGGAAGCGGACTCTGTCTCTGCGAGGTTAGGCAGCAGTTTGAGGTCTTCCCTGATGTCCTTCACTAAGCCGACCCAGGACGGATCGACGTTCCTTGTGAAAATCTCCGCAAATCCCGCGGATGACTTCACTACTTTGATTCCAAGTTTTGCGTTCATTTCTTATTCTCCCTGATATGGATCAATGCATGAATTCATATCTGCTTATAGGGTATTTTTCAGGTTCAAGTTTCAGTGCCTCGAGGGCTTTTTCATTTAAATATTTACGGTCGAACATGATACGGAATCCGTATTCGTCGAACCAGTCGTCAGTGAATGTAAGATATACGCCGGCACCGCTGCTGTGGGAGCTGTTGTAAAGTTGCCACTTGGTAGGACGGTCATTCCCGTCGGTGTCGCAGGCCGTGATGATCATCACGTGGGCCATTGTGCTGTAGCGGGTGAGCACCCTCGCCTTCTTGTCCATCTCGAAGCTCATTCCGAAAAGGGACTCGTAGTCGTAGTTGCCCGGAGCCATTATGTTCTGAGGCAGGAGACGCTCCTTGCTCCAGTCGCAGGTGAAATACACAGGCTCGTTGTCCTTGATGGATGCGAGCATTCCCGGCTTGATGTCCTCGGCCGGCAGATTGAGATATGTGTACTGTTCACCTTCGACGCTGTTGGTATAGTCCTCGATGGTGTACATCTTGTAGTATTCGTGGGTCGGGTCATTCATGATCATAACCCTGGAGGCCATGAATTCGTCAGACACTATGCTCTTGAAGAATTCCTGCGGCGTGGTGGCAAGCGAGTGGCGCTTGCCATCGCGGTCAGTGTAGTTCCAGGTGAATTCTGCAGGCGGCTCGCCGAATGAGAGAGCGAGCAGGCGGTAGATGTCCTCCATCACCTTGAGCTTGTATTCGCGAAGCTCGGGCACCCCTGCACCTTTCTTGCGCATCTCGCGCATGTTCCAGCTCTCGACGCGAAGCTTGCGGTTGATGATCTCGCGGAGGTTGGCGGTATTGTCTGAATGAACAGTCTCCTTCATCACGCTCTCCGGCACCACGCCGTACTTGAGGGCAAGGTTGATGAAGTTGTGCCATTCACCGCCGTCACGCAGTCCGGTGCGGTAGTAATGCGCGAGCTGGCGGCAGTTGATGTCGTCATCTATGTCGCCGATGATTATCTCAAGGAAGTGGTTGCACTTCTCGAAGAGGTCCCAGAAGGAGTCGAAGACCGGTGCGAAGCGGAAATCATCGACATTGTATTTGTCTATTGCCAGATGGCGGATATAGTTGAGCGAGGAGAAGAGCCAGCAGCGGCCTGAGGTGTGCTGGTCAGTTCCGCTCTTGAGCGGAGTCACGCGGTACTTGAAGTAATCATCGATGTCCGCGCAGTTGGAAGGCCTTGCAGCCAGGGAAGCGAGGTCCCCGGTATGTGAGATGATGTTCTGCAGCGCAACGGTTGCGGAGTCCTTGACGAAGCTGCCCTGGATGCGCTTGAGTTCGGCGCTGCCAATGCTCTGTGCGAAGACATTAGCCGTAAGGCAGAGGGTCAGTATTGCAAAAGCCAGTCTCTTCATATCCTATCTGACAAAATTTGTTTTCACTTTCTTTTCAGCTTCCGGGAGGCCGTATTCCTTCTTGCCGAGGGCAATGCTGCGCATCAGGAAAGTCGCGTTCTCAGCCAGGTTGCGCATGGTCTGGAGGCCTTCCGCATCCTGCTCCACTTCGCCTGGCACATTGCCGTGGATGATGTTCCAGTATGAGCTTGGAACCACCGGCATGCCGGAAATGGTGAAGTACTTGTCCAGCACGTCAACCGATGCCGTGGCGCCGCCTCTGCGGGCAACAGCCACCGCTGCGCCGACCTTGAAGCGCTTGTCGAAATGACAGCTGCAGAAGAGGCGGTCCATGAACGAGATGATGGTGCCGCAAGGCGATGCGAAATGAACCGGAGTACCGACTATCAGGCAGTCCGCTTTCTCAAACAGCGGAGCTACTGCGTTGACCAGGTCGTCCTTGACGCACTTACCTGTCTTCGAGCATGCTCCGCAGCCCGTGCAACCGGATATCTGCGCGGTGCAGATGCCGACAGTCGTCACCTTGACTCCGTTCTTGACGAAGACCTTCTCTATCTCCTGAAGCGCTCTGGCAGTGTTACCGTCCTCATGCGGAGAACCGTTGACCAGCAATGCGTTGAGTTGTTCCATAAAGTAAAATTCTTGCTATTTAGCTTAATTTGACAAAATTAAGAAAATATTCAATTACATTTGCAATAAATGAAAATAATCGCAAAGATTCATAACGATCTTGACAGCAAATTCGGTCTGCCGAGACAAAGCGCACTGGCACCGTCGCTGCGCTCACGAATAGTTTTCGAGCCGGAATTCCGCAATGCGGACGCACTGCGGGGGCTCGACGGTTTTTCACATATCTGGCTCATCTGGGATTTTTCGGAAAATCACCGCGAAGAATGGTCTCCGACTGTCAGGCCGCCGAGGCTGGGAGGCAATACGCGGCTCGGCGTGTTCGCGACGCGTTCGCCGTTCAGGCCCAATCCGATAGGACTGTCATGCGTGAAGCTTGAGGGCATAGTGACAGAAGGCGCTGACGGACCTGTGATCGAGGTGTCGGGAGCTGATCTGATGGACGGCACGCCGATATTTGACATCAAGCCTTACCTGCCGGGCGTGGACTCGTATCCGGATGCCCGGGACGGCTTCGTGGGCGACAATGCGCAGCATCTGCTGGAGGTCCGCTTCAGCGAGGACGCGACGGCGGTGCTGGAAAGGCGGCTGACACCGCTGCAGCTGCAGGGGCTGCGCGAGGTGCTGGCCCAGGACCCGCGGCCGGCATACCACCGCGACCCTGAGCGCGAATACGGCCTGTCCTACGCCGGCCTTGACGTGCATTTCAGAGTCGAGGGCGACCTGCTCACCGTCACGGGAATTTTGTTAAATTTGCAGGAAGATTAATTCGCAGACAATGGCTAAGATATCACGCAAGGCCGCGGCAGAAAGAATAGGCCTGCTCAAGAGGGAACTGGAGATACACAACCGCAATTACTACGTGCTCAGCGCGCCGACTATAAGCGACTTCGAGTACGACCTGCTCATGCAGGAGCTGCAGAATCTCGAGAAAATGTATCCGGACCTGGCCTCCGCCGACTCCCCCACCCGCCACGTGGGCAGCGACCTCTCCGGCTTCGAGCAGGTGGCGCACAGATATCCGATGCTCTCCATCAGCAACACCTACAGCATCGATGAGCTGGCGGAGTTCAACGAGCGCATAGCCAGAGGCATAGCCGGCGACGGAAACGCGCCGAAGTACAGCTTCTCCTGCGAACTGAAGTTCGACGGCACGGCCATCTGCCTGACCTACCGCAAGGGCCGCCTGCTGCGCGCCCTCACCCGAGGCGATGGAGCCAAGGGCGACGACGTGACACGCAATGTCGTGAACATCAAGGCCATCCCGCAGCAGCTGCACGGCGACAACATCCCGGAGGAATTCGAGATACGCGGCGAGATATACATGCCTTTCGTGGCCTTCGAGCGGCTCAACGCCGAAAAGCTCGACCGCGGCGAGACACCGTTCGCCAACCCGCGCAACGCCGCATCTGGCAGCCTCAAGCTGCAGGACCCGGAAGAGATGAGCCGACGCGGCCTGGACTGCGTGCTCTATCATTTCATCTGCGAAAACAACCCTTTCAAGACACATATCGAAGCCATTCAGGCTGCGGCCTCATGGGGCCTTCCTGTATCGGAATATTCCCGCAGGGGGGAAAATATCGACGAGGCGACAGCCTACATACGCGAATGGGACACGCGCCGCAAGACCCTGCCCTTCGCCACTGACGGCATCGTGATAAAGGTCAACGAACTTGACCTCCAGCGCCAGCTCGGATTCACCGCCAAATCCCCTCGCTGGGCCACGGCATACAAGTTCAAGCCAGAATCCGCCTGCACCCCGCTGCTCTCCATCGACTATCAGGTGGGCCGCACGGGAGCCGTGACTCCGGTGGCGAACCTCAGCCCGGTGCCGCTCTCCGGCACCACGGTCAAGCGCGCGACACTGCACAACAAGGACCAGATGGACCTGCTGGACATACACATCGGCGACTGGGTCTATGTCGAGAAAGGCGGCGAGATCATACCGAAGATCACTGCCGTGGAACTCTCCAAGCGTCCCGATGACGCGCAGAGACCGGAGTTCCCGAAATGCTGTCCGGACTGCGGCACCCCGCTCGTACGCGACGAGGAGCAGTCCCGCCATTACTGCCCGAACAGCGACAACTGCCCCGAGCAGATCAAGGGACGCTTCATACATTTCATTTCACGCAAGGCGATGGACATTCTCGCCGGAGATGCGACGATAGAGCAGCTTTACGACAGGGGCTTCATACGCGAACTGCCTGATCTCTACCTGCTCACACCGCTGCAGCTGGTCAGCCTCGAAGGCTGGCAGCAGAAGTCTGTGGACAACTTCCTGGACAGCATCAACCAGTCAAAGAACGTTCCTTTCGAAAGAGTGCTTTACGCACTTGGCATCAGACACATAGGCGAGACGACAGCCAAGATGCTGGCGCGTCATTTCGGCAGCCTCGACAAGCTTGCTTCGGCTACGCGCGAGGAACTGCTTCAGGTGCCCGACATCGGCGGCATAATGGCGGACGCCATCATCGAATGGTTCGCCAGCGAGAAGCACCGCAGGATGCTTGACAGTCTGCGCGGCGTGGGTCTGCATTTCGAGGCGGAAGCCTCGGACCAGGAGCGTCTCTCCGATGCCCTCGAAGGCAAGACCATAGTCATATCAGGCAATTTCTCCATTTCCCGCGAGGAAATGAAGAACCTTATCGCCGCCCACGGAGGCAAATGCACCGGCAGTGTCAGCGGCAGCACCTCCTACCTCCTCGCAGGCGAGAAAATGGGTCCGGAGAAGCTCCGCAAAGCCGAGAAGCTCGGCGTGGAGATCATCTCCGAAAACGACTTCTACAAGCTTATCGGCCAGCAGGTCGCAGAGCCGGAGATTCTATTCTGATCATATTGGCATCAAGGGCGGCCGCCTCGGCCTCGTCGTGTGTGACCATCACCACGGTGGTGCCACGGGCGGCCCAGAGAGTCTTGAGACGTAGGATGATGGCCCACTTGAGGGTGGCATCTATGGCCGAGAACGGCTCGTCGAGCAGCAGTATGTCCGCATCCGCGGCCAGGGCGCGCGCCAGGGAGACTCGCTGCGCCATGCCGCCGCTGAGCTGCGAAGGCATCATATCAGCCGAGGCTGACATCTCCACGAGTTCAAGGCTGCGACGCACGCGCTCCGCGCGTTCATCAGCGTTCAGAGAACGGTCCAGGACGAAATCCACGTTGTCCGCAACGCTCTTCCACGGCAGCAGACGCGGCTCCTGGAAGGCATAGGCAAGCCTGCGTCCTTCGAGGCCGCCGATCGCGCCCGAATCCGGCTTCGCAATGCCCGCAATAATGTTAAGCAATGACGATTTGCCGCAGCCTGAAGGGCCCATTATGCAGCTAACGCCCCCTTCCGGGATGACGCAACTGAAGCTATCAAGGACTCTGGCACCTCCGAAAGATTTGCTGATGTTATCAATCTGTATCGTCATAACCTACCTCCTACCATTTAATCCGCTGTCAATCAGACGAACGAGCTGTTCAAACAGGGCTCCGAAAAGTATTGTCACCAAAGTCCATGCAATAAGCACATCCACCTGCAGGAAGGTCTGCGCAGAATGCATCACAGTACCGATGCCGTACTGCGGCACGCTGAGCACCTCTCCCACCACTATCGCGCGCCAGCCTATGCCGACGGCGCTGGAGATGCCGCTGACAGCGAAAGGCTCTATGGACGGCAGATAGACCTCGCGGACGAGCCTGCGGCGGCCGACATTATAGAACGAAGCCATCTCCACGATCTTCGGATCCACGCTGCGTATGCCCTCCACTATGTTGAGATACACCATAGGGAACATAGTCAGTATGCCTATGAACACCGGTACGGTGTCGCTGTCGAGCCATATCAGGGCCAGAAGCACGAAAGCCACGACCGGCGTGGAGCGGACAACGATGATCCAGGGCTTCATAAAGGCGTGAAACGTATCGCTGAGTCCGCCAATGATGCCCAGAATTATGCCGGAAGCGGCGGCTATGGCAAAGCCTGCAAGGCCACGAAGCACGGTGGAACCGACAACACGGAGGAAGCCTTTTTCAGTGAAAAGACGAAGCGTTGCACACAGCGTGGTCCAGGGGCCGGGGAGTATCTGATCCGAGCCCATCAGTACGGAAGCAAGTTCCCAGAGGACTATCAACAGCGCTACCGAAGATACACCGTAGATGTATGTTTTCTTATTTGACAATGAATTTTTCATCTGGTATCCTGCCTCCTACAGACTCCGGCGACAAACCGAAGAATAACTTTAGATAATCAAATATATATTGCTCTGCATCAGACGCATCAACTACATTAATATTGGTTCTTGGGATAGATTGGGCCACTGCCAGGGTATCAGGATTGATGCCGTGACGGACGCAGAGCATCGCCGCACTGTCAGGATTGGCCTTCACCCACTCGGAAGATGCCCTGTATGCATCTACAACGTGGGAAATAACAACTCTGTTCGAATCCGCAAGAGAGCCCTTGCAGAGGAACGCCGTTTCAGCTTCAGGACTGCTTTCGATGGACTGCCACAGCTGATTGAGGTCCAAGAGTATATGCATCTCGGAATTGCCGTTCAAAGCCTGCGAGACATAGGGCTCGGAGAGCACGCACAGCTCCGCACGTCCCGCGATGGCCGCATTGGCCAGATCGGTGTGCGTCGGGAAGTGGTAATCGAGCTCCACGTCGCGGTACGCCTCGAGTCCCGAGCGGCTGAGCAGGTGCCTGAAAAGCAGGTCCGGCGTCATGCCCTTGGCCATGAGATGAACCTTGCGGCCTCGGAGATCAGCAAGGCTGCGGACCGTGGTGTCAGTACCGCAGAGGTAGAGCGAGCCCCAGAGCGGAACCGCCGCAACGCGGTAATCCACACCCTTGTTGTACAGCAGCGCCGCCATTGTCATAGGCAATACGGCAAAATCGGCGCTGCCCTCAAGCATCATTTTGCGCAGCTGCATAGGCTCGTCAAATATCTTCACCTCGATATCAGCGTCCTCCGTACGGGAAAGACTGTCAATGAGTTGTATCATCGCGACGGACGACGGGCCGCGAAGGGATGCGACCACTATTCTCCCCTCCTGCGCCGGAGTGCAGGACCGCAGCGGCAGAAGCGCCGCGAAGAGGCAGATTATGAGTAATTTCCTATGCATTGCGTGATTATTGTCAGAATGTGAAGTTTGCTCTGAAGTAGATGTTCCTGCCCGGCTCGAGGCGGATGTTGCCGCGGTTGGTCGAGAGAAAGTTGGTATATGCGTTGTCGGTGATGTTCTCCACGCCTGCGAATAGCTGGAGAGCGCAGCGGCCGAACGAGAATATCTTCGAATGGGCGGCGAGGTCGAGGCGCCAGTATGCCTCGGTCGGAGTCTCGCCTTCGGCCACAAAACCGGCCTTGCGGGCCCCTGCGGCGGCAAATGAGAGATCCGCGCCGAAGAGCGAAGGATTGTCATAGACCAGTCCAACCCTGCCGTTCACAGGCGGGATGAGCGGAAGCCAGGCATTGTCATTGGAGGTCTCAAGGCCCTTTGTCATAGAGCCGGAAGCGTACATTCCGAACTTCCTGCTGAAGGAGTACGATGCGCTGAATTCCGCACCGTAGAGCAGTGCGCGGCTGGCGTTGTCGAGCATGAGGGTGTCGTTGACGCTCTGCGGATCGACATTGGTCATGCGCTCGACTATCATGTCGTTGATACGGTTGACAAAGCCGGATACCTCGAACTGCAGTTTGTCGCCGTGCCAGCGGGCGCCGAGGTCTGCGGAGAGGCCGTTCTCGGCCTTGAGGTCAGGATTGCCGAAATGGACCTTGTTGCCGCTGAGGTCGATGAACTTGAAGAGCTCCTCGAGAGCCGGCGAGCGGTATGATCGCGATGCGTTGAATACGGCGTCAAGGCTCGATGTAAGTTTGTAGATCGCGCCGAAGTTGCCGCTCCAGGATGCATCCGTGCGGCTGCCCGCAGCAAATGTGACGTATTTGCCGTCCGGGTTCAGGTTGGTGGCACCTGCAGTGAGGTTCTCGACGGATTCGACATTGTGGCACTCCTGGTTTTCAACGAAGTTGACGTCAAAACGTCCGCCGAAGGTGAGGATGAGCCTGCCGTCCAGAGCCACGGCCTCGTCCTGCGCGAAGATGCCCGTGGAGGTGTAGGAAGCGGTAGGAAGCGGCGTCTCGGTGCGGATCATCTGTGCCTTGAGCGCTCCCGCGGCGTACTGGTTGATGTATTTCTTCCTTTCGCTGGTGATGTCACGGCGCCATGCCTCCGCTCCGGCGACGAATGTATTGTTGTCGGAGAATTTCCAGGTCCCCTGCGCGCCGCCGCCATAAGTGGTATGCGTTGCGTATGGTGTGACGCGGGTCGGCTGAGCGCCGCTCTGGGGCTGTGGAGCGTTCGGAAGCATCTCGACGTCACGCACGATATCCTGATAGAAGGCCGTGACCTTCAGGATCTTGAACATTTCAGTGATATCCGTGATCTCGTATTTGCCGTTGAAGAAGGTTCTGCCGATGTTCTTGTATGTGGCGGTGGCAGCCGGAGAGAATGACGCTCCGCCCGGGATGCCGACGTCCTTGGACCAGTTGCGCTGGAACTGGAACCTCAATGTCTGGTTGCCAGCAGGCTTGAAGCCGGTCCTCGCGCCGATGTTCGTGCTTGTGAATCCGCTGTTCGGAAGGAGACCTTCCGGAGTCATGATATCGTCGGCGTGGCCGAATGAGCCGTTGGCCTTGACATACCATCTGCGGCCGCCTGCGTTGAGAGAAAGGTATTCGCCGTGGCCGTTGTTGACTGTGCTGTAGTTTGCCGTAGCGCTGCCGTGGAAATATGGCGCGCCGGAAAAGAATCCGTCCTTGGTGATGATGTTGATGATGCCGCCCATCGCGCCGCTGCCGTAAATGGAGGACTGGGCGCCCTTGATGATCTCGACGCGCTCTATGTCATTGACATCCACCATACTCAACGATGCGGTGAGATCGGTGGCGGTCTCTATCCTGTTGCCGTCGATGAGGGTCACGAGGCGGTTTTCGGCGAGGCCGCGGACGTTGATGTTCCTGGCCCAGACGCCGTCACCTCCGACGCTGAGGCCGGGTTCGTATTTGATGACGTCGGCGACGGTGATGGATGAATGGTTCTTGACATCGAGGGATGTCACGATGTTGATTTCCGCAGGGGTCTTGTCAACAGGACGCTCGATCTTCAGAGTGGTTACAACCGCCTCCTGGAGGGAGAGTGTGTCATTCAGGGAACCCTTTTCCTGTGCGGATGAAATGACTGCCGTCATCAGCGGCAGAAGTGCTGCGAGCGCAGCCTTTTTGTCAAATCTCATTGTTCCTTGATTTAAGTAGCGCCGATTTGACCTCGATTCCGTTCAGGCGGCCAAGTTTGCCCGTGAGCGATCCGATTTCGTCGGTGTCACCTTCAAGTACAAGAGAGATGATGCTGTTGCCGTTTTGTTTCGGGAAGCCCATGCGGCAAAGGATGATGCCGGCATGCTGTGACAGTATCTGGTTGACCTGCGGGGCTGATTCCCGATTTTCGATGTAGATGATTGCTGTACCTGTTCTCTTTTCCATCAGTGTTTCCTCCGGATTGGATTGCTGCGCGCGCACTTGCCTGAATCTCAAATGATCCGCCCTCCTCCGCGGGTCCGCCAGTCTCGATCTCAGTTCCGATGCGACGCCGGTTAATAATATT
>JAKSJG010000017.1 GCA_024398365.1 Bacteroidales bacterium | reverse complement strand
ACGCTTATTACTGAAAAAGGCCCCGCCTTAAGGCAGGGCCTTGTGATTCGTTTGGATAACAAATGCCCCATGAACTGCAGGATTTTGCAACGACGCTGACGTTTATACTGACATTTCATGGGGCTGATTAGATTGTCATTGCAAAGATAGCAATTAATCCGGAATATGCTACCAGCTCCAGATATTATAAGATACGCCCACGCCCACATACGGCGCGAGCCTGATGCTGCCGTCCACCGCTGCGGCGCCATATCCGGCCTGCACTCCCACGCCCCAGCGCGTCCTGTATTCGTGAAACTCGGGGATGCTGGTCTCTATGCGAGTCACCACCCTCGGCGCGTAGATCCTGAGGCAGTCCAGCTGCGGTCGGTAGCCGCTGACCCAAGCGTCATACAGCGAGTCCTGATGATAGTGACGCTGTTCCCGCTCGACAGTCACCCAGCAGGTGTCGCGCTGCATGAGCGTGTCGGTCACGGCAACGAGCATCGTGTCAACGGTCCTGCTCGTCAAATAGACGGGCATTTCCGCCACTATCGTGTCGTGCAGGGTAATTGTCACGGTGTCGGACTTGGACTCGGCAACGGGCCGATTATAGCCCTTCCTGCCGATGCAGTAGGAGCCGATGCAGAGCGCCGCCATCAGCAGCACTGATGCGATGATACCTTTCCTGTTCATAGGCTACATTATCGTTAAGTAGATTGCCTCCTTCCTCTTGGTCGCAGGGATGATGTAGTTGTCAAGGATGTACCGATACCAGTATGTGGAGTTGGTCACTTGACCCTTGATGGTGTTCCTGCCAACGCCGACACACCCGAGGGAGTCCTCCGCCCTGTTCATCGGGTGTATCCTGACTCCGTCATATCCCGTGACATTGTTTATGAGCGGCACCTTACCCCCATAGGGAACGGCCCACGCCCTTGAGCGGAACTTCGGGGATACGGTCATCGTGACAAGGTATCTTCCGGCAGGGATGGCGGTCTCGCCATAGACCTTCCTCTTCTGTATTTCGGCCAATGACATTCCTTGCTTCAACCCCCTGTCCTCGTCCTCCAGGCTCTCGCAGATACGCACCCCGTCAATGGAGAGCGTGCCGATGGTGTAGCCCTTTCTCGGCCACTTGCGGTTGATGATTATCTCCATTATGCCTCGCCTCCTATGCAAGAGTCGGTGTCATCCTCGGGCTTGTAGAGGATGCGGTCAGAGCACTTCTCGCGGTAGCAGCACCAGTGAGTCTTGATGTCGTTCATCTCGTCCAGCAGTTTCCGCTGGTTGTCGAGGATAGGCTGCGTCTTCCGCTCCACGATCTCGTCAACCTCCTTGTAGAGGTCGGTCACCGAGTGAGCGTTTTCGATGTCCTTGCCCTTGTTCTCCGCAGCGTTCTTTCGCCTGTTGAGCAGATGCTCCACCACCAGATAGATGATGGAGCCGCCGCCCAGTATTGTCGGTATTATTGTTGCCCAGTCCATTATAGTGTTATTATCATTGTCAGAAATACAGAAAGCAGCACCGCCACCTCAAGCCACCACACCCAGCAGGACTTGATAGTCCTTGTCGAAATGGCTGGGATTGCCGCCACCGCAAGGGTAATCGGAAGCACCCACCAGCAGCCCATAATAATCACCCATGCGAGCGAGCAGAGCATACCGATGACTGCCGCAGTGAGATGCACCCCCGATGCCACCCTCTGGGCATATTCCGATGCGACGCCCACGAAGCACAAGGAGCATCCGCAGATGAACGGCACGCACTTGAAGTTGTCGGGAGTGACGGACATCATCGGTATCATCGTGGCGAAGCCCATAACGGACATCACCACGGAGAACAGCCACCCTCTCTCACCGAGCAGGTAGAAAGTCCTGCTCAATGAGGTAGGTATGCCGTAGTTGCGGATAATGTATGCCACATAGACCGCAAGGAGGATGAAAGCTATTGTCGCACTAATCCACATCGTCGAAGTTGAGTTTATCCGGATAGCCGATAGTGAAGTCATACGCCTCGACCTCCTCGATGGTGGCAAGGGCATTGATGGCAGTCTCGTGAGCATCAGTCACGGCAACACATTGCATAGCGTAAATGTTGATAGCATCAAGCATCCTGATTGCATCACCAACTGCTATTGTCTGTCCCATAAACGGAACAGACTCAATGCCGAGCCTTTGCGCCCCTTGCATCGTGTTGAGGTAATTAGTTCGCTCAGCAGGTACTATCCACATAGTTCTACCACCGAGGGTGAATCCGTTGACAGCCTCGGATGAGTCGTAGGCTTCAAGCTCCGCGATCCTCTCCGCCTTGGCCCTCTCAAGGAGTTCCTCGGGAGTCGGTGCTGGCGGCACAACCTCCACCCATCCCTCTGCGGCTATCTGCTCCGCCGTAGGGTTGCTTATCCATTGACCTGCCGAGGTCTTGATTGTCTTGCAGGATGAGAACTCCCTCTCTCCTGTATCTGGGTTTATTCGTGTGTATGTCATAGTGTTTAATCACTAACATTAATTCCCTTCCATATATATTGCCCGTGGGTTTCATCATATATGTAACCATTATATATATAACTCCTGGGTAGCGAAATTCTTATATACTTTGCATTCGACGGTATATTTGTAACTACTGGTTGTGCAGTAGATAGAACTCTATTTGTTGGAATGTCATCATCAGATGCCGAAAATGCGACACCATAATTATTATCCACTCTTCCGCAATCAAATCTTATCTGTGTGCATCCTTCTGGTATTTTAAATGCAGGAGATGCAGCAGAATATCGATAATCAATATATATCTGTCCTCCTTGAACGCATTTGACATTATTTAAAAACCCTTTTGTATTCCAAAATGAACCATAACCGAGTAATGAATTTTCTTTAGAGGTTTTAAATTCCTTCGCAATAGCATCCCAGAATCCAAACTTACCGCCATAATAACATGGAATATAATCTGCTATACAATTACTAAATATCCCATCTCTGTATACCTTAAATCTTCCGACACTGCCTCTCCATGGAGTTATCTCAATAGTAGTTGAGGATATTTTTCTTCCAAATAAGAACATAGTTTGATTTGGGGTATACCCGGTCTCGCTATAAGATTTGGTTTTACTTTCGATTACCGAACCTTCTTTATTTATAATATAAATAGTGGTGCCAGTATCTGAAACCGTGAGCTTAAATCTAATCGGAGTGAACATATAGGGAGTAACGCTAAGTCCCAGCTGATAGTTTGCATTATATCCTGATTCAAAACCATAAGAGCCATTATATAAGTAAAATCTTAATGGTGTATATCTCCTGCTGGAAATAAAATATCCAAAACAAGACTGTGTACCGCCGGTAATACACATACATTCGATGTCATATGACATTGTTTTTGATGGCACTATCCTCATGTCAACAAAATCTGTATAACCGTCTGTTCCTATGTAATCACAAGGAATAGCACCCCTATAGGCAATTCTCCCCCACTACTCTGTGCCATCATCAACCTTCTGCGCAATAGTAATGTGTCCATATTTATACCTCCATTGCGACAGCCGTACCGCCTTTTACCGAAATCTCATAATGCTTGTTTGGCGAAAGTATCGGAGCCTGATTCTTTGTCCCTGGCTCCTTCGCCTCATTGAAAGGACAATACCATTCGGTTATCGAAGTATCCCATGTGAGAGAAGGCACATTCGCACCAGTCTCAAAGGTGCAGAAGAAGTGGTTGAGTATCGTAGAATCCACTATCTCCGCGAGTGTCATAGATACCGCACCGCTCAACTCTCCGAGATCGTAGAGTACATTCGGCAGCATACCTCCGGCAGGGATGGCACTCTGCTTTGCGGGGTTGATTGCGTCATAGGTTGCTTTTGCTGACGGAATTTGCTCATCTGTTGATGCTGAGGTTATTGAGTTTACCTTCGCCGTTGATTGTATGAATGAATAATTGCCGTAGTGCCAAACATTACTTGTGTCACACCAAATAGAAACATTCTCGATAGCACGTGATACACTTAGATAGACACTTCCATTGGAATGAAGCCAGCAATTACTATATAGTCTGTCGCTATAAAAGCAAATAATTTGCTTACCGTCATTATATGCGTCCTTCAGTGCCTGATTGGTGGTTACCCCATAGGTTGCCACGAACACCTTGTTAACCAGTTGCAGGGCGTCATACACCGCCTTGGCACCGGGATACTGAGTGTTAGTGGAACTTGCGGAGAGAGAGGCGACCTTGTTAGTAGTCTGCTCATTCTGCCACGTCTGACTATGCCATCCATTCGAATTCACAAATTCGAGATCATACCATCCGCTCGGAGTGTTGCACACGAAGTATGCAGTTGCCGCAGACGGATAGAGCATTACGTCATTGAACACTCTGTTATTATACATCATAACAGGCAACAGACCGGCATTCTTCGCGTCAACAATCTGCTGATATGTAGTCACACCTCTGGTAACTATAAATATCCTCTCTCTTAGCCCTGCGAGTCTCTGAACCTCAGAGGCGGTGATGCCCGAATTGATGGCGGCAAGTTGTGCTGCGGTCATCGGTGTTTCACTGACCTCATACTCCGCCTGCCATCCGTTCTTGCCGTCAGTTGCCCAATCTCCGCTGTACTTGTATCTCCAGGTCACACCATCGTGCTCCTCATCGGATTGCACAACCATATAGTCGTTGACCGTTGGCGTGTGGTTGCCTGCATAGTCGGCAGGATAGAGGCTCGCATCGGTCGGCACTGCGGCAAGCGTAGCCCAGTTGCCTCGGAAGTTGGCCGTGCCGGTCTGCACGGTGGAGTTAACGAAGTTCTTGTCGGCAAGTTGGTTGGTGGTGGATGCCTGCGCAGGAACAAGAGGAACTATCGCCGCTCCGGCCTGGGCGTTGGAGCGGATGGTAGCAAGGTCGTTTATCTTGTCCTGCAATTCCAGCTGCTCCGCAGTCTTGTTTCCTTGAAGGGTTACGCCGCCGATGGAAGGCTTGTCGGGAAGGCCGGCGTAAGTGCCACCGCCACCAGCGACCGACAATATGAGTTTTGTCGGGTCCTGCTCATCGGGGTTGATCTCTGCAGTAACACCATCTCCTTCGATGGTAACGGCATGGTGTCCGTTGATGGTGGCGGCTTCGCCCTGAAAAATCCGACCGTGACTGAGCTCGTACATCTCGCTACTCACCGGCAGCTTAGTCTCGATGTTGAAATCCCTGCTTTCTATTGTTACCTCATACATGTTACACACCCTCCCTGATAGCCGCTGCCTTTACGCAGATAACCTCCGTGAGTATCTCGATGGCCCTTCCGTCCGGGAACACCCTCGCCATCTCCAGCGTATAGTATCCCGGCTTCATCGGAGCGGTTTCATCGCCACGAAGGCCGAAGTACGCCACACCCTTGACTGTATCGCCGGCGGGCACCTGATCAAAGGATATCGTACCCTGTCTTGAGCTCCATTTTTTTATAACCGTAGAGCCGGCGTCCCTCATAAGGGCCTCGAGCTGATATGAAGAGAGGTCCTCGACATATACGTCATCAATCTTGTCGGCGATTGTAGTCGTTAATGGCTCGCCCTGGTAGATGGTCACCGCCGGCCGGTGGTTTCCTGTGTTCATAATCGCGCCCTCCATTGGCTAAAATTTATGTTCATCATTTTGTTTATATTTCTCATTGCCAAGCCTGAGTGATTCCAATTCCTTCTCGAGGGCCGATATTTGTGCCTGCTGCATCTGCCAGCCCTTGACGAGAAATGATATTATTCCGGTGTAGTCCAGGGCGAGCCTTCCGTCGGCCTTCTCCCTGACGAGATCTGCGACGACATCCTCGACGTCCTGGGCGATGAAGCCGTGACCGGCATTGCCGTTCGACTTCCAGTCGAAGTTTACCGGGCGGAGTTCCGAGAGCACCTTACATGCCTCGCGGCCGTCCATCTCCTCGATGTTCTCCTTCAGCCGGCGGTCCGAGCTCTGGTATAGATGCCGGCAGGTGATGTCATATTCCGGGAGGATGATATCTGCGTTTGCCCGCAGGCCCTCGGACATCTCTTCGCCACCGGAATACCACGAGAAGCCTCTGTTCACATTGTCGGTCCCGCGGTGCAATATGACATTCTCGACGAAGGCGTAGTTCCACCAGAAGTACAGATTGCCAAGGGTCTTCGTCACGGCGCTGCCCTGGTATAATGGCATCGGCAGGAACCCTCCGCCGAAGAAATGCGTAACACCGATGATGTCCAGGACTCTCGTATTGCCCGCAGCCTCGGTCTCGATTGAGATGCCATCATGGAGCTTCAGCTTATTTGCATACACGCTGAACCATGGATTGTCAGCAGTTCCGAGCTGGTCGTCCTCCGACCATGGTTGCAGGGCATAGTCAGATATGAAAAAGCCGCCGTCCTGTATGTCGTTGGCAAAATGCCCGATGACCGGCACGCCATTGTATTCGACTATTCTGATCTCCTCGCCGCTCTGTGCCGTCGGCACTCTCAGTTCCCTGGTCACTGCCTGTGCGAGAGGATGCTCTTCTGAACCAACGGCTCCGTTGGACCCTGTCGGCAGGAGGGCGGTGCCGGACATCACCCAGTTGTTATTGTTATGCCATTTATTCTGGTACCAGTACAGGATTGAACCGGCAGATGGTGATGTCAGACTGACATCGTCAAGGCTTTCGAGCTTGAAGTTTCCGGAGCCAATCAGGCCCAGTTGTGCTGCGGTCTGGTTGCCGGTCAGGGTATGACCGTTGATGCGCGGCTTGTCAGGAAGGTCGGCATAGGTGGATACGCCGCCTGTGCCGCCGCCGCTGCCGGAAGAACCGGAGCCGCTGCCGGACTGTGACGGGATGATCTCGCTTGTCTTGATGCTGTCAACGGTGATGCTCGCCGCCGTCGGCCGCTGGATGAGCGACACCTCGAGCTCGTCATGCAGGAGGTCCCAGGATATCGTCTCGGCCAGGTACAGGTCAGTATCGGAGGTGCAATAGAAGATTGGCACTCCGCCCTGCTGCAAGGTCAGCAGCGGAACGTTTATCCGGCCTGAATATTTGAGGCGGACGGCAGCATTCGTGAGGGCGTAGTCAACGGATATATTGTCGAGATAGTTTCTCGCTGTCGTGATCCTGCCGGTCTTCCAGGATGTGATGAGCACTCCGGAGGAGTTCGTCAGAAGGTTGCAGATATTTGCAAGGGCGTTCGCCGTATATGGAGCGTCAGCGAACGCTATCTCTATACCGTCGGCCTTATCCCTTGCGCCGTTGGATATTGCGACTGCATCCTTGAAGCCGGCCGGAGTGTTCTGTGTGAGGTAGGCCCAGCCGACATAGAAATACTCCGGAGCATATGCGCTGTAGTCAGCGATTATCTCCACCCTCAGAGTGCCCGCCTGTATGCCTGGCAGGGTAATCTTTACAGAAGTGAAGCCGGAGATATACCATGGCGATTCGACTTTCTGAAGGTCGATTGTATTGATTGTCGACTGCTGTAACCAGGACGTTGTGCCGTCTTTATTGATCTTGAGATACTCGGTCGAGGTTCCGATTGACGTGACTCGCACGTGAGCCCTGGCTGCTGTATTCTGGCTGGTCCATGGGCACAGCAGGCCGAGGTCAAGTGTCAGGGCGCTTCGCTGTGCGGCCACAAGCAGCTCCTGCATCAGGATCGAGCGGGTGGTAACAGCATCTGCTGATAGCGCAGGCCGTCTGATATCGGCGAGTTGTGTCATCTGGACAGCGCCCTGCTTCTGCCATTCATCAAGGGTCTCCAGCTCCGGATTGGAAAGCATCGACAGCCTCTTGACTATGTTCGAGGTGACCTCCACCCTGTTCTTTGCCGGCATCACAATGCTTTCGAGATGGCCGACAGGCCACCAGTCGGTGCTGTCCATAGAGCCGAACTCGGCGAGCGGAAGCGATACGGCCGTACCGCTTCCGTCCCTCGCCGGGACCGTATAGTTGCTGAATTTTTCGTCATTCTCCCTGATGATGAGCCAGCGGTTATCCTGCAGTGTGATCTTGGCATTCAGTGACGCCATGATGGCGCTCAGGACATCATAGCAGGACTGTCCAGCGTAATTGTCGAGGTCGATATATGTGTATGCCAGCAGATGCAGCTTGCTGATGGACGGCGAGGTGCCCTCCATTTCATTCACGGAAATGATGTCGGTGTTGTATATCGTCTGACCGATATTGGCCAGACATGCCTTTATATGTGCCAACAGGGACTGTCGGCCGGCTGCGGCGAAGTCGTAGAGCTTCAGCTCTCCGATACCGTCTGTTGCGATTATCTGAACATCGTATGGCGGAGCGATGTCCGGCTCGGAGTACAGTTCCGGGCTGATGAAGCCGGTCCAGATGGTATCGTAGGTTGAGTTGCGCTTTTTCCGAAGCATCACAAAATACTCCCTGGCGTCGGAGGTGTAGAGCTCCGCGAACTCGCCGTCGGACTGGCATTCCGCGTATATCTCGAGCGACGTGCCGAGGATGCCGCCATCGGACTTGTCGCGCTTGAGCACCGGAGAACGGCCCAGCGAGCGGCTGATGACTACACCTGAATAGTCCCTTTTGCAGATGTCGATGCAGAACTCATTGCCGTTATCGGAAATGAACTCGAAGCGGTATTTCGGATAGTATATTGCTGACGGATTCATTATGTCGTATGGTTTTTACGTTCATTTTCGCTGTCAAGAACGGCCACGAGCTGGCTGCCCGATGCTACGAGACGGCCGGACACGGAGACGTTGAGCTCGCGTGTACTCATGTCGGAACCGTAGGCCGTACCGCCGGGCGAATAGCCGCTGCCGACGGATGCCGCGGAATAACTGCCGCCGCCAAGTGAGCTCGCCATATGACTTACAGCTGCACCCGCAATTATCAGCGCGGCACCAGCGGCTATCGCAGCGGTCGGATTCAGGTAGAAGTTTTTCAGCGCCAGCCCTGCTGTACCCATCGCCACAAGCAAGCCGCCGAATTTTTGAGCAAATGCACCGAGGCCATTGAGCATTTCTGAACCAAAGTTGGCGAACGCTCCGTTCTCTCCCATCAGCGCACCGCCGATTGCGTTGCCGAAGGAGGATAGTGTGTCCATAGCAAAGTCTTTGATCATATCGGTTACTTCCTCCCCATTGATCTGCACCAGCGGCCGCACCTCGATATCAATCGGGACTGGCTTCATATCCTTGAAGCCCTCTTGGATGGAAGATGTCAGGGTCTGCTGCGCCTCGTTGCTTGCGAGGTGCCGCTTGATGTCCTCGGCAAACTGCGCCATCCTGCCGGAGATGTCCATCGGGACAAATACATCCTCCGCCGCGGTAGCCTTACCCTTACCAGATGAGCTGGATGGGCCGCGGTTGATACCATTGGAATACCTGACGAGGGCGGACAACTCCCGCTTTTCGCCTGCAAGAATATCTTTGTACGCAATCTCCGCTGCAATCTCCGCTTCCTTATCCTTGAGGGTGGTGGATGAAAGGTTATTGATGTCGCGTATGCCATTTGCGATTATCCTCGCATCATTCTTCTGAATTTCATACTTGGTATGGATGAGATCCTGCAACCTTGCGAGCGACGCCTGCCTCTCCTCGATCGAGCGCGAAGTGTCACGGAAGATACCCATTTCCTCGTTGATGCTGATCTGGATATCATGAACTTGCACTTGTGTGTTCTTCTGCCGGAGCATTGCTTCGGCGACGCCCTGCTGAATCTTTCTCGCCTCCTCTGCTACGCCCTTCGCCTGTTTGGATGCCTTGACGGTCTCTATGAGAGGGAATGACACACTTGAGTCGAAGTAGTTGGTGAGATAGGTGCCGACATTGCTTTTGGCCCTTCCGCCCCATTCGCGGACACTCTGCACGAAGTTCTGCTTGCCGGCAGAGGACGCCGTGTCCATCATGTAGTTGGCATAGGTCTGACTATACGCCCTTGATGCCTCCGCGGACGCTATGCCCTCGAGTGTTGCCGCATAATGATCGGCCGCCCCCTGTACGGACTTCCACGCTAGGAGGACTCCGGCGGCCACGCCTCCGGCAACCGTTCCAACGGATGCCCAGGCTTGCGACATTCCAACGATGGCCTCCTTGCTGGCACCGGCATTTTTGGCTATTGACGCAGCAGCTCCGCTGAAGGCTTGCGACATCTCCCCTATCTTGCCCACATTCACACCGAGAGCGGACGCGAGTGATGACAGCGCATTGGATGATGACTTGTCGAAGGACTTGACCGCGGCCTCCGCATCCTTCATCCCCTTCTTGACACCGCTCGCGTCGGCATCCACCTTGATCTTCATCGCACTATCCGTTCTTGCCATTGACTTTCTTCATTAGCTCGGCGACTTGGCGCTTTCTCTCGTCAGCGCTCATCCCCGAAAGTTTCTTTTCGATTTTCTCTTCCTTGTCCCACGGCCATTTCCACAGATCCGTGAGCTTCTTGACTTTCCGCTGGTGCAGGAGATTGACAATCGTGCCGGCCAGCAGTCTTGTCTGGTCCCCTTCAAAAGCGAGGCGGTCGCGCTGTGTATCGTTGAATGCTCTCGCCACCGCCCAGTACCTCGCCGGTCTCATCTCACCGAAATCGCGCGGCGTCAGGCCGATGACTCCGATGGCATAGCCGGCTATCACTTCGTAGTCCAGCGAATCTTTTTTTTTGACTCGACGACTCCTTCGCCGCCATCGGCGAGAGCCTTGCCTGTATAATGCTTGTTTATCAGCTCGATGGCAGCCGTGATGTCGTCGCCGGTCATCACTGCGCCTATATCCTTCGGCTGAAGGTCGCACTCGCGCCCCTCAAGGCGCTCGCCCTCGTGGATGCCGCAGCATATGAGCGTGACAATGTCGTTGGCCGACAGATCCGCGAATCGCTCGAGCTTGCTGAGCGTGTAGCCCTTTGCATCGAGGAAGTCTCCAATCGCGTTGAAATTGAACTCAATGCGATACTCCCTATCTTCAATCTGAATGCAATCCATAGGCTATGCAGACTTTGCGAGTCCGTTAGGACATGTGATCGTGAGCGTATAAGTAGGGTCGGTGTCCGGGTCGGCAGGAGTGGTCTCCTTGTACCCTGTCGCATATCCGGTACCTTCATATTCGACCGTTCCGACAAGGTATGTGATGGAGAGTGCGGCCTTCGCCAACACGAGGTCGATGATGTCAACTCTGTCAAGTACGGTAGTGGTGGAGTCTGCCGAACATACTCCGGATACGGTTAGCGTGGCAGGAACCCTTGTGATGCTTATGCGCTTTGTACCCGCATCCGCCTTTGTGATGCTTTCCTTCTGCTCTACGGCGAGATCCAGGTCATCGGAGGTGACTCCCGCAAATGTCTTGTCGGAAGATTTGATGATGGTGTTGTAACCAAGCTCTGCTATTTCAGCCATTGTAGTAATAATTATGAGTTAGTAATTGTTTGCACATTGTATTGAGCCACGGCATACTCAAGGGAGCAGGACCAGATGCCGTCATCGCACCGGTTGCTCGATGATCTGAGCGAGCCGCGGAACTTTTCTGTCCTCAGGGCCGTCGCCAGGGTGGACCTGATACTGTCGGACTTCGACTTCAGGGTCGCATATGTATCGGCATAGACATATATCTCGAGCGTTCCGGAGAGCTTATACGGCCCGGCCTTCGTGGTCTCCTCCGAGAGCTCCAGCGCATACACGGCATACGGATGCTGAGTGGACTCATCCTCCGTCAGCATGATGCTGATGACAGACGAGAGCTGGCTGACTATATATGTTCCGATTTCATTGGTCATTACCGGTTGTTGAGCTCCTTCTCAAATTTGTCTATCGAGTTCTCGATGGTGTCGCGGACATCCTCCGCTATCTTTTCTGCGGCGCCGGCGGTGATTCTTTCAAACTCTCCCGTGGCCGGCTGGCCGATATTGTTCCGTCGTCCCTTTGCGTTTTTAATCTTGGTCTTAAAGCTGTGGTTCGGATCCCTGTTCTGCAGTGTACCGTAATTCCTCCACAGCCACTTGTAATATGCCGGGATCTCCTTATTCCCGATTCGCTCAACGCCGAACACTCCGGCCGTAAGCATGTATCTTCCCTTCTTCTCCACGACCTTGGCCTTGATGGTCAGGTCCGGCTTCCATCCCGGGAATGGTACCGAACCCCTGATTGTGGCCAGGTGTGGCTTCGCTGCCCTGCGCATCGCCTTCTTGATGAGCTTACCCATCTCACCCGGATATTCGCGGAGCATCTTCTCCACCCTGTCGGCACCGTCTATGGTCAGCGTTACGCTCATTCAAGATTCTGTTCAGCCGTCAGCCTGATGAACGGAGACATCCGGCCTACCGGCGTTATTGTTCTGATGTTATAACTCTTCCCGCACCATTTCAGGCGCCATGACGAATCCATCGGTCGCCTGTATATCGTAACGTCGATCTGCTCCTCCTGGGCCACGTTCCCGTCGTCCACTGACTCCTGAGCGATGACGGATACGGCCGCGGATATCTCTTCGACATCCTCGAAGGTCTCGATCTTCTCGCCCTCCGCGCCAGCGGTGACGACGCATCTCTGGAGCGTCACCCGCTCATACATCTGACCTATGTCAATACGCTCGGCCATTATACATGATTGACTCTGTACGGCCTCAGCAGCAGCTGCGATGCGGTCGGCAGCTGGCGCACCTGGTCGTCAGGATTCTGGAAGAAATCTGCGGCAATCTTCAGGATCGCCATTCTGATGTCATCCGGCATCGGCGCCTCACCGGCTGTGAATACAACCTTCGCTTTCTCACCGGATACCGAACTGTCGATGACTACAGTCTCGCAATCGAGAGAGAACTCCTCCGCCGTCAGTGACCGGCCATCCACCGTCACGGCTACAATGCCGGTCACGGGGCGAACGGAAAGAGTAATTCTGTTATCAAATGGCCCAGAGAACGTAAACCTGGACGGCTGGAGAACGAGACCGGTGTAGGTCTCGGCCTGCGTAATGGCCGCAGCCAGGCACAGGCGTAGCTTCTCGTCCAGGGCATCGCCGTCAACGTACAGCCATGCCTTCAACACCTCGAGGGATATCTGTTCAGGTAAACGTTCTCTGTCCATTTCCGCAAATACAAAAAGAGTTTCAGTTATTATAAACCGGAACCGGAACCGGAACCGGAACCAGCTCCACTTCCGGAGCCTGAGCCGCCGGTAAGGGTGAGCTTGGCGATAGGGTGAGTACCGGCATCCGCAAGGGCACCGTCAGCGCGCATGAATGCAGTGAGGCCGATTGCGTTGTACTCACCGAGGAGTTCGTCGAATCTCTTGGCGGTGATGTCCTTCGCGATGCGCACCCTGTACTTGCTCAGATCGCCGAAAAGGACAACGGACTTGCCGGCAGCGATGTCGGCCATATCGTTGTTGATGACAAACTCGTGGCCCATGATGGTCTGTGCCATACCGGCAGCTACGTTAGGATTCCAGATGTAGCGGTTCTCGTCGTCCTTGATCTTCGCAAGCTCGATGAGGGTGTTCTGGTTGAGCATGAACTTGCCCTTTGCCCAGTATGCCGCATCGACAGCCTTCTTCAGATTAAGGAGGTCATCGAATGTGATGGCGCTGGATGAGCCTGCAGACACATTGTTGGCAGCTGCCACGATACCCTTCGGTGTTGTGGTGGCAGCCCCGGCGCCTGTCGTGAAGTCGTAGTTGAGACCGCGGCCGAACTGCTCGGCGAGAAGCTGGGATATGAGACCTGTGATGTCAAACTCCGCATCCTGGAGCAATTCGTAGGAGATAGGGATAATCGGAGTGCGATATGTGAATGCACCGAGTGTGAGGCCTCCGATGGTCGGAGCATCCTTCGAGCCCTTGGTGTACTGCGCGACAATCTGTGCCTTGCTTGTGGTGTCGTTGACCGTCGGGAGAATCAGGTTCTCACCCTTGGCGGTTCTTATGATCTGAGCGACACTCATCACGCCTCCGGTATGTGCGAGAGCGATCTCCACTGCCTTTGCTACCGATGTAGGCATTACTGAGGAACCATCAACGCCGGTGATAGCGTCTCGCTGTTCAGGGGTCAGGCTGTTGATGCCACGGAGCAGCATCTGACGGAATGCATCCATCTGGCGCTTCTCGGTGTCGTTGTCGACGTTCTGACGCTGGCCTTCCACGGCTGCCCTGATGGCTGCGAGGTCGGCGCTTCTCTGCTCCTCCTCGATGAGGCGGTTGACCTCCTCGAGGTCAGCCTTTGCCTTGTCCCACGCGGCACGCTCCTCAGCGGAAATCTTCTTGCCTTCATAGGACTTCTGGAGGTCTTCAAGATTGGAGAGCAGCTTCGCTCTCTTCTCCATAAGTTCTTTTTTGTTCATTGTTATTGGAATTTGAGGGTTAATAGTTCGAGTTCACGGGCGCGGCTCTCGCTCTCGGCCGCTGCCAGGGATGCGGAGACGGCCGCATTGTGTTCAGCCTTACGCTGCTCGAGGGAGCGGGCATCGACGGAGGTATCCTCATACGCCGGACGGACCACCGGGCAAACGTCCAGGACTTCGCTGATCTCGTCGATGGTGCGCTCATCAAGCTCAAGGCCGTTGATTTCGTCCGCATATCTCCAGGTATCCTTCGCCACGCGGAAGGCGAACGAGCACTGCGAGATGTCGCCTCTGCGGATAAGCTCCAGCAGGTCGTTGCCGACAGTCGTGTTCGGAAGGTCGGCATCGAAGCGGAGGCCCTTGTCATCGATGGTTAGCTTGAGCGTCCCGGATGAGACGCGGGCGCAGATCTTGTTGCTGTCGTGGTTGAAGCACAGGATGCACTGGCCCATGTCAGCCTTGTCGAAGGCTCCCGGAGCGATCATCTCGCGGAACCAGTACAAAGGCTGGCTCCAGCTGTTGTAAACGGCCGCATATCCGGAGATACTTCGGCTCTCGGCGGCATCCTCGGCCCTCTTCTCGAGGGTCACTGCCATCGTGATCGAGCGGCGCTCGACCTCATTAATTGTCTTCTTTTCCATCTTTTTCGGTATTTTGAGCGGCCGCGTCGGCCGGCTGCATGTTCAGTTGCACGAAATACTTCTCTCCGCCATCATACGCAGGCATCTCCTCAAGTTCTCGCACCTCGTTGGCGTTCATGGCGCCGATGAGCGTCATGTTCTTGTAAAACTCGGAACGCGACTTGGCGTCTCCGCGCATCAGGCCGTTGACGTTGAAGGCGAAATACAGGTCGGCCTTCTCCTCCTCGAAGAGCAGCTTCCGCCCGAACTCCAGCTCAATCTTGCGCAGCCACGGCATCAGCGAATAGGTGACATACTCTATGCCCTGAAGTTCGGTGTTGTTGTATGTCGCCTTGTCCAGATTGCCGAGCATGTGCGGCGGAACACCGTAGATGGAGGCGATCTCCGTAGTCTGATACTTCCTTGTCTGTATGAACTGAGCATCCTCCAGCGGAATATTGACTCGCTGGTATTTCAGTCCACCCTCGAGCAGCAGCGGCTTGTGCGAATTGTTCGACCCCGCCATCCTGGCATCGAGGTCGGCCTTCAGGCGCTCGTAGGCATCCTTCTTCAGTTCGCCGGGATGCTCGAATACGGACGACGTGTTGCCGCCCTTCGAGAAGAACCTCTCGCCATATTCCTGAGCCTTGTACGTCAGCGAAAGATTGAGGCGGTGCACAGCTATCGGCGAGAGTCCGATGACAGGATCAGTGCCGAGCCCCTTGATGTGGAGCACCTCGTAGCTCTCAAGCACCTCGCCGGTGGAGCCTATGCGGTAATACAGCTTTCCGTTGACAAGCTCCGGAGTGACATTGTCCGACTCCAGGTACTGGAGAGAAACCGGACGGAAGGTCCGCCTGTCGCGAATGATCCTCGCGTAGCCGTTGCCCCTGATCAGAGCATTGACCATCAGCCATGACATCAGGTCAAATCTGCTCCAGTATTCGTTCGGCTCCTGGGTGAGGAGCGCTGCCGGGTGGCCGTTCTCCAGCTTCCGCCCGTCGGCACTGCGACGGTAGAGATGCAGAGGAAGGATACCTATGGATGTACTCAAGATCCTCACACATCCCCACACTGCCGCAAGGGCCAGCGAACCCTTTTCGCCTATATATGACGAACCTCCGACATAGTCAGGAGACAGAGCGTGGTTGAGCGCATCCGAGAGGCGCTCGTCCATCGACTTCGCCGCAGGCTGACTGTCGTTGCTTCGTCTTAAAATGCCAAATATTCCCATTGCTCGCAGCCGTGCCTTTAAGGACGCGGCCGAGAACAAAGTGAAGAAGAATTTTTCAAGCGGCAATCATTATGTCACAGAAATTTTTTACTTCGAATTTGCATCTGCCGAGACACAGTATGCTCTATTTCCGCCTCCGGCGCGTGTATAACGAGGATTTATCAATTTTTGAAAATTTTTGAAAATTTTTCAAGAATCTGACAAATTCGGCAAAAACAACCTGTCCATCCGTAAAGGCCATCTGTCATTTTACAGCGAACGCAGCCCTCGCGAGGCATACGGACCTTTACCACCTGACGCCTGCTGCGTCATCATTTCTCCGATGGCCATCACGGATGCAACTATGCCGTCGACCTTCTGTGACGACTTTCGCTTGTCGACCTTGATATTGCCAGCAGGGTCCGTGGATATAGAGACGGCTGTCATCATCCAGCGGAGCACCGGATTGCCAAAATGCTCGAGCTGGCGGGTGGCCACCATCCTCTCCACTTCCTTGGTCGGGGCAGACATCGAGCCGTAGCCCTGGCCGAAAGGGGACATCTCCACTCCCTCGTTCTGCAGGTCGATGACTGTCTGCGATGAGTTCCACCTGTCATACGCCACACTCTCGACATCATATTCCTGGTTGATCCGGAGGATATCGGCCTGGATGAAGTCGTAATCCGTGACGTTGCCGGGAGTTACCCTCACATATCCTTCGGCCACCCATCTCGCAAACTCTACGCTGCTCTCCTTTATCTTCTTCTGCAGGGTCTCTTCGGGTATCCAGAAGAACGGCAGCAGCTGCACCCGGTCATCCTCATTGAATGCGAGTACATAGGCCGTCATATCGGATACGTTCGAGAGGTCGAGTCCTCCCCATGCCCTGCAGCCCTTGAGCGATTCTGTGTTCCTGGTGCCGGTGCACGCCATCCATTCCGAGTCGAGTATCCAGGTCTTGTCCGCATCGACCCAGATGTTCAGGTGCTTGGTCTTGACATTTCTCACCGCCTCCGGGCGGTTCTTTGCGTCATTGATCTGTTCGAGCAGGAACTCCTTCGTGACACTGACACCGAGGTTCGGGTTCGACTTGATCAGCACGGCCGGGTCGTCCCAGCTGTCGCCCTCGTCGAGAGTGAATATCATCACGAACAGAGAATCATCCTCGACGACACCCTTCAGGACATTGATGGCATTCGCCCGGAATGAATAGCACGGGAATGTCTTCTCAAAGCCGGCCGTCGTGATTATGAACATCAGCGGCTGACGCCTTGCGCCCATACCGGAACGCATGACATCGACCATGTCATTTGTCGGATGAGCGTGGTACTCGTCAACGACGGTACAGCTGGGCGAGTATCCGTCGTGGATGCCGGCATCGGATGAGAGGGCCTTGTATGTCGAGGCGCTCGGCTCGTTGACTATGCTGTTCGCCAGCACACTTAGACGCTTCGACAGCGGCGAGTTCACCACCATCGCCTTTGCATCGAGGAAGCATATCTTCGCCTGGTCGCGGACGGCGGCCACGGAGTACACCTCGGCGCGGGGCTCGCCCATAGCGAACAATTCATACAGGGACGTGCCGGCAGCGAGTGTCGTCTTGCCGTTTTTTCGTGCCACATCGACATATGAGTACCGGAAGCGGCGAGTGCCGTCAGCTCGCATCCAGCCGTACAGGTTCCATATGATGAATCGCTGCCATCCTTCGAGCCCAAGTCGCTGACCGGCCCAGACACCCTTGGTCTGAGGAAGGCGCTCGTAGAACTTTATAGCCCTTTCGGCCGCTCTCTTATCGAAGCGCAATCCCTTGTTCAGGGCCATGTCGCAGTCCCTGAAGTATCTCTCCACTGCCAGGCGGACGTATTCGCAGGCGATGATCTTGCCGTCACGCACGGCATGTGCATACTCCTCAGCCGTCATACTCACTGAAATCGTCCTTTGCCTCCTCCGGAGGCTTGATCATTGACACTATCTTGGCCCGGGATACCGGAGAGAAGCCAAGCTGCTGTTCGGCCGCGATCACGACCTTTCTCTCCTTCTCGGATATTACATACCACTGGTTAATTTCCTGCTTGACAATATCCCCTTCCTCATCCTTGACGAGCACCACCGGCCCTTCCTCCGCCAGATGCTTCTCTGCCTCAATCATTCGAGAAAGCGATGTTACATATACCGCTATGATGCCAGAATCGGCCTCCGACAGCAGGCCCCAGTTCGCAAGGATGCCCGCTGCGGCCCGAAACATCCGCTTCTGCTCATTTTTCATCCATGACGGAGCCGCCAGCTTGATAGCGTCGGCCTTGAGCTCATTATTGGCCATACGGCACGGCTGATTCGTGCCCCTAAGCCGCTTGACAGAGTCCGGAAGCCTATTCCTGCCCATTTTCCACCTCCTCAAAATCGTAAATACGGAGTTCTCTGCTGGTTGTAAACTCCGCTATGCCGTCAATCCAGCCCTTGTGGAACTGGAACATTTGCTCAGAGTTCTCAAGCAGGTACTGCTCAATCCTCGAATTGTTGGCGAAGTTGGCTGACGTTTCAACGATGTAGAAGTTCCCCTCGGTCCTTATTGCCATCAATTTGGCGTGTGAGCCGGCGAAGACGAGCCGGACATTCGGATTGTTGCAGAATTTCTCCTTGACCACCATCATCTTCTGCTTGCACGCCTGGTTCATCAGGTTCGAAATCAGAAATGTCATCTTACCCAACCGCCCTCCCCTGGCAAGTTCATCGAGCAGACAGCCGGAGGCATAGTCTATCGAGTAGCAGCAGATGTATGTCTCGACAATCTTCTCCTTCGACAGGATGAAGTCAATCAGGGCAATCGAATTGAAGGCCCTCTTCGTCACCATCCGCAGCTGCTCGCCCTTTGCCGGCAGCCCGATGTCGGAAATATGGTTGATCAGTTGTGGTGCCGCCTGGCGCCAGACGCGAATGATCTCATCGTCCGTCATTTCAAATCCGGACACTGAGTTCTCCTTCTTCTGGAGTCGGAGCCTTTTTTGCGACAACTTTCTTTTTTGCTTGAGCTCTAACATAATTTCAGTTTATGGATTTTGCACGAGCGTGCACAAGTCTGGGGACGCGGTTATTTTCGAGACCCGAAAAGTTTTCGACTCCCCCTCCCCTTCGGGTCGATTGAGCACGACCCTGAAAATAGGCCCGAAAAAGGTCCCGCAGACATCCTCCTTCGAGCATCAGCGCATCTGAATTTTGCCCGTGTGTCATTTTGTAATCTTCGTTTTAACGTGTTCTATCATTGATTTGGAGATTTTCAGGCACTTTTTCAAAAAGCCCGAATTTGCCCGGAAAAGGGCCGAAAAACGGTCATTTCTGCGTACTCTAAAAATATCAGCCAGGCTTCCATCATTTCAGCCTACTTTCTCCCACTTTCAGATATTCGGCAAGCCTCTCGGTCAGGCCGCCATGCAGCAGTCTCATATCCATTTCCATCTTCACATAGATGTTCGTCGTATTGATTGACGAGTGACCCATCAGCGCTTGTATTTCATACAGCGAAAGGCCGGCGCGAATGCACATCACACCAAAAGTATGTCGCAGGGAATGTGTCGTGTACTTCGGGTCGTCGATGCCGACGGAGCGCATCCTGGCCTTCACCATCTTGTCGATTGTCGCAACCTCCAGTCGCTTCATCTCCTTTCTGCCGATAGAATAGAACATCGGGGCGGCCGGATCTTCCCATTCTGCAAGCGACATATAATCCTCCTCGGCGGCCCTGATCAGCGAGTTTGTCGGCACTTCGCCATCCTTTTCTCTGTGGCCCTTTCGCTGAATTTGAATAATTCTGGAGCCGGCGATATCCTTGATGTCGCCGAGATCCATCCTCGCCACCTCAATACCTCGGAGTCCGGCATATATCATCAGCGTCATTATCAGATAGTCCCTCTTACCTGTCAGAGTGGAGCGGTCCACTGATGCCAGCAGCAGGTCCACCTGCTCCTCTGTCAGCGGCTGCTTGTTATAATACTTGTTTGCCTTCTCATTCTTGACATCCGCAGCGATATCGGACCCGTATCCCATCCTCCCAACATAGCGATAAAAAGAACGCACCGCTGTCAGATAGGCATTGATCGTGTATGCCGATGAGTGCTCTTTCATCAGATGCTTCTTGTACAAGCGCACGTCATCCGGCCCGGCCATGTCCGGCTTGATATCGTTTGCCGACATCCAGATTATAAATAGCTCGAGATGCTGCCGGTATGTTCTCTGGGAACACTCCCGGACAGTATCCAGCCATTCCATCTCGATAGCTTTGAGTGACTTTGTTGTTTTCATCAACGCAGCTTATCTTTTATAAGTTCTTCTTTCTTCTTATGCTTATACTTGCTTCTATACCGTATGTGGTATTCTTGCCAGCATGGCCTGCACTGGCCGATGATGGTGATAATGCCGTGCATCTTCTTCGTCGGGAACTCGGACAGCGGCAGCTCCTTGCCGCATGTCGAGCAGACCTTTGTCGCCGGCTTCTTCGGCCCGGTCTCCGGAGGCTTCATGCAGGCCGGTATCTCCCCCTCTCTCAGGATCGCCCCGCCGAGAGCCACCCTCAGCTCTTCGAGAGTCATCAGGTTCGTCGGCTTCGACACATGCGGACAACGCCCGCCTTGCTGGATGCCGGTCGCCTTGAGTATATCGACATCAACTTCAATCATAATGCTTTTTCTCCATAGTGTAAATGTTAATATTCGTTAGTCTTTTTCATATCAGTATCTTTTGCCATCAGTGTGTATCATACCCTGCCAATACAATGTCTTCAGTTCTTTTTCAGAGCAACTTTCAACCTTGCATACTTGCTAATACGAGGTAACAATCCTTTCGCACATACATCCTCGGAGTAATGCTTGCAGTCATAACAAAAATTGTCCTCCATATCAGTCAACCTTAAATTTTTCAGCCAATTCGGTCAGTCCGCACAAACGCAGTGCGTGCTGAAGTTCGTGCACATATTTACATTGAATTTTCAATCTATAGCCTCCATCCTTTGATAAGTCTGATATTTCCAATTCATTGGCAAAATGCCGAGTAAATGTCCCTGTATCTTTTACATACCAAAGCATAAGCGGACTATCGCCAAAGTTTCCTTGCTGCATCCATCCCTTTTCTTCCTTATTAACCCACCCATTCTTACCAAGCAGGTCTGCGGTGAGAGGAATGGGAGAAATAGAAGATATATCGTGGCTCTCAATCCCGTCGCCCATATTGTTGCAATATGCCAAAAGGACATCGTAGTGGCCAAACTCATATCTGATTCCGCTTACTCTCACAACTTGGACTGGCTTGTTTTTCCATAACACCCAATCACCTATCATCAAATCACTTGCTTTCATTTCTTTTCCTCCTTTTTAATTACCTTATCGCAGAATAACATCGCCAAGTAGCATCCTAAAAAATTAGTGGATGCCTGCACGGCGACCGCTGCCCACATATCAACCTCTGAAATGAATTTAATTACTACGGCGGAGAATGTATAGCATATACAATTAGAAAGACTCGCTATGAGTTTCGAGGACTTGATAACTAGAATGCTTTTTGCTACATGAAAAAATACATTGACAATAGATATGACAATATATGCAACTATCATTTTTCCTCCTCCTTGAGTTTAACCGCCAACTCATAAGGTGTTGTGTCGCAGTACATAGTTATTTCCTCCCATAAAGTATATTTACCATCCATACATCGTGCATCAGGATACGATGCACCGAAATACTGAAATTCGTTATGACAACCTTTCCCTATAGCTATTTTTTCTTCAGTTGCTGTCATTACTTGTCCTCCTTTGCCGATTTTCTATTGTGGCAGCTGGCACAGAGAGCCTGGAGGTTCTCCGGATTCAACGGCGCTCCGCCTTTGTTGATTGGGACGATATGGTCAACGACCATAGCGGCCGCAGGCATGCGGCCCTCCTTGATACACATCTCGCAGAGCGGATGCTGCTGGATGAATTTATTCCTCAGCGCCCGCCATGCTGGCGAGGTATAGAACGCGCTGTTCGGCTTCGACCGCTCGAACGGCTTGTGCTCCGGCATCCATGGCCGGCGCGGTGATTTAGTCTTGATTGTTGGCATAATCCTTTTGTATTTGTGGTTTTGTAGGCGGAAGTCCTCGCGGACATGCAGGACCATCACAAAAATACCAGTTGAATTTGTTAATAATTGCCTGCCGGCACTCGCCGCCGCCCTTTGTTTTTTTATAGTTTTTCCAGCTCCTTCCGGTCCGCCCAGGCGCGGATGAAGTCGTCGCCGATATATACGTCCCAGATGGTCACTCCTTGCCACATCTCATAGTTTATTCGGAAGACATCAGGCATCAAGCCCTCCTTCCATGCAGTCGTGACGATCATTCCGTTCGTCAGCCTCAGTGCGACCGGCTGGCCCGGATGCGGACGCTGCTCACTCAAGGTTTTCCAGATGCTCATTTCAATTCCTCCTTCATGTGCTCCTCCAGAAAGTCCTGCAGGGTCAGTGAGAATCCCTCGACGGAGTTGACCACCCAGATCTTGTTTTCGGTCTTCGCCCGAAACTCGGACATCGTCAGGCCGGCACGCCACACTCCGAGACGGATGGTGTCCGTCTCATTGTTCAGTAGCTCCGGCGGTATAGGCGACTGATAGACGTTGTAGTAGATATTCTCCATGACATAGCTATTGTGCTCCATGTCGTATCGCTTCCAGATCTGCTCGAGCCTCGGCCAGGAATACCATTGCGGAAGGTGAGTCGTATAGTTGACGTGCGGCAGGCCCTCGCGGACCAGCAGCTGCTTGGTCTTCCACATGTCCCGGGCCCATCCGTTCGACTGGTCATCGCCGCAGAAGTCCTGGGCGTTGCACATCGGCCATACGATATCGCGGAAATGAAAATCCCGCACAGCATAGCAGTCGTCGGCCACCATGACGAATCCGTCCGTATCCGGGAAGGCTTCGTGCACCTTCTTCAGGCAGCTGACATAGTCCAGATGCTGACGGTAGTTCCCCGGCGTACCCTCCACTCTCCGGCTGGTAAGCACCGTGACATCCGGCCTCGCAAAGAACGGATCCTTAGACAGGTGCTTGACGCCGTCTCCGACGATTACTATGTGATAATCCTCCCTGAAATGCTTCCGCCAGCCGGCGACGGCATATCTGAGCTCCTTTCCCTGTGCCGCTATCGGCAGATACGGGATAACTATGAGATAACCTTTCATTTTTTCAATATTTTTCGTTGATGAATCGCCATTGATATCGCTTTTCGAGCATCCGCTCAAGTTCCGGCAGCCGCTGGGTGTGAACCGTGATGACGGCCGTGCGGCTGTCCGGCATGCAACGGTACCCCCGCCTCCGCAGCCTCGACCTCTGGCGATACAGCCAGTCCGGCACCCTTTTCACCTTCAGACCGGTCTTCTGAGCCAAGCCGCAGGCCGCCCTCTTCCGCTCCCTCTCCCATGTCTTCCGCATCGTCCTGGACGCCTTGGCATGCCCGGCACTCATCCTGCTCGGTTCCTTCGGCGTCCGGCGTGCGATTTCCAGATGCCGCAGAGATTCGAGGCGGAGAAGGTTCGCATCCTTCTTCAATCCGAGGATTTTCCCGTACCGGCCCACACTTCGCGGATGGACGCCGAGCGCCTCCGCAAGCTCCGCATTGGTCATCGTGGCATAATTGTCCCGCAGCCAGTCCATCTGCAGGTCGGTTAGCGCTATCCCCTTTTTTGTCATAACACAAGCTCCTCCTCGAATACTTCGGCCACATGGCCATAGTCATTGCGGACGAACAGCAGCTGCTCGCCGTCGAGCATGCCGATGCCGATGACCGTCCCTGTCATCTTCCGGCCGCCATACAGCCGGACGGTCACGGTATCGCCTGTCCGTACCACTACTGCTCAGCCTCCCTCCGAACCCTCTCCGCAAGGTCCTCCTCAATCATCTCGTCCGTCACCTCGTCATAACCTTGCCAGTTCTTTCTGCATTCGTCCATAAACATCTTCTCACCCTTTTCCCGGGCCCCATCAAAGCACTCAGGGAACATCTGCTCCACATATCTCTGGCCGGAATCGCCCGAATCGGTATTGAGCGCCACGATCTTGGCGAGCGCAGTGCCAAGCTGTGCCATGTCCGCCGCATCGAGGTCGCCTACGCCATTCTCGCCGGACAGCCCGAAAGGCAGCCTGTCCTCATAGTCCTCGTACATCCTGCATATCGCCGCCTTGAGGACAGTCTCAATGTTCAGCGTCGGCTTTGCCTTTAACGCATCATCCTCGAGCTTATCTATGGCTTCCTTCGCCACATCGCAGCGATATTCCTCTGTCCTGTCCTGTCGCTCGGCCGCCAGCCTGTCCAGGAGCCAGTCGAGCTTCCTTGGCGCCGTTTTCTCGGCAGATGTATCGCTCTGACACTCGAAGCGCATTCCGCCCCAGCCAAAGAAGTAGCATACCGCCGTGCCGTCCTTGTGGTCGAAGCGGCTCACCGGGCCGTCAGCCGGGCGGTACTTATAATCATCGACCCTTCGAAACTCAAAGCCACGGTCACGAAGTAGGTCGGCCAGGGCGGCATCCCACGCACTTAGACGCAGACCGACAGGTTCGATGATGAAGAAGTCGGGATTGCCATCGCGTGCCTCCTCGAACCAGTGCAGCTGAGCGCCCGCATATTTTACGGCATAACACCTGAGATTGCTGCACAAGGCGCGTCCCTCGTCCGGGAACAGCTCCCCGCTTGCGAGGTTGTGGCGGCATTTCCGGCAGGGTGCGGAATCAAACGGCGCATCCTTGATGTCCGCCGCCATACCATTGATTGAGCCCCTGAGCGCATCGACACCCTTGCAACTGATATCGGCGTAGCCTCCCGAATAGTAGGTCTCGAGCATCTTCCGCTGCATATCCGGCTCGAGGGCCGCGAGAATGATGCAGTGCGTGAGCCGCACGAGGCCAGCGTCGTACTTCTCGCGGAACTCCGGCAGCAGCGCCGACAGCGCACAGCGGCTCCGGACGTAGGTCTCGCTCTTGCCGAACTTGACGGAAAGGTCCTTGACACTGCTTCCTCGCGCGAGCAGCACGTTGAATGCCCCGCTCTCCTCGAACGGGTCGATATCCTTCCTCTGCAGGTTCTCCGTCACCATTATGTCGTATGCCTCGTCATCGGATAGTGTACGGACGATGCACGGCACCTCGTCCAGACCGGCGAGCTTTGCCGCCTCATAGCGGCGGTGGCCGCAGACTATCTCGTAATACTCGTCGATGACTTCTTTCTCCGCATCGACGACATCGACCATAGGCCGCACGGTTATCGGCTGCAGCAGACCTACGGCCGCTATGCTCATGGCGAGCTCCGACGTCTCGTCGGCATCCATCTTTCTTCTCGGGTTGACCGGAGATGGCTTTATGTCATCTATCCGGATGGTCTCAACCCTGTTGCTGATTATTCTTTCCATTTCTCCTTGATGTATTTGTGTTGTTCTCATTTTTGTGGTCCTGGAGGGTACCGCCCCCCCCCTCACCCAGGTGCTCGTATAGCAGTGCAGGTTGTTCTGTTTGCCTGCTTTCAGGACCATTTATTGCGTTAATAATTCCAGTGACTGTGCTCCGACTATCATCCTCGTCCCGGCGAACATCTCGACATCGTAGTTCTCCCGTATCCGGTTCTTCTCAATGTGCAGATGCACTCCGACAATCCTGCCTTCGTGGCGCTGCGACGAGCCCTGCCAGGCGACGCGGTCGCCGATGTCGTACATGGTGTCCGATATCTTCATCAGCTGCCCTCCTGCTGTCCGCAGACCTCCGCGCGGTATTCCTCAAGCGGCATGTCGTCGGGTATCTCATCATAAGGGTCAACGCCGCTCGTCTCCAGATTGCTGAAGAAGGATGACACCTGGGCGTCGGTGGCGCTCATGTCCCGCATCTCGCGGAGCTCTCCGGTCTCGGCATCGTATATCGCTATGATGCGGAGGTCCCTCAGATAGACGGAATGAATCGGACGGGGACTCTCGGCGCCTCCCTTCGCCAGCTGGGCGGCGAGGTGCTTCCGCTCGGCAAGCAGAGGCTTCATCTGGTCGCGGATAACCCTGACGGCATCCTTTGCATCCTCGAGCCTCTCCTCGAGCTTCTGGATGTCCACCGCCGCTTCCAGCAGCTTTTCTTTTTTCTCCTGGATCTGGTCCTGGTTGAACTTCACGTAATACGTTCCGTATGACTTTCCGTCGCTGATCTTCTCGAGATCCGGAACCTTCAGTTTTCTTTTTGGTACTTTTTTCATCTTTTATCGGTTCGAAATTGTTCTCATTTCCATTGCTGACATAGCAGCAGTGCCAGCAGCTGCTGTCACCGGCACAATGCCGGCAGTATTCACACACCAGTCCGCACGTCATTGGTTTTATATTCGATGCCGCCGCGGGCATATTTGGCTATGACAGCCGTGACGGGCCCGGCCTTGCCGGCATTGACCGTGGCCTCCAGCGCATCGACGAATCGCCTCTTGCAGTAGAATTTCATCTTGTCGCCATCGCAGGTGATCTTTGATATTGTCATCAGGGACATCCTGTCCGCCGCGGCGACGTACATCGCCTTGCTGATGGCCTGCATCACCTCGCAGGCCCACGGCTCGAACTTCGGAGTGGTGTTCTTCGGCTGCCAGGCTCCGGCGAGGGCTATTCGGTTCTTCACCGGCTGGCCGTTGCTCTTCAGCCAGCCCTGGGACTCATAGTGATTGTAGAAGCGTTCGGTCTCAAACCTGACATCGGCGAAGCCTTTTGTGAAAAATATGAGAGATATATTTTCTCTCTCTGCGGCGTCAGCCGCCTCGCGCGTGCGTGTAGTAGATATATTACTTACTTGCTTACTTGTATTACTTGTATTACTGTTATCGGCCGTTATAAGGTCGTTATCGGGCGATATAACTTGGGTTATAAGGTTGTTATCGTTTGTTATAACGCCGTTATTATGTGCTTGACCTACTGCCTGTTCGGCTCTTATTACCATTTCGTCGCAATTGTTCGACCTTGAATCTGACTGTCCACCCCATCGGCTGGCCATGCCCTTTCTACCGGCATCGGCGCATAGCTGTGATATCAATTCCTTCTGACTCATCCGGTCAAGCAGGCCGCGCGAGCTGAAGACTCCGGCAGACCTGTCAACATCGAAGAGACCGAAGTCATTGATGACCGACTCAATCATCTGAGCATCGGCCCTCACATCGTATGCAAGAACATCATAGTCCAAGGCTGCCGTGTAGTTGGCCTCCTCTCTCAGTCGCTCGAGCAGCATGAAGTAGACTCCATATCCCGCGGGGCCATACTTCATTCGCAGCTTTATGACCTTGTCATTATTTCTCGCATTCGAGTCATGCGGAAGATATGCTATTATATTTCTACCTCGTTTCATAGTATCGCCCCCCCAGGAGTCAGGCCCTGTCGTTTTCGTCCCTGTACAGACTGCCGGGCAGCTTGCCCTCGTTGTACCAGGTGACGGCGAGGATTAAGCACATAATCAGGAGCGCCAAGGCCACCAGCAGGCTGGATATGGCACCGATGAACGTCGTGATGCTCTCGGCCCAGTCCTGGGTGAATAACATCGAGAGAAAAAGTAAAATCATAAGTACTGACAATCTAATCTGTTTCATGGTTTTTGTATTTGTGGTTGTGTATTTCAAAAAAAACATCGGCAGGAAAAATTGGCAGCTCTCCTGCCGATGCCGGACCGCCGCTTGCTTGCCACGGCGGCCCCGAGAGTAAAAAGAAAGAACGTGTTTTGCCGTGACGGCCATGCCCGCAAAATCCATATCTCCCGCCTCGATTACGAGCAGGCTCAGGATGCCTGCCTGTTTTTGAGCGCCGTCAGATCCCTGACGCGGTAGAACCACTGACCGCCTATCTTCCGGCCCTTGATCTTCCTGCCTCGCCTCTGCCGGAGCAGCCACTGGCTGTTTCGTCCGCAGTATTCAGCGGCGGCAGTCTGGTTGAGTTCGAGTTCCTGTTCGTCCTCGTATGCGGAGAGCCGCTCCTTCATCCGGACGGCCTCGTCGATTGAGAGGGCCTTTACAACCAGGTCGGTCAGCGTTACGACCTGTGCCCTCAGCCCAACGATCTCCTCGCGGAGCATCTGATATGTTGCATCATCGCTCATTCCGGCATTATTTGCATACATTGTAACTCCGTTATTGTATCGACCACGACGTCCACTCCGCCGTTGTGCTCCGTTGCCAAGTGTCCGCTGAGCATAACAACTGCCCCCTGGTGGACACTGTGGCATCGGCCCAGCATATCATACAGGACACATGGCACTGACTGGCTCTCCAGCTCTCCCCCTGTTGTTCGTTGAATATTCAGGCGGAAGCGGACAGCGTATCCGTCCGGCAGCCTGGTGGCCGAAATACCGGAGATCTGCCCCGTGAGCGATACTTCGTTGTGATAATTTACTTCCATATCAGTTGTCGTAAATTTCTGTGATGCCGTATCCGGCGAAGAGCTCGCGGAGCTTTCTATCCTGCTCAACAGTCGGCACCTGTTCGCCGTTGAGCTTGGAGTAAAAGCTATCTCGGCATGTTACACCGAAGATCGCCATTACCTTCTCGCGAAAGGCGCTGCTGTCTCCGCGCGGTATTCTTGAGTAAGCGTTTCTGAACGAATAAGCCATTGATATTGTTATATTTTGTTATCTTTGTTCGGTTTATTTCCTACAATCGTCGGACAAAGATAGCCAATTATTTGGGTAATATCCAAATTTTTGGAGAGGAATTTTTTAAGCACATTATTATGAAAACCACAGAAGAAGTGGTCAACTTACTAAAGCAGACCAATTTAAGCAATTACAAAATTTCGAAGGATACGGGCATTTCCGATGAAACTATCAATAATTATCGGACCGGAAAGACAAAGCCACGAGGCGCAAACCTCAAGCTATTATCCAAATATTTGGATAGTCAAAGGGCGATCAGCTATGACAATAACATGGTCGCCGGTCGTGATATCCACCATATCAATACAAGCGTCGAGAAGGTGCTGGAATGCCTGAACGCACAGCAGGCGATGACCGCCGAGGCCCTTGCCCAAAACTCGAAGCTCATTCAGATCATCGATAGATTAACCAATAATTAATACCATGTACAGGCTTATTTCATTTATCGCATCCGTGATGCTGCTCCAGCTCTCACCGCAGGCCAGGCAGGATATCCAGCGCCAGATTGACTCATTGACGAATCTCCTCAAAGCAAGCGAGGCTGTTAACGAACAGACCAAGCCATCTGGGACGTGGCGAATCATAGAAGAAAAGGACGAGTTCGGTCGCCCGTCGGGCGCCAGTCATCTCATGTCAAAATATTCGCATGGACGCTTCTCGAACTCAGCTACTACGGATTCCGAGCTAATCGCCGCTGTTCGGTCGAGCGAAAAGTACGCATGGATCTGCCTTCTCGAGTATGGAGACCAGGTTGTCAGAACAAATTCAGCTGCATATTCGATTAATGTGCTTGACGACTCAGGAAATGTCCAGCACTTCAATGGTATTGGACGCGGTTCGTATATCGAAATAGCTGTAACACTCGGCGGGTTAAAGCCGAGGCATTTTATAGAAATGCTCCGCTCGAATAAACAGCTGCAGTTCTCAATAAGAGACGGATATCTCTCCGAGTATCATTTTACTGTCGAGTGTACCGGATTCGATGAACTATATAAGGCACTTTGGCCGACTTGGTAAAAATTCTTCCTTTTTTGATTATTTTATTTTGATTATTCAAAATAAAATACTACCTTTACATCCAGAAAGAACAACCAATTAGACCAAATTATTATGGAAGCAATTACATTGAACCCTTATCAGATTACATGGATAGAATTTATCCCGACAACTGGATGTGTAACCAAACATGACCGTAAGATCTTCGGAGATGTTCTCCTTCTTGGCAATCGAACCCCGACCTACTTCCGCCATTTCCCTTGCAAGCAAGCCGCTAAGAGTTTTCTCGGTAAGCTCGAGGGTATCGCACTCGACAAGCATTACGAGTGCCGCCTGTTTACCGACAAACAGTTCAGTCTTGCTAAGAACGAAGGTCGCAGAACTATCATTAATTATACTCAGAAGCAGCTTGATGAGGCTGTTATTATCTAATTAAAATAAATGGTATAGCTATGACACGTGACAGATACAGGGCAATGAGCGCAACCACAGAGCGCAGAACTGAGCTACATACAATTATGCTTGCGGAAGTAAGGAGCAGGATGGACGGCTTTATTGCAAACCTCCCTGCAGATGTCCAGGCTAATGGCTCTGCAATGATGGAAGCGGCATACTTAAAAATCGCAGAACTTGGCAATGGCTCAATTTTCAACTTTTTTGCCGCTGATGGCATAAGCGATGGCAATTTCCTCCGCTACTGTGACGATGCAATCAAGGGCAATATCAACTAACTTAATAATCAATACAACTATGGCATCACAACTTATCATTGACAGGGCAAACAAGCTTATTAACATCTGTGGAGGAGATCTCGGCAAGGCACTTGCATCTTGCGAGAGGAGGCTCGCCCCGACTACATCCGACTCTATTTATCAGTTTTTTGCCGACGACCCGGAGGACGAAATGGCAGACAGAGAGCTGTTGGATTATATACGTGGGCTTATTAACAATAAATAATCATAATTATGGCTTACTTATTCGACAAGCATTATGGCCAGTGCTCGCTGGCGGATGACGAGACAGGCATCGTCATTGATTGGACGAGCGGAGACTTCAACGATTCGCAGCAGGTGCATACGGAGGGTCTGAACGTGCCTGATGGCGAGGACCTCGCTTCGTGGGTTGCAAGCAGGCTCAGGGAGATGGGCGACTACATCGCAGCCAATTATCCGGAGGAGGTCTGAGTATGAAGACGATAAATGAAAAGACTATCGAGGCGCTTGAGACATACAAGGGCAGCTACCCTTTTGATGTCGCAAATCCGATAGAGGAACGTATATTTTGCAAAGCATTTATGGGCGGACAGGTCAGTATGCGTGAGGACGCAATGCAATGGATATTGCAGAATTGGGGGCAATTTCGCACTGCCGAAGACGCTGCAAAAAAATTCTTAAATGACAATAAATAATATGGAACGTGGAGGTAAAAGACCGGGGGCCGGAGCGAAGGCGAAGCCGGCTAATGAGAGGTGTCAGACCGTATGTCTTTCCGTCGATCCCCTGACGAGAGAGAGGATGTCGAGGCTCAGGGCCCAGGGCGTTCGGATCAATGACGAGTTCAAGGCCCTCATCTACCAGCTGAGCGTATCGATGGGACTTGAGCCAGATGATGATCCGACGATATAGCAAGCACCAGGATAGCAAGCAAGCAGCGCCACCCATTTCCGGGTGGCGCTTTTTCGATAAAAACGTACCGAATTTGGAAATTTCCGTACCAAAAATGGAAATTTCCGTGCTATTCCGTGAAGAATTTGTGCGATTTGAGCAATTTTGCGTTTTCCTCTTTCCCGACCTTGATGTATCTGAGGAAGCAGCTCTCACTCCGGTGGCCGGTGATCTGCATGATGCTTATCGACGGGATGCCGGCTTTATACATGTTTGTCGCGGCCGTCCTTCTGGCTGTATGGCTGGATACCAACTCCCATTTCTCATGACGCTCCTGCCGGCCGTTCTTCATGATGGTCACAATCTCGGTTACTCCTGACTCCCGACACACGTCCTTGATCAGAGCGTTGAACTTCTGCTGGGATAGCTTCGGCGCTCCGTTCCATTTCTGGACGATTTCGGCGACTTTCGGATGAACCGGAATGATTACACGTTCTTTCGTTTTCTGTTGAATCTGCCTTATATAACCGCCCTGTATGTCGAGGATTGACAGCCGGGAATAGTCGGACCATCTCATTGCAGTATGGCAGCCAATGACGAACAGGTCGCGGGCCATCTCCTTGGTACCGACGAATACATGCTCCTCGACGGCCTTGAGTTCCTTGTCCGTCAGATAGACGCTGTCAACCTCCTCCCTCTCGCGCTTGATCTGACGGAAGGAGTCGTTCTTGTGAAGCCCGTCAGCCATCGCCTGGTTCATGACCGTCTTGAGATTCTTGATCTGAGTGGACCTTGTGTTCGCGGCGCAGCCCCGCTGGCGAAGCCACTCGATATACCGCTCTCCCCAGGATGCCGTCACATCCTCGAAGGTCGTTGTCGGCGAGGCGAACTGACTGATGAGGTTGTAGCTGTACACCATCTGTCTCGAAGCCTGGCGCCGGGCGGTCGATGTCATCGACCATCTGTTGTAATACGGCAGCAGCAGGTTCGCCTTCGGCCGGTCGGAGCCTCGGCCCATCCGCTCGAGAATCCTGTCACGAAGTACACCGGCCGTTGCATCTGCGAGCTCCGGATCTCTGGACACGGCATTGGCCGCCGCCTTCCAGTGAGAGAGCATCTCATTGGTGTATGTCGCATCCGGAGACTTCAGGACCGTCTGCGATTTCTTGTCCCAGGCCGCAGGACGGTCGGAAAGTTCAGTGGATACCGTCACTCGTTTGCCGCCCTGGCGTATGGCCATCATGATGAGCGAAACATCCTGGTCAGGATGATTGAAGTAGAAAGTATATTTCATAAAACGTCAGCTGTTAGGCTGCGAAGATATGAAAAGCTGACGGAATTGCTGACGTTTTTGCGGAAAAAATGGAAAAAAAGCGGAAAAGTTCGGAAAACATTCTGCTCAAAATCGGCCTTTCAGGGCCATAGAACGAAAAAAGCGCCATTTCAGGCGCTTCGCGGGGTGATTCGTTTGGATAACAAATGCCCCATGAACTGCAGGATTTTGCAACGACGCT
>JAKSJG010000016.1 GCA_024398365.1 Bacteroidales bacterium | reverse complement strand
CTTTTTGAATCTTAATCTCTCGCCTGCTAGGAACATACAGAGTTAGGCGGCTTAGACATATCAGGCCTTCGGAGGCTGGCACCTGGTTTTGGTAAACCCATAGCTTAAAATAGCCAAATGGCGGGTGTGAAGCTGCTTGTCTGCAGCAGGGCGGACTGGGATATAGTTCCCGACATAAAAAAAGGAGAAGCGTTCGCAGCGCTCCTCCTTTGGTTTATTTGATGCTGGATTACTGTCCTTGCATTACTGCAACTTGTCGCCGTTCATGGAGACGAGGAATTCCTCGTTGTTGCGGGTCTTCTCGAGACGGGACTTCATGAACTCCATGGCTTCGACTGAATTCATATCGGAGAGATAATTCCTCAGTATCCAGATGCGGTTGAGATACTCAGGGTCGTAAAGCAGGTCGTCGCGGCGGGTAGAGCTCAATGTCACATCCACAGCCGGGAAGATACGCTTGTTGGCGAGTTTGCGGTCGAGCTGGAGCTCGAGGTTGCCGGTACCCTTGAATTCCTCGAATATCACGTCATCCATCTTGGAGCCTGTCTCAGTGAGGGCTGTGGCGAGGATTGTGAGAGAACCGCCGTTCTCAATATTGCGGGCGGCGCCGAAGAAGCGCTTAGGTTTTTGGAGAGCGTTGGCATCCACACCACCGGATAGCACCTTGCCGGAAGCCGGCTGAACAGTATTGAATGCACGCGCGAGACGTGTGATGGAGTCCAGGAGGATGACAACGTCGTGGCCGCACTCCACGAGGCGCTTGGCCTTCTCGAGAACCATGTTGGACACCTTCACGTGGTGCTCTGCAGGCTCGTCGAAGGTGGAGGCCACAACCTCCGCCTTCACGCTGCGCTCCATATCGGTAACTTCCTCAGGACGCTCGTCGATGAGGAGGACTATCATATAGACCTCAGGATGATTGTCAGCAATGGCATTGGCGATATCCTTCAGCAGGACTGTCTTACCTGTCTTAGGCTGAGCGACGATGAGACCGCGCTGGCCCTTTCCTATAGGGGTGAAGAGATCCACCACCCTGATGGAAATGCTGTCATTGTGGCCGTGGCCGGTAATGTTGAACTTCTCGTCCGGGAAAAGCGGGGTGAGGAAATCGAACGGCACCCTGTCACGGATGAATTCCGGCTGGCGGCCGTTGATCTTCTTGACCTTGATGAGCGGGAAATATTTCTCGCCCTCGCGAGGAGGACGGATTTCGCCGAGGACGGTATCACCTGTCTTGAGAGCATAGCTCTTGATCTGGGACTGGGATACATATATATCATCCGGAGAGTTCAGATAATTATAATCTGAAGAACGGAGGAAACCGTAGCCGTCAGGCATCACCTCAAGTACGCCGGTAGCCTCTACGAGGCCTTCAAACTCATACTTAGGCTGCTGCGGCTTAGGCTGGTTCTGCTGCTGGCGCTGCTGATTCTGCTGGTTCTGCTGGCCCTGCTGATTCTGGCCCTGATTCTGCCTCTGCTGAGGTGCAGGCTGCGGAGCCGGCTGAGCTGACTCAGCATTTGCAGCTTCAGCTGCAGGAGCTTCAACGGCTGGTTCAGATGCAGGCTGCTCTATCTTGGCCTTGCGGCCTCTCTTGCGAGGAGACTTGGCTTCCTTGGCATCTGCCGTTTCAGCAGCGCTGGCGGCAGCAGGAGCCTCTTCCGCTGCCTTTGGCTCTTCAACAGGAGCATGCGGCTGAGGCTGGGCATCCTGATTCTTCTTCGGACGTCCGCGACGCGGCTTTTCAGCGGGCGTCTGTTCAGCGGATGGCTGAGCTGCAGGCTTGGCCTCTTCTGTTGCAGGCTTTGCCGCAGGCTGGGCATCAGCCGCTGCATCATTGGATGCTGCAGGCTTGCGGCCCTTCTTCTTAGGCTGTGCAGGAGCCGCGGCTTCCGCAGGCTTTGCTGCGGCTGTCTCAGGCTGCTTGCCATCTTTCTGTTCAGCGGTCTTGCCGCCCGCCTTTATCCTCTGACGCTGCCTCTTCGGACGCGGATCTTCGTGTGTTTGTATTGCCTGCTCATCGAGGATGGCGTAAATCAATTCATCTGGGGCGATGGACTGGGGCTTGGATATCTTCAGTTCCTTCGCGATAGCATACAAGTCTTCCTGACTTTTCTTGCTCAATTCAATAATATCGTACATCTGCAGTTAAGGAAAACAGAACCCCCAGATTGGGGGTTCTTGTAAAAATGCGTTCAAATGTAGTCAATTATTGGATATAATCCAAATAAAGGGAATGATTAGCTCTCTGAAATGCCAATCATCTTGCCGGTGAACTTCTCAATCTTCTCCTTTGCGTAAGGAAGAGTGATGGTGAGAGTCTTCTTGGATGCCGTAGGTGCATCGAACATGGCGTCGAGCATGATAGCCTCGCAGATGGCGCGGAGGCCGCGTGCACCGAGCTTATACTCTATGGCGGTATCCACGATGAATTCAAGAACTTCCGGCTTCACGCGCAGCTTGACACCGTCAAGCGCGAATATCTCCTGATACTGGCGGATAAGCGCGTTCTTCGGCTTTGTAAGGATGGAAAGCAGGCTGTCGCGCTCCAGAGGATTGAGGTGCGCAAGCACAGGGAGACGGCCTATGATCTCAGGGATGAGTCCATAGGACTTGAGGTCCTGAGGCGCGATGTACTGGATGAGGTTGTTGCGGTCAATCTGGTCGCGCTGCTTCTGCGCTCCGAATCCTATGACCTGGGTATTGAGCCTCATTGCGATCTCGCGGTCTATGCCTTCGAAGGCACCGCCGCAGATGAAGAGGATGTTCTCCGTATTGACGGCGATCATCTTCTGCTCCGGATGCTTGCGTCCGCCCTGAGGAGGAACATTGACTATGCTGCCCTCAAGTATCTTGAGCAGGGCCTGCTGAACGCCTTCACCGGACACGTCGCGTGTGATGGACGGATTGTCGCTCTTGCGTGCGATCTTGTCTATCTCATCGATGAACACTATGCCCTTCTCGGCAAGCTCCACATCGTAGTCGGCATCCTGGAGGAGTCGGGTGAGTATGCTCTCCACATCTTCTCCCACATAGCCGGCCTCGGTGAGGACAGTTGCGTCCACGATTGCGAACGGCACGTTGAGCATCTTGGCGATGGTCCTGGCGAGGAGAGTCTTGCCGGTGCCGGTAGGTCCGACGAGGAGTATGTTGGATTTCTCAATGAGCTCCTCCTCCTTCTTGCGGCCTATCCTTTTATAATGGTTGTAAACGGCCACGGCGAGAGTCTTCTTGGCATCCTCCTGACCTATGACATACTGGTCGAGGAATTCCTTGATCTCGCGCGGCTTGAGTATCTTCTGTTCGCCCTTGATGGGGCCGTTGGTCTTGATGTGCTCCTCATCATCGCCGAGGGCCTCCTTGCAGCACTGATATGCCATCGCTGCGCAATCAGAGCAGATGGAAGCGTTCTCGGTGGTTATGAGAAGGTCCACCTCATCCTGTGAACGACCGCAGAATATGCAGTGTCCGTGATCATTAGTATTCTCTGCCATCTGCTATTTCCTGCGTGATTTGATTATCTCATCCACCATGCCGTAGGCCTTCGCCTCCTCGGCAGTCATCCAGTAGTCGCGGTCTGCGTCCCTGGTGATCTCCTCCATGGTCTTACCGCTGTGCTCCGAGAGTATCTCATACAGCTCGCTCTTGAGCTTGAGTATCTCGCGGGCGGTGATCTCGATGTCGGATGCCTGACCTTCCGCACCGCCCATAGGCTGATGTATCATCACCCTTGAATGAGGCAGTATGGAACGCTTGCCGTGAGTACCGGCAGCCAGGAGCACGGAAGCCATGGAAGCCGCCATGCCGGTGCAGACAGTGGCCACGTCGGAGTGGAGAGTCTGCATGGTGTCATATATCGCCAGACCGGAATATACGCTTCCGCCCGGCGAATTGATATAAAGTGTAATATCGGAATCAGCGCCCGTGGAATCGAGGAAGAGAAGCTGGGCGTTGATGATATTCGCCACATCGTCGTCGATGCCGCATCCGAGAAATATGATGCGGTCCATCATCAGACGGCTGAACACATCCATCTGGGCCACGTTCAGCTGTCGTTCCTCTATGATAATCGGGTTGATATAACTGTCGACGGCCGAAGAGACTGCGGAAAGCCTCGAAGAGCTGATTCCGCAGTGCTTTACGGCATATTTCTCAAATTCGGTCATTGTCGTGTCCTGTCTTAAGGGTTAGGCTGTGAGTTCGCGCATCTTCTCGAGGGAGATCTTCTTCGCATCGAGAGTGGCGGTCTTGCGGATATAGCCGAGTGCGAGGTCATCCTGCACCTTCTCGACTATGCGGCGTGCCTGCTCCTGATCCTTGAGCATGTTCTCAGCGTACTGTGTGAGCATATCGTCAGGAGTGCTGCCCATGCCGTACATTGCGAACTGGTATGCAGCGATCTTCTTTGCCTCTTCAGTGACAGCTTCCTTGGTGATCTCGAGCTTCTGAGCCTTGATGATGGAGCTGCGGATCATATCCCAGCGGAAATCCTTTGCGAAGAGGTCGTATTCCTTCTCGATCTCCTCCTTTGTGAACTTGCCGTCGTTTGCGACGAAGATCCAGCGCTTGAGGAATGCGTCAGGAAGGTTGATGGCAGCCTTCTTGATCATGTATTCCTTGGCGTCGATCATGAAGCGGTATTCGCTCTCCTGAGCATATTCGGACTCGAGGCGTTCCTTCACCTTGGCGTCGAATTCCTCTTCGCTCTTGACTGCGTCCTTGCCGAAGATATTGTCGAAGGTCTCCTGGGTTGCCTTTGCAGGCACGAAGGTCTTGACTTCGCTTACTGTCATCTTCCACTCTGCAGGGAGAGTGCCGAGCTCTTCCTTCTTCACCTTGAACATGGCTGCGCGATCAGCCTCGTTGGTGAAGGTCTTCTCGATATCCACGTCCTTGACGTCACCTGCCTTGAGGCCGATGAATGAAGCCTTGATATCCTCATCCTTGATGCTGCGCAATGCAACGTATGCCTTCTCGACCTTGGTCTCGCCTGCCTCGAAGTCAGCGATGATGAAGTCATCCTCCTTTGCTGCCTTGCCCTTCTCGAGTGTGCCGTACTGCTTGAGGAGGTTGGTCTTGTAGTCCTTCACTGCCTTTGCGGTGGTGGTCACGTTGTAGAAAGGAATCTTGTCTGCTGCTGAAACTTCAGCCTCAACCTTAGGTGCGAGGGCGATGTCGAAATCGAATGCGAAGGTGCCAGGGTTGTCCCAGTCATTCTTCTGCTCGTTCTCGCTTGGGAGAGGTTCGCCGATGACGTTGAGCTTGTTGTCCTCGATGAACTTGTTGAGCTGCTCTGACACGATATTGTTGATAACGTCAGCGAGGGCCTGTCCGCCATAGAGTTTTTCGATGAGGGACGCAGGGGCCATGCCCTTGCGGAAGCCCTTGAGCTCTGCGTTTCTGCGGAATTCGTTCAGTTTCTTCTTCTTGGCATCTGCCCAGTCCTCTTTGCCGAGTTCGATGTTGACGGTCAGGTTGAGATCGTCGATCTTTGTCTGTTTTACGTTCATAATACTATTGGAATTTTCAATATTTTGCGATTTTACTTAAAGCGTGCAAAGTTAATAAAAAATTGACTACCTTTGTAAGAATCACTAACAAAACCACCATCATATGGAAATCAAAGAATACATTGAGAAAAATAAAGAACGCTTTTTCGAAGAACTGTTCGAACTCCTGAGAATCCCTTCCGACAGCTCCAAGCCTGAACACAAACCGGACATGTACCGCTGCGCGGAGAAGATCGCCGAGTACCTGAGAGCGGCCGGCGTAGATAAGGCGGAGATCTGCGAGACCGCAGGCAACCCTGTGGTGTTCGCCGAGAAGAAGATCGACCCGAAGGCGCCGACCATCCTCGTTTACGGCCACTATGACGTGCAGCCCGCAGAGCCTCTCGAGCTCTGGAAGACAAATCCTTACGAACCTGTCATCAAGGACGGGGCCATCTGGGCGCGCGGTGCAAATGACGACAAGGGTCAGAGCTTCATGCACATCAAGGCATTCGAGTACCTCATCAAGGAAGGCAAGCTCCGCCAGAACGTGAAGTTCATGATCGAGGGCGAAGAGGAGATCTCATCCCCTAGCCTCGCACCTTGGATGAAGGCCAACAAGAAGAAGCTCGCCTGCGATTCCATATTGATTTCAGATACCACACAGCTCTCCGAGAAGTTCCCTTCAATGTGCACCGGCATGCGCGGCCTGTCATACCTTGAGGTTACAGTCAAGGGCCAGGCCATCGACGTACATTCAGGACATTACGGCGGAGCCATCTACAACCCTGTCAACGCCCTTTGCGACATGATCTCCTCCCTCATCGACAAGGAAGGCCACGTGACCGTTCCGGGCTTCTACGATGATGTTGCAGAGCTGAGCCGCAAGGACCGCAAGCTTCTCGGCCAGATGCCTTTTGACGCAGAGGAATATCTCGGCTGCATCGGTGGCGGCGCACTCAAGGGCGAGAAGGGCTACACCACCAGGGAGCACACTGCCATCCGTCCTTGCCTTGACGTGAACGGCATCTGGGGCGGCTTCACGGCTCCAGGCTCCAAGACCATCATTCCATCTGAGGCACACGCCAAGATCTCCATGCGCCTCGTCCCTTATCAGGACAGCGCAAAGATCAGCAAGCTCTTCGCAAAACATTTCAAGAAGATCACTCCTAAGGGCCTGACCAGCGAAGTGATGATCCACCACGGCGGAGAAAGCTTCGTGACCCCGCTCGACTCCAAGGAATACCGCGCAGCCTTCAAGGCGATGAAGGAAGTCTATGGCATGGAGCCTATACCTTACCGTGGAGGCGGCAGTATCACCGTCATCGCGGAGGCACAGAAGATGCTCAAGGCCACACCTGCCCTGATGGGCTTCGGTCTTGACCGCGACGCCATCCACTCCCCTAACGAGAGCTATCTCCTCCTCCAGTTCTTCAGGGGCATAGAGTGCATCACCAAGTTCTACCAGTACTATTAATATCCACTGATGCTCTGGCAGTTATTCTGGAGCTTCTTCAAGATAGGGGCATTCACGTTCGGCAGCGGATATGCAATGATCCCTATGATAGAGAAGGAGGTCGTGGACCGCAAGAAATGGTTCGACAGCGAGGACTTCTACAATCATCTGGCCCTTGCACAGTCGTCCCCGGGCCCTATTGCCCTCAATACGGCGGTCTTCGTAGGATACAGGATGAAAGGCTGGCCCGGCGCCCTTACGGCGGTGCTGGGCTCAGTCCTTCCCTGTTTCACCATCATCCTTCTGATTGCCGTTTTCTTTGAGGACATCAGGGACAACAGCTATGTGGAAGCGGCATTCAAGGCCATAAGGCCTGCGGTTGTAGCCCTCATAGCCGTGCCTTTCGTCCGGATGCTCAAGCCTCTGCGCTGGCCTATGGTATGCCTCGGCATCGCGGCCGCGCTGCTCATCTGGCAGACGAGCATCTCCCCTGTCTGGTTCATCCTCGCCGGTGCTGTCACGGGCATAGCCGAGGCCATAATAAAGGCGCCGAAGCAATGATTTACCTGCAGCTTTTCCTCACTTTCCTGAAGGTCGGGTTCTTCGGATTCGGCGGAGGCTACGCCATGCTCTCACTGATCCAGAGCGAGGTGGTGGTGCGCCACGGATGGCTGACGGGCCAGCAGCTGACGGACATTGTGGCGATATCCCAGATGACTCCGGGACCCATCGCCATCAACAGCGCGACGTATGTGGGATATACGGTGACAGGTGACATTTTCGGCTCGATGCTGGCCACCGCCGCGGTGTGTCTTCCGCCGCTTACACTGATGGCGCTGATTGTCATTTTTTATCAGAAAATGAGGAACAACCGTTATATGGAGAGCGCCCTGAGATGGATGAGGCCGATGCTGGCCGGAATGATAGGCGCGGCGGCCCTCGTGTTCCTCAACAAGGAGTCTTTCATCGACTGGATAAGCGTGCTGATATTCGCAGCCGCATTCGCCGCGACCTGGTTCAAGGTCGACGCAATCCTGGTCATCGTCCTCGCCGCCCTCGCCGGCATCATCATCTACTGACCTACCCGTCAGCCCAATATTTGCATAGCAGCAAGGCCTCATCCTGAAAATCCGCTGCTTTGCTATTACGAAAGCGAATGCATCTGCGCTCAGGCTCACGTGCCTGATAAAAGACCGTCAGTTTCGCGGCTTCGCGCAACTAGACCTGCGTTCCGCGGGTTGCGCTCCGCTATCGCTCGCTGACGGCCTTTTGACACGGCACTTACCGCATTCGCTCGATAGCATTCGCTTTCTAAGCTTCGCAGCAGATTTTCGGGATTTGGCAATGCTGACTAGGCGGCCTTTGACTTGTCGTGGCGGTAGAGCTGCCAGGAGTTGAAGCAGTTGTGCCAGATGCTGTAGAAGCCGCCGGCGACCGAGGTCACCGGATCGAGGAAGGTGTAGCCCATCCAGATGGCGAATACCGTATTCTTCTGCCCGAGGGACTGGCCCGCGGTGATCTCCTCGGTCTTTCCGCCTTCGGCGAGGAAACGGCGTCCGATCCTCTTGCCCGCCCAGAACTGGAAAATGCAGCTCAGCAGAGAGGCGACACCTATGCCGATCAGGATGACGAGCGAAGCGGAGCTGTGATAAATGGCGCGTGTGGTCATCAATATCGCCAGCACAAGGGAGACAGCCCAGATATAGAAAGGCAGGTCCTTATACCTGACCAGCCACGCGTGCACATGTGGCATCAGCGCGCGAACCAGCCATGCGAGCAGGCACGGGCATATCAGCAGAGGGAACACCTTCAGCATTATCCGGCCGAAGGCCGTGAAGAAGGTGACGCCAGCCACAGGATAGACCAGAGGCACGACCAGCGGCACCGCTATGGATGTCAGGAGATTGATCAGTATCGTATATACCGCCAGACCGGCCATGTCACCGCCGAGGCGGTCCGTGATGACGGTGGCGGCCGTCGCGGTCGGACAGATGAGGCATATCATCGCGCTCTCCACCACAACCCTCGCCGGCAGCTGCGGGAAGAGTACGAGCAGCAGGCCGAGCAGGCCGAATGACAGACCCTGAATGGCCAGCAGACGCAGATGCCAGCGGCGGGGACGCATGCTTGCAGGATCGATGCGGCAGAATGCCAGAAAGAGCATGATGAACAGCAGCACAGGCTGTATTTTCTTGACTGCCAGCAGGCATGCCGGACCGATTGGATGCAGGAAGCCGAGAGAGCGATACGCCACATACGACAGCGCTCCGGTCGTCATTCCGATCGGAAGCATCCAGGTCTTGAAAAACTTTAGCAGCGCTGACATGACTTCCCATTTTTGAGGTCCGCAAAGGTGGACATTTTCTTCCACTTCTCAAATATTATTACTATATTTGTAGGTTAAATATTTTATAGATGACAGAGAACGAAATCAATCAGGCAGAGGCCTATTCAGCCGAAAGTATCCAGGTCCTGGAAGGTCTGGAAGCAGTGCGCAAACGTCCTTCGATGTATATCGGTGACGTCAGCGACAGAGGCCTCCACCATCTTGTATACGAAGTTGTTGACAACTCCATCGACGAAGCTCTCGCCGGCTTCTGCAACGACATATATGTAACCATCAACGAAGACAATTCCATTACCGTCAGGGACAATGGACGAGGCATTCCTACGGGCATGCACGAGAAGGAGAAGCGCTCCGCCCTCGAGGTGGTGCTCACCGTGCTCCACGCCGGCGGCAAATTCAGCAAGGACAGCTACAAGGTGTCCGGAGGTCTCCACGGTGTCGGCGTATCCTGCGTGAACGCCCTCTCCGACTACCTCAAGGCTGAGATCCACCGCGAAGGCAAGATCTTCGTCCAGGAATACAGCAAAGGCAAGCCGCTCTACCCGGTAAAGGTGGACGGCGAAGCAGAAGATACCGGTACCATCATCACCTTCCATCCTGACAGGGAGATCTTCACAGGTTCCGACTGCGTGTACAACTACAACACCCTCGCATCCCGTCTCCGCGAGCTCGCATACCTCAACAAGGGCATCAAGCTGACCCTCATCGACAAGCGCGTCGGCGAGAAGACAGTCTATGACGAGGACGGCATCGAGCACAAGGAGGCCGCACAGGAGACATTCTATTCCGAGAAGGGACTTCTCGAATTCGTGGAATGGCTCGACGGCAACCGCAAACGCCTTACCGAGCAGCCGATATATCTCGAGACCAACAAGGGCGGCATCCCTATCGAGATGGCGATGCAGTACAACACGGACTTCAACGAGAACATACACTCATACGTCAACAACATCAACACCATAGAGGGCGGTACGCACCTGACCGGATTCCGCGCAGGCCTCGCCAACACCCTCAAGGCCTACGCCGACGAGAACAAATTCACCGAGAAGGCGAAGGTCGAGATCAAGGCGGAGGACTTCCGCGAAGGTCTCACAGCCGTCATTTCCGTCAAGGTGGCCGAACCTCAGTTCGAAGGCCAGACCAAGACCAAGCTCGGCAACACCGAGGTCAGAGGCGTCGTGCAGCAGGCTGTCAGCGAAGTCCTGAAGAACTTCCTCGAAGAGAACCCTAAGGACGCCAAGATCATCGTGGAGAAGGTGATACTCGCCGCACAGGCACGCCAGGCCGCAAGGAAGGCCCGCGAGATGGTGCAGCGCAAGACCGTGATGTCAGGCGGCGGACTGCCGGGCAAACTGGCTGACTGCTCCGACCGCGACCCTGCCAAATGCGAGCTCTTCCTCGTCGAGGGAGATTCCGCAGGCGGATCCGCAAAGATGGGCCGCGACCGTATGTTCCAGGCCATCCTGCCTCTGCGAGGCAAGATCCTCAACGTGGAGAAGGCTATGGAGCACCGCGCATTCGAAAGCGAGGAGATACGCAACATCTACACCGCCCTCGGCGTGACAATCGGCACCGAGGAAGACCCGAAGCAGCTCAACCTCAGCAAGCTCAGATATCACAAGATCATCATCATGACCGATGCCGACGTGGATGGAAGCCACATCGCCACATTGATCCTGACATTCTTCTTCAGATACATGCCGGACCTCATCCGCAACGGATACGTATATATCGCCACCCCTCCTCTCTACCTCGTCGCAAAGGGCAAGGAAAGGGAGTACTGCTGGACAGAGACTCAGCGCAACGCCGCAATCGACCGCATAGGCAAGGGCAAGGAAGGCGGCCTGAAGATACAGAGATACAAAGGTCTCGGTGAGATGGACCCGGAGCAGCTCTGGGACACCACCATGGACCCTGCCACCCGCATTCTCCGCCAGGTACGCATCGAAAACGCCATCGAGGCCGACAAGATATTCTCAATGCTCATGGGAGACGAAGTGGCTCCGCGCCGCGAATTCATTGAGCAGAACGCAAACAAGGCAAACATAGACGCATAATGTCAAAACAGAAAAGATACTTCCTCACGGAAGACGAAATACCCCGGCAGTGGTACAACATCGCGGCCGACATGCCTGTCAAGCCGGCTCCGATGCTCGACCCGAAGACAAAGCAGCCGGTAACCGTAGAGCAGCTCAGCGAGATATTCTGCGTTGAGTGCGCAAAGCAGGAACTCAACGTGACCGACCGCTGGATCGACATCCCGGACGAAGTGCGCGAGATGTACAAGTACTACCGCAGCACTCCGCTTGTCAGGGCCTACGGCCTTGAGAAGGCGCTGGACACACCTGCACACATCTATTTCAAGAATGAGAGCGTGAGTCCGGTGGGCAGCCACAAGCTCAACAGCGCACTGGCCCAGGCATGGTACTGCAAGCAGGAAGGCCTGACCAACGTCACTACCGAGACAGGCGCAGGCCAGTGGGGCACTGCACTCAGCTACGCATCCAACCTCTTCGGCCTCAATGCAGCCGTATATCAGGTGAAGATCAGCTACGAGCAGAAGCCATACCGCCGCTCGATGATGCAGCTCTTCGGCGCACAGGTGACCCCTTCCCCATCTATGTCCACCCGCGCCGGCAAGGACATCCTCACAGCCAACCCTAACCATCAGGGCTCCCTCGGCACAGCAATTTCCGAGGCGGTGGAGCTCGCAAGGATGACACCTGAGAAATGCAAGTATGCGCTGGGCTCCACAATGAGCCACGTGTCACTGCACCAGACAGTCATCGGCCTCGAGGCCGAGAAGCAGATGGAGATGGCCGGCGACTATCCGGACATCATCGTGGCATGCTTCGGTGGCGGCTCCAATTTCAGCGGACTGTCATTCCCGTTCATGAGGCACAACTTCCTGGACGGAGCGAAGACCAAGTTCATAGCAGCAGAGCCTGCATCCTGCCCTAAGATGACCCAGGGCGTATTCGAATATGACTTCGGCGACGAGGCCGGATATACTCCTCTGATTAAGATGTACACCCTCGGCCACAAGTTCACACCGGCTAACATCCACGCCGGCGGTCTCCGCTACCACGGAGCTGGCGCCATCGTGTCACAGCTCTATCATGACGGTATGATGGAGGCGGCCGACATACCGCAGATCGAGTCATTCGACGCCGCATCACTCTTCGCCAAGGCGGAGGGCATCATCCCGGCACCGGAATCAGGTCACGCCATCGCCGCTGTGATACGCGAGGCCATCAAGTGCAGGGAGGCCGGCGAAAGCAAGACCATACTCTTCAACCTTACCGGTCACGGACTGCTCGACATGGCGGCATACGACCAGTACCTGAGAGGCAACCTGGTCAACTATCAGTTCACTAAGTAACTGATATATTTGAAATTAATTTTGCTGCAAAGGATAAAAAGTTTAACTTTGCAGTCCCAAAATATAACTAGAAAACCGTTAAGCTAGTGATTAAGAGATACTTAGGTTGTATCCGCTTACGGTTATAAATTTTTAAAATTTATTTATTTATGTACGCAATCGTTGATATTGCATCACAGCAGTTCAAGGTTGAAGCAGGCAAGCAGATCTTCGTAAACCGTCAGGCAGCAGAAGTAGGTGCTTCCCTCGTATTCGACAAGGTCCTCCTTCTGGACAATGAAGGAACAGTTAAGGTAGGCGCTCCTTACGTAGAAGGCGCAAGCGTCAAGGCTACAGTTATTGAGCACTGCAAGGCAGACAAGGTAATCATCTTCAAGAAGGAACGCCGCAAGGGTTACCAGAAGAAGAACGGTCACCGCCAGTATCTTACAAAGATTCAGATCGAGGAAATTGCTTAACTAAAAAAGGATTGGATTATGGCACACAAGAAAGGTGTAGGTAGTTCTAAGAACGGCCGTGAATCGGAGAGCAAACGATTAGGTATCAAATTGTTCGGTGGCCAGGTTGCCAAGGCTGGTAACATTCTGGTCCGTCAGAGAGGTACAGTTCACTATGCAGGTGAGAACGTAGGTATGGGCAAAGACCACACACTCTACGCACTTGTTGACGGTGTAGTTACTTTCAAGAAGAAGGTTAACAACAAGTCTTACGTCTCTGTTACTCCACAGGCATAACCACAGTCTGTACAATAAAACGCCGGTCCTGATGGGCCGGCGTTTTTTATTTATCATGATTTTAATCATTTCTTCACAGGACGGACCTTGCGGAAGCGCAGGCCGATGACGCCCCAGAAGGCTTCGCCGAATATGCCGCTGCTCATCTTGGACGTACCCTCCTTGCGGTCCTCGAAGATGATAGGCACTTCCTTGATCTTGAAACCGAGCTTGTAGGCATTGTACTTCATCTCTATCTGGAAGCCGTAGCCGTGCATCTTGATGCGGTCGAAATCTATGGCCTCCAGCACCTGCCTGCGGTAGCACTTGAAGCCCGCCGTCGTATCATAGACCTTCATGCGCAGGACAGTGCGAACATAGGCGGAAGCGTAATAGGACATTATCACGCGGCCGATAGGCCAGTTGATGACACTGATGCCGTTGCAGTAGCGTGAACCTATGGCCACGTCGCCGCCCTCCTCCGAGCAGGCGCGATAGAGTCGCGGGAGGTCATTCGGATTGTGCGAGAAATCGGCGTCCATCTCGAAAACATAGTCGTATCCGTGCTCAACGGACCACTTGAAGCCCGTGATGTATGCAGTGCCGAGGCCCTGCTTGCCGGCCCTCTCAATAAGGAACAGAGAGTCCGGAAACTCCGTCTGAAGGCGTTTCACGATGCCAGCAGTCCCGTCCGGGGAGCCGTCATCAATGATCAGGATATGGAAATCATCCTCCAGCGCACGTACGGCGCGGATTATCTTCTCTGCATTCTCTTTCTCGTTGTATGTCGGAATGATAACGATCTTGCGGTCCATGGCTCAATTATTTAACAGGCAAATGTACGGAATTTGTCACTGAAGAGCAAACAGTTCCGTAGCCACCCTTTACATTTGAATAAAGTGTGACACCTTCTGAGAACAAACCGAAGTCGGAATTCAACTGATCCCGCGAAGTCTTATGATAATAAAAACCTTCGTCGAGGGTCTGAAGGCTCAGATACCAGTCATATGTTGTTTCGTAGAAATAATCTTTCCCATCATATGAGTATGTCTCATATTGTCCGTCAATATACCAGGAAGGGATATCCAGACTGAATTTGAACTCATGTCTCTTGCCGTAAACAAGATCGTTCGAGAAATAATGGCTGACGCCTTCCTCCCCCTCTATGAATGCAACAAGTTGCTCCGTGGCGTTCGCGAAGAGCACATCGGAAGATGAGATATCCCAACGGTATTCATATTCGGATTCAAAATCATTGGAGCGCTGGCAACACTTCACATACGGATGTACGGCATAGAAAAGAGGCCCTGTCCCCGGGTCATTCACGCAGGCAGTGAACTCATACCTGTACATATCGTCATCCAGTTTTGTGAGAGTACTTCCAAGAAGTTCCAGGTGGTTCTCCGGCACGGTAGTCTCACCGGAAACCTCGTCAAAGCCCGGGAAAGAGGCGACAACTCTGATATGGTCCCCCTCCTGCGGCACATAGTCGCAACTGTAGCAGAGAGTCTCCGGAGGGTAAGGCTTCTGATTCTCCGGATTGTCCGGATCATAATAGTAATATCGTGGCTCACGCGGAGAATACGTCATCTCGTAAGGAATGTCGGAGCCGTTGACATAGACCTTGACCGAACCCCTGTCCTTATCAAGAGGATCGGTAAAATCAGCATTGCCATTGAGTCTGTCCAGGAAAAAAACAGAGACCGAAACGTCAGCCACCAGATTCTCCCCGGCAACGGCATTGCAGTAAAGCACCAGTCTGGACTCCTGCTGCTCACCATTGAACTTCACCTCCTTCTCGCAGGAGACAAGCGCCAGAACGGATGCAAATAATAACAAAATCTTCTTCATATCCCTCTCCTCCTAAAATTTATAAGTCCACGACACTGACGGCATAATCGGGAATATCGACAGCTGGGTCAGTATCGGATAGCTGTTGCTGCAGAAATTGCCCTTCTCATCCACATAGGACTCCACCTTGTAGTCCGGATACACTATGAAAGGATTCTGTCTGTTGTATGCGTTATAGACACTTATGTTGAATATCCTCTCGCAATGCTTCTTCTGCTTGTGGAAATTGACGCCAATGTCCATCCTGTTGTACATTGGCATACGATAATTGTTGCGGCTCTCAAGATAATCCACCTCATGTATGTATGCGTCATAAGGGTGCAGTTCATCATAGGAAGGGGCCATGATCTGCTGCATCGCGAGCGACCCGCAGGTGCCTGATCCGAGAACGAAAGTGCCGGAAAGGTCTATCCTGTCGTTGAACTGATGGTTGACCACCACGCTCAGGTCGTGGCGGCGGTCATATTTGGCAGGGAAAGGTTCGCCGAAGTTGATGATATTGCCAGGGCGGTCGAACAGGCGCATCGTCCTTGACCATGTGTAGCCTATCCAGCCCGTGGTCTTGCCCACCTTGCGCTGAGCGAGGAGTTCAACTCCGTAGGACCAGCCACGGCCGCAGGCGACCTTTTTCTCCCAGCCGGTGGTCGAGCCAAGGAAGGAAGCGCCGTCGCGGTATTCAAGGACATTGTCCATTGTCTTGTAATAGCCCTCCACCGAGAAGTCGAAGGTGTTCCAGGAGTAGAATGCCCCGGCGGCCACCTGACGGGAGCGCATAGGCTCGATATTGGCAGTAACCGGCACCCATAGGTCAGTTGGCAGGGAGATGTTGCTGTTGCTGAGCATGTGCACGTACTGGCTCATCTCGGAGTAAGCGGCCTTGAAGGACAGGTCGTTGTTGACCAGGAAGCGGACACTCAGGCGCGGCTCGAGTGACTGATAAGTCTTGCCCGACACTCCGTAGAGGGAATACCTCAGGCCGGCATTCAGCTTGAACCAGTCGGTCACGGACCAGTTGTCCTCGCCATATACTGCAAATTCGTCGGTCAGGAGATTCTTGTCGCCGAAGGTCGTATCCATCTGATAGAAATCGCGTTCGCCGTCTTCGTTGTAAACCTCGGACATCTTTATAGATGAGATGGAAGGCCTGAACATATGATGCGTATATGTCGATCCGAACTTGACATCGTGGCTTGTCGAAGGCGTAAACTCGAAATCAACGCCGCCGGAGATGTCATTGATGAGCGAATTATATTTCATTGACACTTCCGTCGAGTCGGAGCTTGTGCCGGAAAGCAGGTCGTTTCCCGTTATCTTGCTGATCTCACGCTCATACTCGGTCATATCCAGGCCGTGACGGTACTGGGTGTAATTGGCCGTGACGTTCATAAAGAGCTTCGGCGAGAACACGTGATTCCATCTTGCGGCGGTCACTATATTGCCCCATTTCCAGCCAAGACTCATTTTGTTCTCTCCCTTTGTCCATGAATTGACAGCCTCATCGTTCAGGCTGATCTCATCGTAGAAGTGATGAACACCGGAATATTCATATTTCTCCTTGATATTCGCGTAGATATCATCGTCCCCCATATAATACGACAGGTAGAGCTTGTCGCGATTGTTGAACTTATGGGTGACCTTGGCATTGAAATCATAGAAATAGTATCCGGCCGTAGCGCCCATCTTGTCATCCTCGTCACTCTCCTGCTTCATGATGTAGGCGATTATCGGAGCTGCGAGAATATCATAATATGTCCTGCGGAATGAGACGCAGAATGAGGTCTTTCCCTTGATTATCGGGCCCTCGGCGTTGAATTTGGCCGAAAGGAGGCCGATGGACACGCTGCCGTGATACTCCTGGTCATTGCCGTCCTTCATCCTGACATCCAGCACGCTGGAGAGCCTGCTGCCAAACCTGGCCGGGAAGCTGCCCTTGTAGAGGGTGACGTTCTTGATGGCATCCGCGTCGAAGACGGAGAAAAAGCCCAACATGTGGTTGACGTTATACACCGGCACTCCGTCGAGCAGCAGCAGGTTCTCGTCCGGGCCGCCGCCGCGCACGTAGAGTCCCGCGGATCCTTCAGTGCCGGACTGCACGCCCGGAAGCAGCTGGATGGCCTTGAGGATATCCACCTCACCTCCGATTGCCGGAATGTTCTTGATGAGATTGACCGGTATCTCGATTGCACTCATCTGGGTGCCGCGGACGCCCGTCTCGGAGCGCGATGCGGTAACGGTCGCGCCTGTGAGGGACTCGTTCTGCGGCTTGAACGCAATGTTGATGACCGTGTCCCTGCGCAGGTCCAGATTGATATTGACGCCCTCATAGCCTATGTAGCTGTATTCGAGCGCCACCTTTCCCTCCGGCAGGGTGAGTGTGTAGAATCCGTAATTGTTGGTGACGGTACCGTGCTTCGACGAGGCGTCAAGCACCGCGGCGCCAATGAGGGACTCGCCGGATGACGAGTCGGTCATATAGCCGCTGACCGTATGCTTCTGGGCGTATGCCGCGGAAGCACTGAGGAAGGCAAGAGCCACAACTAGCACTGCCTTCAGACATTTCTTTGCTTTCATTTATCCAATCCTTTAAGTGACATACCTATCCTTCCCCTCTCCAAATCCACACTGATCACTTTGGCATTGAGCTGCTGATTGATTTTCAGCACTTCTGCTGGCGAAGATACGAATTTGTCCGCCACCTGCGAAACGTGAATGAGGCCTTTTTGCTTGATACCGAAATCGACGAATGCGCCGAAATTGGTGATATTGGTTACTATGCAAGGCAGGACCATGCCGACCCTGACATCGTCTATGGTCTGCACTTCCTGCGAGAATTCAAATATTTTTATGCTCTGACGCGGATCGCGTCCCGGCTTGTCAAGCTCCTTCATAATGTCCTGCAGAGTAGGCAGGCCCACTTCGTCGCTGACATAGCGCTGAATATCCACCTGCGCGCGTCTGGAGGCGTCCTTCATGAGCCCCGGCACGTCCACGCCGAGGTCCGATGCCATCCGCTCCACTATCGCATAACGCTCCGGATGCACAGCCGAATTGTCCAGCGGATTGGCGGCTCCTGGTATGCGGAGGAAGCCCGCGCACTGTTCGAAGGCCTTGTCGCCCAGCCTCTTGACCTTCAACAGGTCGCGGCGGGATGCGAAAGGACCGTTTTCAGTACGGTAATTGACTATGTTGAGAGCCAGAGCAGGACCTATGCCGGAGACATAGCTCAGCAGGTGACGGCTGGCGGTATTGAGATTGACGCCAACATTGTTGACACAGCTTTCGACAGTGTCATCCAGAGTCTCCTTGAGCAGGTTCTGATCGACGTCATGCTGGTACTGCCCCACTCCTATCGACTTCGGATCTATCTTGACAAGCTCAGCCAGAGGGTCCATCAGGCGGCGGCCTATGGAAACGGCGCCGCGCACGGTGACGTCATAGTCCGGGAACTCCTCGCGGGCGACATCGGAAGCTGAATATACCGAAGCGCCATCCTCGCTGACGGAGAAGACGCGTATGTCCTCCGGAAGGGCTATTTTCTTGATGAAGGCCTCGGTCTCGCGGCCTGCGGTACCGTTGCCTATGGCGATGACCTCGATCTTATACGCCTCGACCAGATGGGAAATCTTCTTCATCGCGGCGATCTTCTCGCTCTGCGGCGGATGAGGATACATCACGTCATTGTGCAGCAGCTCTCCCTGGGCATCCAGGCAGACCAGCTTGCAGCCGGTGCGGAAGCCAGGGTCAATGGCAAGAGTGCGCTTCTGGCCTATCGGCGGCGAGAGCAGGAGCTGGCGCAGATTGTCACCGAACACCCTTATGGCCTCGATGTCGGCCTTCTCCTTGGCTGCGGCGAGCGTCTCATTCTCGATGGACGGGTGAAGCAGGCGCTTGTAGGAATCCGCCACCGCCTCATCAATCTGCCGGCGTGTCTCAGCCGAAGGCCGCTTGCCATCCGCATACACCTTGCGGGAAATGCGCTCCAGAGCATAATCCTGGCGCACATCCACCTTGACGCCCAGCACTCCCTCGTCCGCAGCGCGGAGTATGGCGAGCAGGCGGTGGGACGGAATCTTGTCCACCCTCTCGGAGAATTCAAAATAATTGCTGTATTTGGAAGCCTCTTCGCTGTCCGCCTTGGACTTCACCAGCTTAGACTCCACCTTTCCCCATGATGAATACAGATTGCGCAGCTCGGCACGCACGGCTGCGGTGTCTGCGATGCGCTCGGCTATGATGTCACGCGCTCCGGCAAGAGCGTCCTCAACGCTCTGCACCTGCTGGTTGAGATAGCGGGATGCCGCCTGGGCCGGAGATGCGGTCTTCATTGACATGATGGCGTCGGCCAGAGGTTCGAGCCCCTTCTCGCGTGCGACCGAAGCCCTGGTGCGGCGTTTCGGCCTGTACGGAAGATACAGGTCCTCGAGGGTCTGGGGATTTACTTCATTTTCGATGGCGGAGCGCAGCTCATCAGTCAGTGCGCCCTGCTCCTCTATGCTTGAGAGTATCGCCTCCTTGCGTTTGGCCATCTCCTGGAAACGGAGGAACCAATGTCTGACCTCCGCGATCTGCACCTCGTCCATCTGGCCGGTGCGCTCCTTGCGGTAGCGGCTGATGAAAGGCACCGTCGCGCCCTCTTCGAGGAGCTCGTTGCAGTTGCCCACCTGCCAGGAAGCCACCTTGAGCTGCCCGGCGATATGATCTACATAAAGCTTAATCATGTGACACCTGTTGCAATTGCTCCCTGTAAGAGCTGAATATCTTGGACTTGGACACAAAACCCATATATATGCCGTTGTGGTCCACCACAGGGAGATTCCAGGCGTTGTAGAGCTCGAACTTGGACATCACGCTCTCCATCTTCTCATCATAATAAAGAGTCGTAGGAGCGGCCTTCAGGAAGTCCGAGATATGCATTGTATAGTACTTGTCGTGATCGAACATCACGCTGCGTACGTCATTGAGATACACCACGCCGATGAAATGCCTTTCATGGTCGAGCACCGGATAGACGTTGCGGTCGCTCCTGGATATGGCCTTGACAAGGTCGGCAAGGCTTCTGTCACCGATCAGCGGCTCGAAGTCCGTCTCTATGAAATCCGACAGCTTCAGCAGAGTGAGCACGGCCTGGTCACTGTCATGGGTAAGCAGGTCGCCCTGGCTGGCGATACGCTTGGTGTAGATGGAATATGACTCCACGGTGCGGATGGTCGCGAAGGACACTGCGGATGTGAGGATAAGCGGCATGAGAAGGTCATAGCCTCCGGTGATCTCCGCGATGAGGAAGATCGCAGTCAAAGGAGCCTGCATCACGCCGGCCATCATTCCGGCCATTCCCACAAGTACGAAATTGGCCTCCGGCACCATGTGTATGCCTGAGATATTGATGAGACGCGCAATGACAAAGCCCGCGATGCCGCCTGAGAACAGCGTAGGACCGAAGGTACCGCCGACTCCGCCGCCCGCATTGGTGAAAGCAGTGGCGAACACCTTCGCAAAGAGGATGGCGGTGAAGAACAGCAGCACGCCCCATTTGCCTTCAAAGAAAGGCAGTGAGCCGAACGCGCCGCCGGCGATGTCAACTGAATTGTTGTTGAGCATCATCGTTAGGGAGTCGTAACCCTCGCCGTAGAGCGGCGGGAAGAGGAAGATCAGCACACCCAGAAGCAGGGCGCAGATGATCCAGCGTCTCATAGGCTTGCGCACGTTGCGCATCCTGTCCTCGAGCCACATCGAGGTGCGGATGAAGTAGAGTGACATCGCGCCGCAGAATATGCCAAGTACGAGATAATACGGCAGGTTGCCCATGGAGAAGCTCTCGAGGGTGCTGGAGAATGTCACAGTATCGCCGACAAAGATGTAGGATACCACCGTGGCAGTCACTGAAGACACCAGGAGCGGCAGTATTGAGGACATCGATATGTTGAAAAGCAATATCTCAAGGGTGAAAAGGACTCCGGCCAGAGGCGCGGAGAATATTCCCGCAACAGCGGATGCTGCACCGCAGCCGAGAAGTATGGTGACGCTCTTGTATGGCAGCTTGAGCGCCCTTGCTATGTTGGAGCCTATGGCGGCTCCGGAATATACTATCGGGGCCTCGGCTCCCACACTGCCGCCGAATCCGATGGTGACCGAGCTGGCGGCAACGGATGACCAGATGTTATGGCTGGCGATGTTGGACTTCTGGCGGGATACCGCAAGCAGCACCTTGGTGACTCCGTGGCCTATGTCCTCGCGAATGAATATCTTCACGAAGAGGAAGGCCAGCAGCATACCGATACCCGGATACACCAGGTAAAGGTAATTGCAGAGCGGATCATCGAACCAGGATGTGAGCCCGAAACGGATGAGCGAGATGAGTTTCTTGAGGATTACGGCCATGCCGCCGCTGCAAAGTCCCACCACGAACGCAAGTATAAAGAGCACAGTGCGTTCAGGCAAAGACTTGAATCTGTCTGTCAGTTTGGTAAAAGTCATGCTCATCCTCATATAAACAGAGAAACCCCTGACGGGGTTGCTCCATATGGTAAATTGTATCTGTTACTCGTCTGCCATGTCGTCATCGGATGCGGGCTCTCCGCCGGCGATGTCGTCATCATTGACTGGAAATCCTCCATCCTCCTCTGCGGACTCCTCTGAGTCCTCATCCTTGAAGAGGCCGTCCTCAACATCCTCGCGTTCGTCAACCTTGACCTTGATCTTGACGAGGTAGGTGGCACCCGGTACGTCAAGGGATACTGCATAGAAGGAAGTGCCGTCAGGCTTGTCAACCTTTATGATGTCACTGAGGTAATCAGCATATCCGCGAGGGTATTTTTCCTTGAATGCGTCAAGCAGTTCCTGCGACATGTTGTCGTAACTGATTATGCGTTTTATAGGGGCGTTTGGATTCATTGTATCGTCTTTGTTTTATGGTGCAATTATAGGGAGTTTTTCTAAAGTAACAAAAAAAAAATGCCCTTCAGCGCGCTGAAGGGCAAAATTTACATTCTTTCCGGAAGTTTTATGCCGAGTATGTCCATCGCCTTGACCAGTACTGAGGCTATCACTCCGATCAGAGCCAGTCTCTGGCTCTTCACGGCCCCGTCCTCTTCCTTGAGTATTGTCACGTCATGGTAATACTGGTTGAACTCCTTTGCCAGCTCGTAGGCATAGTTTGCAATCAATGCCGGAGAGTGGGCCTCTCCCGCCTCGCGCACCTTGTCAGGGTAAGTGCTGAGGAGCTGGATAATCGACTGTTCCTTAGGCAGTATGGCAGCTCCCGTGGCCTCAGCCTTGATGCCCTGTTCGTCCGCCTTGCGGAGAATGGACTTGATACGGGAGTGGGTGTACTGGATGAACGGACCTGTGTTGCCGTTGAAGTCGATGGACTCCTTAGGGTCGAAGAGCATGGTCTTGCGCGGATCGACCTTGAGGATGAAATATTTGAGGGCGCCGAGTCCGAGCATGCTGAAGAGTTCGTCCTGCTCCTTCTCATCCATTCCGTCGAGCTTGCCCAGTTCGAGGGATGTCTCCTTTGCGGTGTTGTACATTTTCTCGATGAGGTCGTCGGCATCCACCACGGTGCCTTCGCGGGACTTCATCTTGCCTTCAGGAAGCTCCACCATGCCGTATGAGAGGTGGTATATGGCATCTGACCAGTCGAAGCCGAGCTTCTTGAGAATGAGCTTGAGCACCTGGAAATGGTAGTTCTGCTCATTGCCCACAACATATATCATCTCATCGAACTTATATTCCTCATAACGCTTCTGTGCCGTGCCCAGATCCTGCGTCATATATACGGAAGTGCCGTCGCCGCGAAGCAGCAACTTCTGGTCGAGGCCGTCGCCGGTGAGGTCGCACCATACCGAGCCGTCTTCCTTGCGGAAGAAAATGCCCTTCTCCAGACCTTCGGACACGAGGCTCTTGCCTCCCTTGTAGGTCTGTGATTCATAATAGATGCGGTCGAAGGAAATGCCGAGGCTGGCGTAGGTCTTGTCGAAGCCTTCATATACCCAGCCGTTCATCTTCTTCCAGAGAGCCACGACCTCAGGGTCGCCCTGCTCCCACTTCACGAGCATAGCCTGCGCCTCCTTGAGGATAGGCGCGTTCTTCTCGGCCTCCTCCTCGCTCATGCCGCCGTCAACCAGCTCCTTGACCTCAGCCTTGAAGAGATCATTGAACTTGACGTAGTAATCGCCGATGAGGTGGTCGCCCTTCTTGCCGGCAGATTCCGGAGTGGCGCCGTTGCCGCACTTGAGCCATGCGAGCATGGACTTGCAGATATGGATACCGCGGTCATTGACCAGGTTGACCTTGAGCACATTGTGGCCGCAGGCCTCGAGCAGCTTGGATACTGACCAGCCGAGGAGGTTGTTGCGCACGTGACCGAGGTGGAGAGGCTTGTTGGTGTTAGGGGACGAGAACTCGACCATCACCGTCTTGCCGCTGGATGGCAGCTTGCCGAAGTCAGGGTCAGCAGCGATTCCCTTGAGCATCTCAGCCCAGTAGGAATCTGAGAGCTTGATGTTGAGGAAGCCCTTGACTGCATTATACGATGCCACCTCTGTGGCGTTCTCCTTGAGCCATGCGCCGATCTCCTCGGCAGTGGCCTCAGGTGATTTGCGGCTGGTGCGCAGCAGAGGGAAAACGACGAGTGTCAAATCGCCCTCGAATTCCTTGCGAGTAGCCTGGAACTGAAGCATTTGTGGCTGGGCATCCACTCCGTAGAGCGCCTTGACGGCCAGCTGTGACTTTTCAGTGAGAAGTTGTACGGGATTCATATCTTATATGTCTTGATTCTTTTTGTGAGTCGAAAAGTATCTGTCCATCTCCCTGCGGGCCTTCGGAGCCAGGATGAACAGTGTGAGCATGGTCGGTATCGCCATGAAGGCGAATGCGATGTCTATCATGCTGACAGCGACTCCGAGCGGAATCATCGCAGCAACTATGAGCATCGCAAGGAAGAACCAGTTGTAATATTTGCCCTTTTCGGCGCCGATGAGGAAGCCGAGGCATTTCTGTCCGTAATACGAGTATGAGAACATCGTGGAGAATGCGAAGCAAAGCACGATGACGAACAGCAGGTAGCGTCCCACCACAGGGATGCAGGCATCAAATGCATTGAGCGCGATGCTGAGGCCCTGGGCGGAGCTCAGTCCGCCGCCCATAGGGATGATGGTCGGGTCTATCGAACGGCCGACAAGCAGCGCTATGGCCGTAAGGGTACATACGAGGCCTGAATCGATGCTCGGGCCGAGCATCGCCACAAGGCCCTCGCGGACAGGTTCCTTGCTGCGCGAAGCACCGTGCATCATGGATGCCGTGCCTATGCCGGCCTCATTGACAAGGGCCGCCCTGCGCACGCCTGTGAGCGCCACGCTGATGATGCCGCCTGCAACTCCGCCGCCTACGGCCTGCGGAGAGAATGCGCCTACGAAGATGTCGCGGAACACCTGCGGTATTACTCCTATGTGGGAGATTATGATGTAAAGGATGAGCAGCATGTAGAGCGATACCATCAGAGGCACCACCTTGCTGGCCACCTTCGATATGCGCTTGATGCCGCCGAAGATCACTGCTCCGACGATAAGGCAGATCACGGCTCCGATAATGAAACGGCCCTGGAGAGTGTTATCCTCGGGGGAGGCGAAAATGGTCATGACCGACTCGGTGAGCTGGTTGGCCTGCATCACGCAGAGGGAGCCTATCAGGGCGAAAATGCAGAAGAACACCGCAAGAGGCTTCCATTTCTGTCCCAGGCCGGTGGTGATCATGTACATAGGGCCGCCCTGCAACTCTCCGGCAGAATCCTTCCCCTTGAACATCACGGCGAGGGTGCCTTCGAAATATTTGGTGGCCATGCCGAGTATGGCGCTGACCCACATCCAGAAAATGGCCCCCGGACCGCCTACCGAAAGGGCGATGGCGACGCCTGCGATGTTGCCGAGGCCCACCGTCGCCGCAATGGCGCTTGCCAGAGCCTGGGCGGAACTGATCTGCCCCTGCCCGCCGTCATCCTTACGGCGCAGCTCCCCTATCGCCGCGCCGAAATGGCGCACCGGTGCGAAGCGGGAATATACGAGGAAGAACAGTCCTCCTCCGATTAGGAGGAAGAACAGAGGATAACCGCAGATAAAATCGCTGAAGGCGACAATCCCGTCACCGATGGATGTCCAGATATCCGACATGGTTCAGACAATGCGGACTAACCGAGATAACTCTTGAGCAGCTTGCTTCTTGCGCTGTGACGGAGTCTGCGCACAGCCTTTTCCTTGATCTGGCGTACGCGCTCGCGTGTGAGGCCGAACTTCTCGCCGATCTCCTCGAGAGTCATCTCCTGGCATCCGATGCCGAAGAAATACTTGATGATGTCACGTTCGCGCTCTGTCAGAGTGGAGAGTGCGCGCTCGATCTCCTTGTTGAGGGACTCATTCACCAGTCCGCGGTCCGCGTTAGGTGAATCCGGGTTGACGAGCACGTCGAGAAGGCTGTTGTCCTCGCCGTCCACGAACGGAGCATCCACTGACACGTGGCGTCCTGACACGCGGAGGGTGTCGGCAATCTTCTCGCGCGGAATGTCAAGGAGGTCTGCAAGCTCGTCAGGTGACGGCATGCGCTCGTTCTCCTGCTCGAACTTTGAGAGGGCCTTGTTTATCTTGTTGAGTGAACCTACCTGGTTGAGCGGAAGACGCACGATACGGGACTGCTCTGCCAGAGCCTGGAGTATGGACTGGCGGATCCACCACACTGCATACGAAATGAATTTGAAACCGCGGGTCTCATCGAACTTCTCGGCGGCCTTGATCAGGCCGAGGTTACCTTCATTGATAAGGTCCGGGAGGCTGATGCCCTGGTTCTGATACTGCTTCGCTACGGAAACCACAAATCGGAGATTGGCTCTGGTGAGCTTTTCGAGAGCGGCCTGGTCGCCCTGACGTATGCGCTGGGCCAGCTCAACCTCCTCTTCGACCGTAATGAGTTCCTCGCGGCCGATTTCCTGCAGATATTTATCCAGAGAGGCGCTCTCTCTGTTGGTGATGGATTTGGTGATCTTAAGTTGTCTCATAGTTTCTTTTCAATGCATTTCATTTTACGATTCATTTTTGAAAATGTTTCACAAAACCGCCGGATTTTTCATCGGAATATTTATTATATTTGTCAAAATTATATGATGCGGGAGAACCCGCTTGGACTGAAACAAACAAAACTCGTAAATATATGAAATTCACAGTATCAAGTTCAGATTTGCTCGAAGGCCTTGTATCTGTATCCAAGGTCATTTCCAACAAGCCGACACTTGCCATCCTCGAAAACTTCCTTTTCGAGCTTGACAGCAACACTCTCACAGTTACAGCATCCGACGGAGAGACAACTCTCAGGAATTCCATCGTCATGGAAAGCGTCAGCGAAGTCGGACGTACAGCCGTGCCTGCAAAGCTTCTTACTGACTCTCTCAAGGAGTTCCCTGACCTGCCTCTTACCTTCAAGACAGCCGAAGGCGAATCCATCATGGAGATCTCATGGGCCAGCGGAGCATCCAAGATCCCTTGCTTCGACGCAGCCGATTTCCCTAAGCTTCCTGAGATCGCAGAGACCTCCGACAGCTTCGAGATCGCAGCCGGCTCCCTCCTGGACGGTATCAACAACACCATCTACGCCACAGCAGAAGAGGAGCTCCGTCCTATGATGAACGGTATCCTGTTCGACATTGACACAGAAGTATCCACATTCGTCGCATCCGACGCCCACAAGCTCATCTGCTTCGAACTCACAGGTGCAAAGGCTTCCCAGAAGTCCTCATTCATCCTCCACAAGAAACCTGCTGCCATACTCAAGAGCCTCCTCGCGAAGGTTGACAGCGACGTTCTGATCCAGTTCGACAGCAAGAACGCATATTTCCAGATCAACGGCAACATGCTCGTATGCCGCCTCATCGAAGGCAAGTATCCTGCATACCGCACCGTCATCCCTAAGAACAACACCAACAGGATGACCATTGGCCGCACCGACCTTCTCAACGTGGTGAAGCGTATCGCCGTATGCTCAAATCAGGTTTCCAACCAGATCAAGCTCAAACTCTCCTTCAACGAAGTGCTCATCAGCGCACAGGACCTCAGCTTCTCGATGTCAGCATTCGAGACCCTGCCTTGCCAGTACGACGGTGAAGCCATGGAAATAGGCTTCAAGGCTTCATTCCTCCTCGAGATACTCGGCAACCTGCCATACCGCAACATCACCCTCGAGCTCGCCGACCCTTGCAGGGCCGCCCTCATCGTCTCTGCGGACGAACCTGATCCTGTAGAAAACATTAAGGCTCTCCTGATGCCTGTAATGATCAACGCATAATGCAGCTCAAACTCAAGAATCCGCTCCTGTTCTTCGATATCGAAAGTACGGGTCTCAATGTCGCAACTGACAGGATAGTTGAAATATCGATCGTAAAGGTTTCTCCCGGTGCTCCGGGAGAGCCCAATAAGGTCGAAGTCAAGACAAGGCGCGTCAACCCCACCATCCCCATCTCACCGGAAGCCGAAGCCGTACATGGCATCAGCAACGATGACGTCAAGGACGAACCTAAATTCTCTCAGATAGCCAAATCCCTCGCACAGTTCATGAAGGGCTGCGACATCGCGGGCTACAACTCAATGAAGTTCGACATCCCGATGCTGGCGGAGGAATTCATCCGCGCCGGCGTGGATTTCGATTTCCGCAAGCGCAAGCTCGTGGACGTGCAGAACATCTTCCACAAGAAGGAACAGCGCACACTCAAGGCAGCATACAAGTTCTACTGCAGCAAGAACCTCGACAACGCACACTCTGCGGAAGCCGACACCATGGCGACCTACGAGGTGCTGGAGGCACAGCTCGACAGATATGCCGATGACGACGAGCCTCTCCAGAACGACGTCGAGTATCTGGCCAAATACTCCATCCAGAACCGCTTCGTGGATTATGCCGGACGCATAGTCCTCAACGACAAGGACCAGCCTGTATTCAACTTCGGCAAGCACAAGGGCAGACTCGTCACCGAAGTGCTGGCCAAGGAGCCGAGCTATTACAGCTGGATGATGGAAGGTGACTTCACCCTGGACACCAAGAAAGTCCTTACGGAGATACGCAAGGACATGATGCAGTTATGAACATCATCGTAGTCAAGGCTGACGGTGAGTTCTACACCCGTCCCGACACCACTCTCGAGAGAGAGGCCAAGGACTTCTACATCCCCGACGACATTGTTTCGGCAACGGCCCGGAACTGTACCTATATCAAAATAATCAAGGCGGGCAAGGCCGTTCCCAAGGCCTTTGCCCACCGTTATTTCGATGCCCTCGGCCGCGGCATACTCTTCACCTGCAACGAAAGTATCACGCACATAGACTATTCGTCATATTTCTTCGAGGAAATGACTCCGGCATATCAGCTGGACCGCGCGCAGTTCGACCATATATGCGCCGAGATAGAGCGTATTACCCGCCACATATCGGTGCGTTTCGCAGACATCATCGCCTTCGAGGCCGACGACCCTGCCACATACCGGCGCGGTGACGCGGTGAACCGCTATTCGGATTCTCCGGATCTGGAGTTCAATATACGCTGAGCGGCGCTTCTGCCGGCCAGAGCGCCGGTGCTGAATGCCGCCTGAAGATTGTAGCCTCCCGTATCACAGTCCATATCAATCACCTCACCTGCAAAGTAGAGCCCCTCTTCCTTGCGGGAACGCATTGATTTGGCTATTATTTCCTTCTGGTTCACGCCGCCGGCGGTGACCACCGCACGCTCGTAACCCGTATATGAACTTATCCTGAAACGCCATTCCTTGAGAAGACCGGCAAGATTGGAGGCATTGAGTTCCGGATGGGCGTTGACAAAAGGCGCCACCAGTTCCGCAGGCATCAGGGTGCGCAGCAGACTGCGCATCTTCGCAGGACCCAGCGTGGCTCTTGACGAGCCGAGCGAAGCGATCTCGCGGTCTATGCGGGCATTGAGCTTCTCCAGGCTGAGCGCAGGCTTGAGGTCAAGGGAAAGCTCGACCTTCTGCCCGTTGATCAGCGCATGCACCGCCTTGCGGCTGATGCGGAAGCCTATCGGTCCCTCTATGCCGTTGTCAGTGAAGTTCAGGTCGCCCTGCTCCATCTGTATCAGGTCGCGGTCCACGTAGAGTATGATGCCGACGTTCTGCAGCTCCAGGCCCTCCAGGTCCCTGTCATAATGTGACGGCATCAGTGCGGTCAGCGACGGGAAGGTGGTGGTGATGCTGTGGCCGAAACTCTTCGCTATCTCATATCCGAATCCGGTTGAACCCGTCGTAGGATATGACAGACCTCCCGTGGCCACTATCACGGCGGCGCTGGCTATGACTTCTGCCTCCGCCCGGCCATCGACTATGAAGGAGGTACGCATGGCATTGCCGTCCGCGGCATCTTCGCCCGACTTGGTCACGCCCAGGACATCCGCTCCGCAAATGACATTGACTCCGATATCCTCCAGATGGGATGCCAGCGCGCGGGACACGTCGAAGGCCCTCATGGATTCGGGGAAGACACGGTCGCCCTGAGTCACCACCGTCGGAACGCCGATGGAATTGAAGAAATCCACGGTATCCTCATTGGAAAACGAATAGAATGCAGGACGCAGGAAGGCTGCAACCGGATGCACATGCTGCGAAAACTCCGCCCATGGCTTCATATTGGTCATATTGCAGCGGCCCTTGCCTGTGATATTGATCTTCTTGCCGCAGAAAGCGTTCTTCTCGAGCAGGGTGACGGTACACCCCTCAGCCGCAGCCTTCGCCGCAGCCATCATTCCGGCAGCACCGCCGCCTATCACTACTATGTCCGACTGTATCATCTGTCTATCACTCCGCTTCCAAGCATCTCCCCTTCAGTATCGTACCAGGCGGCGAACTGACCTGGCGTCACGCCGCGCTGAGGCTGGTCGAAAAGTATGTACATACCGTCCGCCCGGCTGATGAGAGTCGCCTCCTGCAGAGGCTGGCGGTAGCGTATGCGCACCAGATAGCGGCGCTCCTCCCCCTCTGCCATGGTCTGGTCAGGACGTATCCAATGCACTTCCTCGGGACGTATGCGCAGCGCCTTGCGGTGCAATCCCGGATGCGACTGGCCTTCGCCCACATATATCACATTGTTGATGATGTCTATGTAAATGATGAATATGGATTCCTTGTGGCCTCCGATGTTCAGGCCCTTGCGCTGGCCAATGGTATAGTACTGGGCGCCTATGTGGCGTCCTATCACCTTGCCGTCGGAAGGCTTATAGACTATAGGCTCGGCAAGTTCCTCAAGAGTGGTCTTCTCCGGGAGATTGTCGTAGAAGGAAGGGAATATCTCGACCACGTCACCCTCCCTGGACTTGAGCTTCTGCTGGAGGAATACCGGCAGATCGACCTTGCCGACGAAGCATATGCCCTGCGAGTCCTTCTTGTCAGCGCTCGGAAGACCGGCCTCATGTGCGAGACGGCGGACCTCCGGCTTGATGATGTCCCCGATAGGGAACATGGCCTTGGAGAGCTGCTCCTGATTGAGCTGGCAGAGGAAATAGCTCTGGTCCTTGTTCGGGTCGGAGCCGGCAAGCAGGCGGTATATCGTCCTGCCCTCCGCGTCAGTGAACTCAGCCTTGCGACAGTAATGGCCGGTGGCCACCATGTCGGCGCCAAGGTCCTGCGCCGCCTTCAGGAAGGCATCGAACTTTATCTCACGGTTGCAGAGCACATCCGGATTGGGAGTGCGCCCCTTCGCATATTCATCGAACATATAATCGACCACTCTCTGGCGGTACACGTCGCTCAAATCGACGAAATGGAACGGTATGCCTATCTTGCGGGCCACCATCTCAGCCACCGACCTGTCCTCCTCCCACTCGCAGTCTCCGTGCAGAGTGCCGGTGGTGTCATGCCAGTTCTGCATGAACAGAGCGAAGACGTCATATCCCTGCTGTTTGAGCAGCAGAGCTGCAACGCTGGAGTCCACTCCTCCGGAAAGACCTATACAAATTTTCATATTTCAAAAAATCTTTCTACTTTTGTGCCGGGGTAAGTCGTATACGACCAGCTCCCACTGAACTCCCCCAGGGCTTGACCGCAGCAAGGGTAGGTGGTTGTAGCGGTGCGATATATCAAGCTTACCCCTTTTTTTTGCTTCGCCCAAAAAGGGGCAAGCAGTACAAAGGGGGCTCTGCCCCCTTTACTGTTGCTGACGCAACAATCCCCCGCGGCCTCAAGCCCTTTGCGTCTTTGCTGCGCAAAGACCGGGACCGGCCGGAACGCTGACGCGTTCTTACTACACTTACTGAGGCCCTCTGCCATTTTTATATGTCCGTAAAAATAAACGGAAGGATGGATTCGACGCCGTCAAATATCTGAACAGCTTTCCCGCTTCCAACTATTATGCGCATAGGCGTTCCCGCCTTCTGCTGATATTGTGCCATCACCTGGCGGCAGGCACCGCAGGGATAGGTAGGCGCCGGCTGCAGGACACCGTGCTGGGCGGCCACAAGGGCTATTGCCACAATAGGCTGGTCAGGATAGCGGGACGCCGCCGAGAACATCGCGGTGCGTTCGGCGCAGAGCCCTGACGGATATGCGGAATTCTCCTGATTTGCACCCTTCACCATCAATCCGTTGCCCAGCCTCACGGCCGCTCCGACATTGAAATTGGAGTATGGTGCGTATGAGCCGGCGAGTGCGGACACAGCCGCATCGAAGAGCTCCCTGTCGCGTGGTTCCAGTTCATCCGCGGACTCATACTCGCAGTACTTAATCTCCAACTTCTTCTCTATCATAATCACATCGTTTGTTTGTGCAAATGTAACAATTTATTTGGAAGTGGCCGGTATTTGCGTCGGATGATGCGGAAGCGATTGCCGCTCATGCAAGAATTGATGAGGACGGGGCTATTAATAGCCTGATTGTATGCTATTTATCATTTTCGTCCCACTCATACAAATTTTTATAACCCCAAAAGTTTTGTAAATTACTTTGATTGTCTCGAAATAACTTTTGAGTATGATCAGACAGTACGATAAGAATGAAGAGAGGATTGAAGCCTTCAGGCAAGCGGTAGCTCTGCGTCAGAAATGGTCGCAGGCCGTACGCGAGGGGGCTTCCAGGGAGCAGATGGAAGGAATCGGTCTTTTCATGCCGAAAGTTATTGAGGAATGAAAGAACTCTCCCTCTCAGCCATAAATGCCAGATCCACACTTCCTGTTTCATTAACAGGGGGTGGCTCGTTTACATTCTCATTCAAGGATGACTCTTTTATTGTAGGCTTCGTCAAAGATTTTACTATCCTGGATGAAGGTGTCTATCAGTTCTTTATCGAAAGTAAAAACAAGGCAGATACGTCCGGGAATAAGGATGTAAGAAAAACCATCAGTTCGCGACAGATTGTTCTCAATATGGTTCAATTCATCAGAGGAAAAGACAGATTTTACATTATCCCATGCAAAAGTAAATGTTGACGGAATATACTATTATGCATCTCTGTTGCACGCAACAACGCCGGTTGCCTCGAAGTGGCTCGCAGCAATGGATTTAAAGAAGGAAGAGATGAAAGAAGATGGCATGCCAGTGTTATTAATTCCCAAGTATTCCGGATTATCTCTTGAAGCAATAGAAAAGCTATAGCCTCCCCATCT
>JAKSJG010000015.1 GCA_024398365.1 Bacteroidales bacterium | reverse complement strand
ACCTGGACTGGGAGAACCAAAATCTCTAGTGCTGCCATTACACCATATCTCAATATTTACGGGGGTTGCACCCCCGAGCCCCTGCGGGCTCCCGGGCTTCCTGTCCCTTCGGGACCCGCCCTCCGCCGGGCGGCTGATGCCGCCTTACTATCGGTTTCAAGCCCCGCCGCTACGACCGCTACCCCGTTCCGGGGCCCCAATGCGATGCCGGCGGGCTGAAGCCCTGCTGCTCGGGCCGCGGGCATCAACATGCCCGCTGTGAACCCGCTCGCGACCCCGCTAGCGCCTGCAGGCGCCCATTATGCTTGCGCCTCAAGCCGGTTGCTTTTGCGGTCAAGGGACTCTCGTACAAGCTGCAAAGATATAAAGATTTAGGATATTCAGCAAATTGTAAGGGAGAAGATGCTTGGCCAGATTGCAATGGCCTAATTTGCAACCATTTAATAATCAGTTATCTAAGCAATTGCCATTGCGTCATTTGCCAGGTTCTCAAAGTCAGGTATCATAATCGAGAGAGAGCTGGCCTGGATTCAGGTCAGCTCTCTCTTTCTTGTTCTTCGATTATATACCAGTGGTAAAGTCAATTTGACTCGCTGCAAGAAAGAGTCTAGAACATGCCTCTTTCTCTGTCGTGTTCTCTGGACGATTCGTCTTTCCCCGCAGCAGGCTCGATTTTCTCGCCCTTGACGATCCTGAAGAAGTAGGAGGATTTTTCGCTGACAAGGATCATCTCATCGGAATTGGCGCGGTACACTTTCCAGGAAAAGCTTTTCCAAGGCTGTTGCCAGCTGTATCCATCAAGGTACACTCCTCCGTTCTCATAGCAGAGGTCCTTAGTGAACGGGACATACCCATCTTCTCCCGGTATCTTTTCATCAATCCAGTCTGAGGACTTCTTGGTTTCGCGCCAGAACTGGACTTTGCCAGAAGGACCGTTGCCATCCCATTTCTCAAAAATGTACCTTTTGACAAAGTACTGGTATTCATCGCTTCCTTCCGGGAACTGCGTACTGACGTTGGTATAACCGTCGAGCCCGGCTATAGTAGCCGACTTGAGGTCCGTTTCACCGATGTATCCACCGATATGGGCACTGTAGTGATGGACAAAATCTAATGGGTCGCATCCTGTCAGAACCGTTGAAAAGAGAACCAACGAAGCAAAGACAGATGCCATGGACTTAATAAAAACGAAGAGACGTGATGCTTTCATAATTTTTTCCATACGTTGATATATAGAGTTAAACCGTTCAAATATAATAATTTTCCTCTTCTTCCTGCTAATAGTGAAGAAAAAAGAAGGGTGCGGTCCACATTCGAGAGCATGCTCTTGTATTCGGCACGAGCCTTTTCGGACTCATCGAAGTCCAATGATAACCGGCCTGAGTATTGTTCGATTCACAGACTTGCCTTTCGTTCCAACATTTCAATCTCGACTTCATCGGTAGCCACGCTGATCGTCTTAAGCTCACGGAACTTCCCGGAACTCTTGTCAACGACGGCCACGCTGGTGGTGCCGGATTTATTCTTGCGCCTAGCAGCAGTTCTTGCTGCAGTTCTTGCAGTGGGCGAATTCGCCGCGGAGGCGCTTCTCGACCAGGGACTGCATGCGTTCGCGGAGCTCCTCGTTGGTGATGTGCGAGAGGACTTCGTAGGCGAAGGCCATCTGCTGGAGCAGCTTGGCTTCCTCGACCGGGATGCCGCGGGTGCGCATGTAGAAGAGTTCGTCTTCGTTGAGGCGGCCGACCGTGGCGCCGTGGCTGCATTTGACATCGTCGGCGTAGATCTCGAGCTGCGGCTGGCTGAAGGCCTTGGCGCTGTCGGAGATCAGCAGGTTGTGGTTGGCCTGGAAGGCTTCGGTGTGCTGTGCGTCCTGGGCCACGACTATGCCGCCGTAGAATTTGGTCACGCCCTCGTCGTCGAGTATGCCCTTGAACAGTTGGGTGCTGTGGCAGTCCGGCACGAGGTGCTTCAGGACTATGGAGTTGCTCATCAGTTGCTTGCTGTCGGTCAGGTAGAGGCCGCTCAGGTCACATTCGGCGTGACGGCCGTTGAGATTGACGTTCAGCTTGTTGTCAATCACTCCGCCGTGCAGTGAGATGAACACCATCCTGAGGCTGGCGCCTTCGGCCATCTCGACATTGCAGTTGAGGTAATGCTCCGCCTTGTTGTGCTCGTTCTGCATGATGAAGAATTCGGCGCTGGCGCCTGCTTCGAGCACGATATCCATGGTCTCCTCGGTCTTGAATTCGTCAAGTGAGAAGGTGTGTGAGCACTCTATGATGGTGCCTTTGGAGTTGGCTCCGAAATGGAAGCGTTCGCTGAAGGAGAGGGGACCCTTGTGCTCCTCGTTGCGGACTCCGATGATCTGGAGCATCTGGTCCATCACTTCATTCTCCTTGAGGGAGAGTGTGAACGGAGACTCGCCGCCCTGCACCCTGCCGTTGACAATGAACTGCTGGCGGGTGTTCTTCAAAGGGACCTTACAGCGGAAGTCATGGCCGCCCAGGTCCGGGACATATATGAAATTCTCCTTCATAGATTATTCGTTGATGATCCAGTCGTAACCCTTCTTTTCAATTTCGAGCGCGAGCTCCTTGCCGGCCGTCTTGATGATGCGGCCCTTGTAGAGCACGTGGATGTAGTCAGGCACGATGTAGTCGAGGAGCCTCTGGTAATGCGTGATGACGATGGTGGCGTTGTCCGGGCGGCGCATCTTGTTGACGCCGGTGGCCACGATGCGGAGAGCATCCACGTCCAGTCCGGAGTCGGTCTCGTCGAGGATGGCGAGGTCCGGTTCGAGCATTGCCATCTGGAAGATCTCGTTGCGCTTCTTCTCTCCTCCGGAGAATCCCACGTTAACGCCGCGGCTGGAGAAGCTGCTGTCCATCTCGACGTATGCCATCTTCTCGCGCATGAGCTTGAGGAATTCCGCTGCGGAGAGAGCGGGGAGGCCCTTCTGCTTGCGGTGCTCATTGACGGCGGCCTTGATGAAATTGACATTGGTCACGCCCGGGATCTCGATAGGGTACTGGAATCCGAGGAAAATGCCTGCCCAGGAGCGTTCTTCCGGTGTGAGGTCCACGATGCTGCGGCCCTTGAAGATAATTTCACCGGAGGTGACGTTGAAGGTTTCCCTTCCCGCGAGAACGGCTGACAGGGTGCTCTTGCCGGAGCCGTTAGGGCCCATTATGGCGTGCACTTCGCCCGGCTTGATTTCCAGATTGATGCCTTTGAGTATTTCCTTTTCACCCACTGAGGCGTGGAGGTCTTTGATGGTCAACATATATTATTGCTCCTTCATTTGTTTGCGCCAGGACTTTATGCCGAAGAAGGCGAGCACCAGATAGCAGGCGCTGACCAGAGGCATGAAGAAGAGTCCGGCGAGTATGTATAAAATTATATTTGTCGTATTGACGGCGATCCAGGCTGCCCAGCACTCCATCTTCTTGAGGGCGGAGAGGTACTGTGCGGTGAGTATCATCATTGTCACGAATGCGTCGAGGAAAGGCCTTGTAGCCGGCGGGAATGCCTCCGGCCAGAGTATGCCTGTCTCGCGCATCGCCCAGCCGAGTATCAGCGCCAGCATCACGATGAGTATGATGTAGCGCGCCCGAAGGGTCTTTGACAGCCGCGTGATCTTGAGTTCGTTGCGGGCATTGCCTTCGCCTTCCTGCGGATGCGTCCAGCGGTAATGTCCCGAGAGGTTGATCAGCAGGGATACAGGCTGCAGCGCCATGCTGAAATACAGATGTTTCTCTGCGAAGAGTATGAAGAGGAAGATGTTGTACAGGTAGCCGAACCAGAAGTTGAGCACCTTGCCCCTTCCGGCCAGGAATACGCAGCTCAGGCCGAGCACAGTTGAGATGAGCTCGCTGAGGCTGACCGCGTTGCCGCCTGCGTAGAACAATATCTGATCCAATGCTCCCATAGTTTAACCCACGCTGCCCTCGAGTGATACCTGCAGCAGCTTCTGAGCCTCCACCGCAAACTCCATAGGGAGCTTGTTGAGGACTTCCTTGGCGTAGCCGTTGACTATCAGGCCCACCGCATCCTCGCGTGTGATGCCTCTCTGGCAGCAGTAGAAGAGCTGCTCTTCGTTGATCTTTGAGGTTGTGGCCTCATGCTCCAGCACGGCGCTGCGGTTGTCGCTCTCGATCACCGGGAAGGTGTGGGCGCCGCATTTGTCACCCAGCAGCAGCGAATCGCACTGCGAGTAGTTGCGCGCGTTGTCGGCATTTGGCACGACCTTGACCAGGCCGCGGTAGCTGTTCTGGCTGTGGCCTGCGGAGATACCCTTGCTGATGATGCGGCTGCGGGTATTCTTGCCGATGTGTATCATCTTGGTGCCGGTGTCCGCCTGCTGGTAGTTGTTGGTTACAGCCACGCTGTAGAACTCCGATACCGAATTGTCGCCCTTGAGTATGGTGCTCGGGTATTTCCAGGTGATGGCGCTGCCGGTCTCCACCTGAGTCCAGAAGAGCTTGCTGCCCGAACCCTTGCAGATGCCGCGCTTGGTCACGAAATTGTAGATGCCGCCGCGGCCCTGCGCATCGCCCGGATACCAGTTCTGCACCGTCGAGTACTTCACCTCCGCGTCCTTCTCCACGATGATCTCCACCACTGCGGCGTGCAGCTGGCTCTCGTCGCGCATAGGCGCGGTGCAGCCCTCGAGGTAGCTCAGGTACGAGCCCTCGTCGGCCACCAGCAGCGTGCGCTCGAACTGTCCGGTGCCCTTCGCATTGATGCGGAAATAGCTGGAGAGCTCCATAGGGCAGCGCACACCCTTCGGGATGTAGCAGAATGAGCCGTCGCTGAATACGGCGCTGTTGAGGGCGGCGTAGAAATTGTCGCCTGACGGCACCACGGTAGCGAGATATTTGCGCACCAGGTCAGGATAATCGCGCACCGCCTCGGAGAATGAGCAGAATATGATGCCCTTCTCGGCGAGTGACTCGCGGTAGGTCGTCTTGACCGATACGGAGTCGAACACGGCATCGACAGCCGTGCCGCTGAGCACGTTGCGCTCCTTCAAAGGTATGCCGAGCTTGTCGAAGGTCTTCTCCAGTTCCGGATCGATCTCCTTTTTCTCGCTTGACGGCTGCTTGGGCGCAGCATAATATATGATGTCCTGGAAATCAATTTCAGGTATGTCGAGATGAGCCCAGGTCGGGAGCTTCATCTTCTGCCACTTGTGGAATGCGTCCAGACGGAAGTCCAGCAGCCACTGCGGCTCCTGCTTCCTGGCCGAAATCATACGGATGATGTCCTCGTTCAGACCCTTCGGCACAAACTCCTGATCCACAACGGTTTCGAATCCGTGTTCGTATTCACTTGAAGTGACGTTCTGTATTATCTTCTCGCTTTCCTTCATAAGTTCGCAAAGATAGCGAAAATATTTCAACTTTTTTTCCGCCTCCGATGCAACGAATCGGCCTCTGTCTGCATCTTATTATCGGTTTAGGTTTTAGTACACGTTGAGAAGGTCGGCTCTTGGCAGAGGGTCGGCCTTTTCTTTATCCACCCCCGTTCCGGCGGGCTAAAGCCCTGCTGCTCGGGCCGCGGGCATCAACATGCCCGCTGTGAACCCGCTCGCGACCCCTGCGGGCTCCCGGCCTTGCCGTCTTGCTGCGCAAGACACGGCCTCCGCCGGGCGGCTGATGCCGCCTTTCTACAGATGGGGCCCTGCCACGTTCCGACGGGCTGAAGCCCTGCTGCTCGGGGACGCAGACATGCCATGTCTGCTGTAAACCCCCTCGCGACCCCGCTAGCGCCTGATGGCGCTAGCTGCATCCAATTGAATGTAATTGATACTTCTCCGGTAATTTTACATTCGTTATGATGTAGTTTTGCTTTTATTTCTTATATTTGCATCCAAGCGAATGTAATTATGAGTAATAACGTTATATCTTCAACATTGAAAGCCCTGCGGAAAGAGCATGGTCTTACGCAGGCGGATTTAGCGATGAAATCCGGAGTTGGCCTGAACTTCGTCCGCGAATTGGAGCAGGGTAAGGCCACGGTGCGGATGGACAAGGTTGCCCAGGTATTTGATCTGTTCGGATACGAACTGGTTCCTCAAAAGAAGGTGAAATGAAAACGGCATTAATCAAATACAAAGAGAAAATAGCCGGAATCTTGAAGGAGACAGATGAAGGCTATGAATTCCTTTATGATACTGAGTACCTTTCCGATGCGGATTCCCAGCCAATCAGCTTGACTCTTCCCTTGACAGAAAAGCCTTATAAATCCCCGGTTCTTTTCCCTTTTTTCGATGGACTGATTCCCGAGGGATGGCTTCTGGATGTGGCGCTCCGTAATACGGACATTAGCGAACTGGACAGGTTCTCCCTTCTGCTTCTCTGCTGTATGGACTGCATCGGTGCGGTTAGCGTTATTCCTATAAAGGAGGATGGTGATGAGTAAGTGTTTATTCTGCTATAAGGAACTCGGCCCGGGAGAGGTTGATTTCCATAAGTCCTGTTGCCGGAAGTTCTTTGGTACGGCGACGGTTCCCGTTTTGGATTACACCCGCGAAGAGATGGACGATCTGGCCGCACAGGTCATCAAGTCGCAAACGACTTTGACCGGTGTCCAACCTAAACTGTCCTTGAATCTCGACAAGCATAAGGATTCCCAGAAGCTTACTATCGTGGGACTCTGGGGTGGCTATATCTTCAAACCCCAGACGGAACGGTTTGCGATGCTGCCCGAGAATGAAGACCTTACCATGCACCTGGCCGAAATCGCCAAACTGAAAATCGTTCCTCATTCACTTATCCGGATGAAGGACGGCAGCATTGGCTACCTGACCAAGCGGATTGACCGGACGAAAAACGGAGAGAAAATTGCGATGGAGGATATGTGCCAGCTCACAGAGCGGCAGACAGAGCATAAGTACCGGAGTTCATACGAGCAGATTGGGAAAGCCATCCGGAAATACTCCGCCATCCCTCAGTTGGACATGGTAGATTTCCTGGAGCTGGTGTATTTCTCCTGGCTTACCGGAAACAACGACATGCATCTGAAGAACTTCTCTCTGTATTCTCCTACCGGCGAACCTGTTCTTTCCCCTGCATATGATTTGTTGAGCGCTGCCATCAGCAATCCCGCCGATGATGAAGAATTGGCATTGAACCTCAATGGGAAACAGAAGCATATCAAAGACTCAGACTTCATCGCCGCATTCAAGACTTGTGGCGTTCCTGAAATCGTATTCGACAGGATCAAGAAGAAGTACGTTGACCTTCTCCCTAAGTTTGAAGAGGAAATACAGAATTCTTTCCTGTCAGAAGAGCTCAAGTCCTTGTACATCGACCTCCTTCATAGGAGAATGAGAGTTTAAATGTATTCTGGAAAATCGAGCGAAACGATTTGCGAAGTATTACGACCAATGTCGGTTCCCGCAGCAGAAAGGAGCAGGAAAGGGTTGGCGAGAGATTAGTTATAACAGATGGTAGTTGCACGATTGATGCTCAAATATTGGAACAAAATTTGATAAATTGCTATGGATTAAATAATTGCTCCTCGTTTTTGGGAGAAATACAATATTAAGCCATGAATATTAGAGTAACAAAAGGTAATGTTTTTAAAGTCAAACTAAGCAATGGATATATCCGTTACTTCCAGTTTTTAGGGAAAGATGTTTCTGAACTGAATGGCGACGTAATCGTGATTTTCAAAAAGCATTATACTGATGAACAATACAATATGGATGAAATATTACAAGATGAAATAGAATGTTTCATGCATACTTCGGTAAGTTTCGGAGTTAAATTGGGATTATGGGAACGGGTGTTTACATCTCCAGTTTCGATACCCGAAGCCGATATTGTGTTCAGGACCAGTCAGGATATAGGGCTACATCCACGCCAGCATTTCGTTTCACATCGATGGGTGGTATGGTCGATGAACGGTGATAGAAGATATGTCGGTACTTTACCCAAAAAGTATTATAAAGCTGATTTGGGCGGAGTATATGCACCAATACATGTTATTATAAGGCTTGAAACAGGTGAGGTACCGGATAAATATTACCCATCTTATTGATGACTTTATTTTTTATATTACAATATTATGAAAAAAGTTTTTTTTATTCTAGCCGCCGTTATTGCTTTTTCCTTCAACCTCGCGGCGCAGTCACCGCACACCTATTATTCAGAACAGTCGAATCCTGCCTGGTCCGGGGAGCACTCCAAGTGGCGCATTGATATCAACGGCGGCTACGGTGCCCGGTTGGGCAAGTTGCCGGAAACAGACGATGAATTCACGTTGAATCACGCCAGCCGTCTCAGATACGGCTTCGAATACAACGGAGGTGTATCATATTTCTTCAACGACAATTATGGCCTGGGCATAAAGGCGGCAAACATGCGTACCGGCAGTACGGACATTGTCACTCTGATCGACGAACTTGGGAATGAACATACGGGCAAATTCCAGGAGAAGATTGATATTACATATATCGGAGCAGCCTTGGCGGAACGAACGTTCAGTGCGAATGGCAAGCATTCATTATTCTGCGAGATAGGCTTCGGTTATCTGGCATACAATGATAATATTACGCTTGTCCAGCAGTCGTTTTTGGAGAAAGGAGCTTCTTTGGGAGAGAATTTCAGTTTGGGCTATGATTATTTCATTACCCCGAAAATAGCGATAGGCATCTCCGCTGAAGCCATTTTCGGAAAACTGAACAACGTTACCTTAATTGATGGAAACAAGAGACCGCAGAAGATAGAATTCGAAAAAGACCAGCTTGAGACTCTTTCCAGCCTCACCGCCAACATTGGCTTGAGATTCAATCTGTAAGTTGTTGTCATTCCTGCCCAACACCTCGGCAATACAGGAATAAAGTGGGAACAAGAATAAAGAAAATCCCCATTCCAATTGCTGGAATGGGGATTTTGGTGACACCTACAGAATGGTAGAATGCCGGTAACTTCCTTGATAGCCAAATATTATTACTTATGGTTGGCCCGCCAAATCTCGTACAGGGCTACAGGGCCCAGATGCCAGAGTTTTGTTTCCTCTATCTGCAACTGCTTGTATGTGTCCGATGCATAGAACAGAAGCATAGCCTCCATAATGCTACAACCATGGTCATCCGCATACATCGCTGAAACGGATGCTATCTTACCTGGAAGCAGCAAGTGGACATTGTCTTTCGTTATCGTGAGATTCATAGTTCTATCTTAATGGATTCAATGAATGTGAGACAATTCAAAGCCTTCTCAGTATGCAATAGAAGTTGGTCGACAAGAACATATGTCTTAAGCTCCGCGATGAGTTCCTGTTTGTTAAGCAAGCCGTCTTCATATAATGCGAATGCTGCATATACCTTGTCATTGGCGACAGGACCATATACAAAGTCAAAATCATGTTTGAAGTTCCGGTTTGTCCGGTTCTCGTGAACGAAATCAACCCAATCTTCGGAAGGTGAGTCAAACCAAAGTGTTTTCTTCTCAAGGATAGCTTCCTTTGAGATTTCATAAACATTAATGAAGCCGGCATCTGCACCTTCGTTCTTCCGGCGTTCCACCCATTTTCTGGCTTGATCATAGTCAGTTGTGGTGTAGAAACCGGAACCGTAATCAAGTGTCCTGTCTGATATCCTGATTTCCGGATTGGTAACAATCTCAAGGCTCCCGTGATATACTTTCATGATGTCAGTGTTTGCTTATGAAATCGTCAATTTCTTCAAGTAGCCATTGCCGGCTCTGGGAATGAAGAACATCAAAATGCTCGTACAGATAATCGACAACGCCATGTTTCTTGAACAAATCAGCAACCGCTGCTCCATCCAAGTTGTTAGCCACTTTGTACTGCTCAATGCAAAAGGCTACGAAATATGACTTGTCGACTTCTGTCTTTGACATATCCTTGTGCTGACCAGTCAGGTCAACCCCCAGTTCATAATCAGAGGTGCCTGCGCTTATATGAAGCCAAGCCCCGAATATAAAGTGATTGTTATTTGCCGAAAAGTTTTGCGGCAGCCTTCATCCTTGCAGGGATGTCAATGCCCTTAGGGCACTTCTCGGTGCAGGAACCGCATTCAACGCAGTCTGAAGCGTGCTTCTTGAGGGCGTTGTACTCCTTCTGGAGTTCAGGGGTCACCTTGCCGGCCTTCACGGCCTTGTCGTAGAGTTCGTTGATCTTGGCGATGTCGATCTCCATAGGGCAGGAGCATGCTCCGCAGTAAACGCACTGCTTGTCAGCGGCAGCGCATCCGCCCTGGCACTTCTCACCTTCCTTGCAGCACTCGTGCTTGCAGCCTTCTGCCTTTTCGCAGCAGTTTCCTTCATGCTTGCATTCCTTCTTGCAGCTGCCGTCGCCCTTGCAGGCTTCGTCCTTGCAGCAGTCATGCTTGCAGCCTTCCTTTGCTTCGCAGCATTCGCCTTCCTGCTTGCAGCAGCCGTTTTCGTCCTGGCATTCGCCGCAGCACTCGTGCTTGCAGCAGTTGCCGTCACCTTCGCAGCACTGCTCGGTGCATTCTTCCTCTACAGGGGCTGCGTTTTCAGCCTTCGGTTTGCAGCTGCACACTACGAGGGCGGCTGCCATCATTGCAATGAATAATTTTTTCATGGTATTGCTTTATTTATTTGGTTGAATTTTCATTTGTGGCTGTATAGCCCTGGGCGTGGATGGGGATCTCGGCGCCTTCCGGCGTCACGATCACGGCACCGACTTCCGGCTGGGCGAGGTGGCCCACTATGTCATAGTCCTGGAAGTCCTTGCGTATGATCTCGTGCTGCTCAATCGGCAGGGTGAAGAGGAACTGGTAGTCCTCGCCGCCGTTCATCGCCGCGGTCACAGGGTCGAGGCCGAGCTCCTCCGCAGTCTCGAATGTCTGGGTGGAGATAGGTATCTTCTCCAGGTATATCTTCACGCCGAGGCCGGTCTGCTGCGCGAGGCGCAATGCCGCGTCGCCCAGGCCGCGCGTGATGAAGATGCCGTTCGCCGGCCAGGTCTTCGCCTCTACGAAGCGGCTGACCACATTCGGCTTGACCTCAGGGTTGAGGTAGGACGCGAGCACGTTCTTGTATTTGCCGAGGTCCGGCTGCTTGCCGTCGGCGTTGAAGGCCACCTTCTCGCGTTCGAGAATGTGGAGGCCCATATAAGCCGCTCCGACGCGTCCGGTGAGGCAGATGATGTCCATATTCTTTGCCTTCGGCAATGCGCTGATGACGGTCTTCTTCTGCGCGCCGATGGCCGACAGGCTGATGCAGAGGCCGTTGATGGAAGGGTTGAGGTCCAGCGCGAGCTGCTTGATGCCGTGTTCCTTCGCGGCAGTCAGCACGCCTTCCCAGAAGCTCTCTATGTCCTCATAGCAGAATCTGCTCGAGATGCCGAGGTTGACCGACAGTGCGGAGGGCTGGCGCATCTGCGCATATACCTCTCCGATGACATTGAGCACCGCCTTGTAGCCCAGATGCTTGAGCGGTGTGTAAGTCAGGTCGAAATCCATACCCTCCAGCATGATCTTGTGCGCAGCGCACATCTCCCCCTTCTCGTTGAGGAGAATAGTGCGGCTGTTGCTGAATCCGCTTCCTTCGAAAAGCCTTTCTATGGCGGCTTCCTTGCCTATGGATGATAGTTCTGTTCTCATAAACTGCCGTTAGTCCGGCAAAATTATGAACTTTTCAAGAAATAACCAACCGCATGATATTTGGTGTATTGTTGCACTTGATTTGCAAAAACATTATATTTGTGGGGAATGAACCATAATCTTAATAAGATGAACACAAGAAGGATTTTATCAATGGCCGTCATCGTTGTACTCGCGTGCGGCAGCGCGGAGGCGCAGAATGTACTCGGCCGTCTGGCTGAGCGCGCCAAGAGTGCGGCGGAGAATGCCGTCAGCAACAAGTTAGAGAATGCCATCAGCGGTGCGATTGACAATGTGGGTAAGAAGAAAGACAAAAAGAATAAGGATAACAGCGGTAATGATGCCCAGGTAAGCACATCAGCTTCAGCAGGCTGGACCTGCCCTACCTGCGGCCAGCCGGGCAACAAGGGTGACTTCTGCGAGGCCTGCGGCGCCAAGAAGCCGGGGACAGGCTCTGCATCTTCAGCCGCATCTGCCACCGCAGCACCAGAATTCCAGAATGCTGCGATGAGCAGCGAGGAGAACGATTTCGTTCCCGGAAGCATCGTCCTGTTCGAGGACAATCTTGCAGGTGAGAAGATGGGCGAATTCCCGAGCAAGTGGGATATAAGTGCGGGAAGCGTGGGCGTAACGGACCTTGGCGGCAGGAAGGTCATAAAGTTTGACGGTGAAGGCGGCAGAATATATCCTCTTATGAAGAAGAATCAGTACAGCTATCTTCCGGAGGAGTTCACCCTTGAATTTGACTACTACCTGTCAAAACCTGCTGACAATGGTGGTCAGATGAATCTGAACATAGCCCTCAAGAACGGCGGGCAGGGCCTGAACACTTATACAGAATATTATGGAGGTGACGATTCCAGTGAGTATTGCGGTGACATCCTTATATGGTGGGGGGCAAATCTGGGCGGTATCAACAGTGTGAAATACAAGCTCCAGAAGCCCGGCAAGGGCTCTGTCGAGGAAGAACTCAATGAGCAGAAAAGCGGTATGAAGGTCGGCTGGAACCATTTTGCCATGTCATTCAATCAGCGCGCGATGAAGGTCTATATCAACGGCAAGCGCGTCATCAACGCTCCTAATGTAATCGCTCCAAAGTATGTTGAATTCTGCTATCAGAGTAATGACTATCCGTATTGCTGTCTCTCCAATATCCGCCTCGGCACTGCAGGCGCGGAACTCTATGAGCGCAACGCTTCTGACCTCTCTGCCGCCGAGAAGGCCATTCGGGAGACAGGCAAATTCGTGACCAACAACATCCTCTTCGACACCGGCAAGGCCACTCTCAAGCCAGAGTCAATGACTGACATCCAGATGGTGGCGGACTACATGAAGAAGAATCCTTCAGCCCGTTTCGAGGTCCAGGGTCACTGCGACAACACCGGCTCCGCTGCAACCAATGACAAGCTCAGCCAGCAGCGTGCCGAGGCCATCGTGGCCGAGCTTGTGAAACTCGGTGTTGATGAATGGAACCTCCGCGCAGTGGGCAAGGGCTCCCACGAGCCTGTGGCTGACAACAGCACGGAGGCCGGCCGCGCAAAGAACCGCAGAGTGGAATTCATCAAGAAATAATTCAGAATAATGAAAAAGATATTTGCAATGGCAGCAGCGGCACTTGTAATGGCCGCGCCTGCATCTGACGCCCAGAACATCCTTGGCAAGCTCAAGGAAAAGGCCACTGAGGCTGTCGGCAACGCCATTGGAGACAAGATTTCCGAAAAGGTGTCAAATGCCACATCCAAAATTGGTGAAAAGATAGGCGACAAGATAGGAGACAAAGTCGGTGAAAAGACAGGCGTAAATGTTGGCGCGATGAAGGAAACAGCCAAGGGCGGTCTGCCGGTGCCTGACAGCAAGGAAACGCTGCAGCCTAAGCACAGCAGCTCATTCGGCTGGGACGGCAAAGTGACCCCTAGCACTGCCAAGTTCCCTATCCCGCTGATGGCGGAATTCCCTGCCGTACCTGCTGCGGCACAGCTGGCGAATCCTACAGAAGCCGACCAGATAGCATATTACAAGGCAATCAAGGCCGTGACCCTCCGTGCTGAGGAGCTCAACAAGGACACCACCTGCGAAGACCAGTTCACCGAGAAGTGGCGCGCAGAGGCTGAAAAGGCTCTCCAGGATGCATACGGTCTTACCGCAGCCGAGATGGCGGCCCTCCAGAACGGCACCCTGAGTCCTGCCGAAGAGGAGGCGCTCGTATCCCGTATGCGTGCAAAGATTCTCGGCGGCATTGACGAGAACACCCTTGTCAATGAGGCCAAGAAGGCCGAAAATATGACTGACGGTGATGTCAAGAAAACAGCCCTGTCTGCAACCTATGCCGTTTTTGACAAATATGACAGAGAGATCAGAAAATATTTCGGCTGCACGGCAGCTGAATACAAAGAGGCTACACGCAAGAGTATGGAAAGCGGCGATGACGCTGCATCCAGGGCTATCGAGAAGAAGTCCGAGGCTTATATGAAGACCCTTGATGCCGCTACACAGAAAGAAGCCAAGGCATTCAAGAGCACCATTCAGAAGGAGCTCACCAAGGCCGCATTCGCTTCCGTCCCAGGTGCTGACATGGCCCTGAAGGTTGCCCAGAACGTAGGGAAAGTGCAGAACCAGCTTTCCCCTATGCTCGAGAAGTACCAGAAGATCGAGAAGTACGGCAAGGACATTATGGAAGCCTGGCCAGCTGTCACCTGGAGTGACTCTAACGCCAAATTCTCCGCTACCGAGCGCAAGAAGGTCGAAGACATCAAGGCAAAGATATACGCTTCCGCCAATCCGGCTGAATACAATGCCCTTTATTCCCAGGCAATGGATATCATCAGGACCTATCGTGAAAGGGCCGCAAAGGCGTGGGCTGCAGACGTACAGAAGCGTTACAGCAAGGTCCAGAACGGTATGTCCGACATTGTCAAGATACAGAATCAGGCCATTGCCGACGGCGTCATTCCGGAGTGCGCGCGCTGGAGAGTCCCTCTCAACCTCGTCATTGAAGCCGGTGACATTCTTGCCGAGGCATACAGCGAGTTCCCGAGCAACTATCCTCATATGTATTCAGAGGAAGTGGAGCGCCAGATTACCCTCAAGAAGGGTGAGCAGTTCTGGTGGCCTGAATTCTACGTGGCTCCAAGTATGACCGAACTTCTCAACGGCTCCAACATATTCAAGGAAGTTGACGGTAAGGTATATCAGTTCAACAAGGGTTCCTGGACCGCTGTATCCAAGGATTACGGCAAGAATATGGTCGCAAAGGCCAAGAGCCCTGCCAGCGCCAGCTGGAAGAGCAGCGACGGCAAGCGTGAAGTCATCTACAATGCTGAAGGCGGCTTCATCCAGTTGCCGGAGGGTGATATCATCTACCCTGCAGCCTGGGAGAAGCAGGGCAACAATATCGTATGGGTGGACATCTTGACCACTGAAAAGGAAGACGGATCGCTCCTCTATCAGATTGTAAAGTGCACATACAAGCTCTAACCATACTCCTTACCATATTATTTGCAGTGCCATCCCCAAAGGATGACGCTGCAAATGTTTATTGCGCGGAGCATCGTTCCGAGTGGCAGGAGATATGGCAAAGTTTTGATGTCCCCTGTGATATCGCGGAATCCGTCATTTTTCCGGAACTTATACGCTACAGCCTCTTCCAGGACAGGATGGAGACCGGCAGCGTGAAGTCCGTCTATGTCAGCAGGGGCTCGGCCGGCTGCGACTTCTCCATTGGACGTTTCCAGATGAAGCCGTCCTTTGTTGAGGAGCTGGAAAAACGCTGGATGCGCAGCGACCTGCCGCGGAAGTACGATCTGTACTTCGATACCAAGGACAGCCAGATGGCCCGCCGCGTGCGCATCAGCCGTATGGAAAAGGAGGAATGGCAGTGCATTTATCTGGCGGTCTTCCTGAAGCTGCTCTGGCTTGACTACGGCTCATTTGACAAAAATGGGGAGCAGACGCAGGAAGGCATCGACGCCCTTCCTCTCAAAGAGCAGCTGCGCCTCGCCGCCACGGCCTACAACCGCGGCTGCCGCTGGGTAAATCCCGGTTACGGTCCGCTGGACGAGATACTGGACAAATCCCACGAGAAGCATTTCCACACTGCATTCGTGGCGACTTCCCGGACAAAACGCTATGTCTATGCCGACGTAGCACTGAGACATTTCAAAGAAATCCAAAATAATTGACATATGAAAAAACTGTTCCTTGCATTTGTTCTGGCTCTGGCCGCCTGCCTGCCTTCTGCTGCCCAGCAGAGCGCAAGCCCGACGGAGCAGAGTTTCCTCGAATTTACGGACGGGTTGTATAAACTCGGCCAGGAGTGGGCTGAGGCAGGATTTGACCGTCAGGCCGACTGGTTCTACGGTCAGGCCGCCGCTGCGGTTGCAAGCTGGCGTACCGCCCTTGTCCTGATGTATGATCAGGCCCGCGAGATGGCGCAGCGCAAGGCCACTGACGCTTCGATAGAGGAAGCCAAGAAGAAGGCTGCCGATGAGGACCTGAGTTTCCTCTTCGGGGACACGGATTACACTGCCCTGCTCAATGGTCTGCAGAATTTTGCCTCCTCGGCGGAAAAGCTTGCCAAGAAGGTGGAAAAAGTGGCGGATAAGGTTGAGGACAAGGCGGAGGAGATAGGTATGGACGTTTTCCGTCTGAAGGAACAGCAGTGGTATGCAATGCGCGACCTTTCGCTGGTTTCGCCATTCCCTGACTATTTCAGGGGGCTGGTGTACGACTACAAGGGCGAGGCGGCGGAGGCGCTCACATATTACAGCCGCGCCACGTCAAACCCATATTTCCCCGGTGCGGCATTCGATTTCAGCTATCTGGCCCAACTCAGCCTTTCTGACTTAGTCGCCCTTTCTACCAGACTCAAGGCCTATCAGTTGAAATACGAAGGCTCGATGACGTTCAAACGCTTCCATTTCGAAAAGGATGTCCCGACCTGGGATGCCGATGCCCTGGCCCGCAAGGCTGCGGACCTGCTTTCACAGGAAAATCCTGACAATGCGGCAGCTCAGGATTACCTCGAAGCTGCAGTCCGTGTGAATCCTTTCGATGTGAAATATGTCTATTTCTGCGCCTTGCTCTACTCCAAACTTGGCGACGGCGTCGCTACGGCGCGATACCTCAATGAGGCACTTAAAATGGACCCTGACAACGCCGCACTGCAGAATAGTGTCAGCAAGTGGAATTCAAACAAGGAGGTCAAACTATGAGAAAGTTCATAATATCATTGGTGCTCGCACTCTGCAGCTTCAGTGCTTTTCCGCAGATCATTGCTCCCAACCCCAATATCCCTGACGACCCTGTGGACTATTCCCGCCTGCGTCTGCCGGAATTCGAACCGGCATATCCTGCATTGTTCACCATCTCGACGCGCAAGGAAGGTGACCATACCACGTTAATGTGGATGGCCGGCCAGAAAAGTATGTCAGAGACTTTCGCTGAGGATAAGATCACTGTTGCCGGAATGCTCGTGCATACCTGGAACATCACTCCGGAGTTTGTCGAGGAATGCATACAGAAGGCACTGGATAAATCAGGCATAGGCAGCAGGAAGGAACTTGCCCGGCTTTATAAGGTGACACCCATTTTCAAGGATTTCACATATACCACCAATCAGTGGAAAAGCGATATGTTCGGTTTTGTTACGGGTGTTGTGGGCTTTGTAGTTCCCGGCGGACCGGTTGCCCAGGCCATCTACGGCACCACTACAGGAGTCGCCGGACTGGCATATTCCAATGCTGTCGGTGCGGCCGGCACTGCTGACAATGTGCTGGGCGCTGCCGGTGTGGTGACTTCGGTCGCCCCGGGTGCTGCAGCTTCCGCCATAGGCAACGGCCTCTCTTCCATACAGATTGTGAAACTGATGTATGACCAGCACAAGAGGGACAATCAGAAATGGATGAACAGGGCATCTCTGCTCAATATGTGCCGCATCGATTATTTCTACAACCTCGTCAATATGTATCTCAGGGACAATTGCGGCAGCTTCGATACCGTCTGGGTGCTTGCATTCCCGCACGTCGACAAGACTATGGCATTCCAGTACAGGGGGGAAGTATGTTCGGCCACCTGGCACATCGGCCTGGGCGCCATCAAGCTCGTGCAACTCGACAATTTCGGCAGCACCGCCTTTGACGGGCACTATTTCGGCTATCTCAATGCGGACGTAGATTTTGACCTGTCCAACTACGACAAAAACTTCGTCAAGGACATCACTTACGAAGACCTGCTCGGTGCGAACGGCAAGAGCGATAATCCTTTGATCAACGCAATTGAAAAATTCAAGGTAACTGCCGATCTCGGCTATGACCTGAATTTTTACAAGGCGCTTCCAACATATACGGTGTACGGCATAATGAACAATGCCTCCAGTATGAGAGTGTCCTACCAGGCACCTATACATATCAAGGTCGAGGCGCCACTTGGCAAGGATGAGAATATGCTTGAAACATATCCGGACTATTTCTGGGATTATTACGAGGAAAATCATACAGAGACCGAGCTGCGTCTGTCTTCAGTGATGCGCGCTATGGGCATCAACATCGGCGGAAGAGATGCGGAATTCAAGTATGAAGTCCAGCACCACAAGGCATACACTGCCAGACAGCTTCAGACCCACGAAATCATCAAGGAGGAAGAAGAGGTGGCTGGCTCGGAAGTCATCTACAAGACTTCCAAGGGAGGTGAGAATAACGAGACCAGAATACCGGTGACGAAGATGCTGGAAGGCGACAATATCCAGACTACAATACCTTCAGGCACTGCCCGCATCCTCTGGACCACCGAGATTCAACCGGCGCCGCGCGACGCCAAGCAGGCCACCGAGGACCAGTGGCGTGAACTCTTCCGCAAGTACGACCTGCAGTTCAACCTCAGATAATAAGATTGATTGCTTAATCTTTAGAACAGCGCCTGGCCCTTGCTGAGCAGGAAGAGGTTGGCACCTGAGTTGACAGCTTCGGTGATGTCCTTCTGACCGCCGGTGATATTGCACTCGGAGCCGTTGAGTACCGGGTGTGTTGCCTTGACCTTGCCTATCTTCTTGCCGTATGGGTCTGCTGAGTTGAACACGTGGAAGATGTCTGTCTTGGCCACGCCCATATCCAGACCTGCAGCGATGGTTGCTGTCTTGATGCCGCCCTTGCGGTCGGTCTCGCCGTATGAGGTGAAGGTGGTGATGATCGGGAAATTGTCCATCACCATGTTGAATGCCTTGCTTTCGAAGCAGCCGAGAGCCTCGTTGTCAGCCATTTCCTGACGGGTGCCGGTACCTGTGGCATTGATCCAGTAGGTCTGGAGTATCATATGCTTGTCAAGGTCGTAGGCTGTCAGATAAACTGTCATCAGGGTCTCGTATGTCGGCTTCTTGGCCTTCTCGCTGCTGTAATACTGATGAGTGTAGTATTCGGCCACCACGCCGGAGATGACGTAGCGCACGCCCCTGCAGTAAAGGGCCTCCATGCGCGGGCTGAAGTGGAAGCTGCCTGCGGCTCCGCCGTAATACACAGGCGAGCCGTCATACGCACCGCCGAGCTGGGTCTGTGCATCCAGCACATAGTGGCGGCCGCGTTTCGCAGCACCTGCCGCAACGCGTGCGCGCACTGCCTCGGCGAGGTCTGCAGGCACCCTGCGGCCGTAACCGAACAGCTCGATGGCCAGCAGCTCCTTATCCACGGAAGCATTGTCGTAGCCACCCATTATTCCGGTAGTGTAGGAATTTGATTCAAATATCCTTCTGGTATTGTCGCGGAACGGATCCTTTTCATCCTTCTTTTGCTTGACAGGGGCCATTTCCTCCGGGATGCGCGGGAGTGCAGGCATGTAATAGCTGTCCACCAGGCTTTCTGAGCTCGGACGGTTCCAGCTCTCGTCTGTGGCCACACCTCCGCCTACAGGCGAATTGATGTTGTAACAGGTGTAAATTGCCGCGTTGGGTGATACCGTATGCTGTACAGGGACAACAATGGGATTATTGTTGACCGGCGCCTGGCGCGGTGGCACGCGGCGAGGGTTCTGAGCAAATACTGAAGAGCCTGCACAAAACAGGGCCGCTGCAAAATATAATATCTTTTTCATAGCCATAATGTTTTAAAACAGTCCGAAGAGGCGCGCGTCGATGCGGTCTGTGATGGCGGCGAAGTCCTCCGGCCTGTGTTCGAAATCCATGTTGTCGGTGTCGATGACCAGCACCTCGCCCTTGTATTCGGAGATGAACTTCTCGTAGCGGTCATTCAGGCCCTGGAGATAGTCGAGGCTGATGCTCTGCTCATAGTCGCGGCCGCGCTTCTGTATCTGTGCCACGAGGTGAGGGATGGAGCATTTGAGATAAATCAGCAGGTCGGGCAGCTTGACGGACTGCATCACTACGTTGAAGAGGTCCATGTAGGCGTCGAAGTCGCGCTTTGTCAGGTTGCCCATATCGTAGTTGTTGGCCACGAACACGTGCACACCCTCGAAGATGGTGCGGTCCTGGATGATGGTCCCGGGGCTCTGCGAGATGTTCATCACGTCCTTGAGCCTCTGCGTGAGGAAATAGACCTCGAGGTTGAATGACCACCTCGGAATATCCTTGTAGTAGTCCTCCAGATAGGGATTGTAGGTGACCGCCTCGTATTTCGGGGTCCATCCGTAATGCTTCGCGAGCATTCCTGTGAGCGTGGTCTTGCCGCTGCCTATGTTGCCTGCTATACCTATGTGCATCTCGCTTGCCTTTTGCCTGTGCAAAAATAAATATTATTTCGCGAAAATCCCGAAAATCGAACTGCCGCTTCCGGACATTGACGCATATACCGCTCCGCGGCGGTACATATCCTCCTTGATTGCGGCGAGCTGCGGGTGCGCGGCGAATATGCCCGGCTCGAAATCATTGACCACAGCTCCGCGCCACTGACCGGCCGGCAGGGCGAGAAGCGTCTCGAGCGGCCTTGTCGGCAGGCCCGGCGTCACGCCGGCGTATGCCTCGCGCGTGGATACGTGCACATCCGGGACCTTGACCTCGATGTCGTATCCGCTGAGGTCCAGCTCGAAAGGCGTCATCACTTCCCCCCGGCCGCGGCAGAGCATTGGCCTGTTGAAGATGAAGAACGGGCAGTCGCTGCCCAGGCGGGCCGCATAACGCGCCAGGGTCTCATTGTCCAGGCCGAGGCTGAATATCTCATTGAGCATCAGCAGGGTGAAGGAGGCGTCGGCGCTTCCGCCGCCCAGACCCGCACCGGAAGGGATGTTCTTGTAGAGGTAGATGGCCACCGGCGCTATGTTGAAATCCTCCGCCAGCAGCTTCCAGGCCCGTACGCAGAGGTTGTCCATCGGATCGCCGTCCACCGGTATGCCGTAGAGTGTCATCCGAAGCTCGTCGGAAGGCACTATCTCCAGCACGTCACGCATACCCGTATATGGCACCATCAGCGTGTCTATGTCGTGGTAGCCGTCCTCCCGCTTGCGCAGAATGTTCAGGCCGATGTTGAGTTTCGGATTGGGATAAGTGATCATGTCGGAGAATGTTTACACCGAAGCCTTTTCTTCAGGGAGCAGCTCGAAGTCCAGCAGCTTCTGCTCGAGGTTGGCGCGGAGCACGCGTATGCGCACCTTGTCGCCGAGGGTCAGTATGCGGCCGTTGGCCTTGCTGACGCTGCGGTAATTCTCCTGGTCGAAGACGAAGCAGTCGTTGGTCATGTCGCGCAGCGAGATCATACCTTCGATCTTGGTAGGCTCGATCTCGACGTAGATGCCCCATTCGGTCAGGCCTGAGACGGTGCCGTCGAATTCCTGGTCAACCTTGTCCTGCATGTACTCGACCATCTTGTATTTCACGCTGGCTCTCTCGGCCTCGGTGGCGAGCTGCTCGCGCTCCGATGCGTGCTTGCAGCATTCCTCGTAATATACCTTGTCCTGGGACTTCCCGCCGTCCATGTACATCGCCAGCAGGCGGTGCGCCATCATATCCGGATAGCGGCGGATAGGCGATGTGAAATGCGTGTAGAAGGTGAAAGCGAGGCCGTAGTGGCCGATGTTGTCGGTGGAATAGCAGGCGCGGGCCATGGAGCGCAGCGCCATCATCTGTATCGCGCCTTCCTCAGGGAGGTCCTTGACGCTGCCCATCAGTTCGTTGAGGCTCTTTGCAATCTTCTTCGGATTGCCGGTGTCGCCCATCTCATGCTTGAAGTTGTGCGCGAATTTGCGGAGCTCCTCGATCTTCTCAGGATTAGGGTTGTCGTGGATACGATATACGAAGGTAGGGTCCTTCGCCTTGCAATGCTTCGCCACGTGTTCGGCGACGCCGCGGTTGGCCAGCAGCATGAACTCCTCGATGAGCCAGTTGCTGTCCACGGATATCTTCTGCTTGACGTCGATAGGTTTGCCCTTCTCATCGACGATGACCTTCATCTCCGGACGCTCGAAGTTCATCGCGCCCTTGCTGAAACGTTCCTTGCGCAGGCAGTCCGCCAGCTCATGCAGCTTGCATATCTCCCCGGCGAGCGGTCCCTCCTTGGTCTCGATGATCTGCTGGGCCTGTTCGTAGTCGAATCTGTAGTCGGAGTTGATCACGGTGCGTCCGAACCAGCTCTTGATGACCTTGGCCTTGTCATTGAGCTCGAACACTGCTGAGAAGCAGAGTTTGTCCTCGTGCGGGCGGAGGGAGCAGAGCTTGTTGCAGAGCTTCTCCGGGAGCATAGGTATGGTGCGGTCCACCAGATAGACCGACGTGCCGCGGTCGAATGCCTCGCGGTCCACCGGGCTGCCCGGCTGGACGTAATGTGTCACGTCCGCGATGTGTATGCCGACCTCGTAATTGCCGTTGTCCAGCTTGCGGTAAGACAGCGCGTCGTCGAAGTCCTTCGCGTCGCTTGGGTCGATGGTGAAGGTCGTCACTCCGCGGAAATCCTTGCGAGCGGCTATGTCCTTGTCCGTGATGAGCTCCGAAATGGACTCTGCGGCATTCTCCACCTCAGGTTCGAAGCGGTATGGCAGGTTGTATTCGGCGAGTATCGAATGCATCTCCGTGTCATTCTCGCCAGGGGTGCCGAGCACATCGACTATGACGCCGAGAGGTTCGGCGCTGCTCTTCGGCCAGTCCTTGACAAGCACAGCCACCTTGTCACCGTTTTCGGCCTTCAGGCCGCCAATGGTAGGGAGGTTCTCCGGCTCGCACATTATCCTGATGTCGTAAGGCATCACGCGGCTCTCCACGATTGCCCAGACATCCCTCTTGCGCACTACCAATATGCCGATATGCGGCTTGCGGGAGCGTTGGAGGACGCAGGCGATCTCGCCTTCGATCTTGCCGCTCTGCGGTCTGCGCCTGCGCAGCACGTTGACTCTGACATAGTCGCCGTTGAGGGCGCCGCGCATCTTGTTGACCGGGATGAAGATGCTTTCGGTCATTTCTGGAACGGTCACGAAGCCGAGACCGTCGCGGTTCATGCTGACCACGCCTTCCACGCTTGCGGCAATCTTCGGACCCTTGGAGTTACGGCCGCTTCTGTGTGAATCCCTTCTGGATGAGGCGCTTTTCGCGCGCTCCTTATCTGATTTTTTCTTGGTGTTCCTTGACATTTTTCGGATGCAGAATGATATTATTCATCAAAGATAATAAAAAAAGAGATTATATCCCAGCAGGGTCAACTGGGATATAATTTGTCAGCAAAAGCAGTATATTTGCAAGGTTATGGACAAAAAAGTACTCTTAATGATCCTTGACGGCTGGGGAGAAGGCCGCAAGGATGCTTCAAATGCGATATTCACCGCCGGTACGCCGGAGATCGACGCGCTCCGCGCCAAATACCCTGTCTCACATCTTGCCGCCTGCGGCGAGGATGTAGGTCTGCCTGACGGGCAGATGGGCAACTCCGAGGTGGGTCATCTCAACATCGGCGGCGGCCGCGTGGTATATCAGGACCTGGTCAAGATCAACATGGCCTGCCGCGACCACGCGCTGCTGGCTAATGACGAGATACGCAAGGCTTATGAATATGTAAAGCAGACGGGCTGCAAGCTGCATTTCATGGGACTCTGCTCCCACGGCGGCGTGCACAGCTCTCTGAACCATCTCTATGAATTCCTCGCGGAGGCTGACAGAGCCGGACTGGACAAGGTCTTCGTGCACTGCCTGATGGACGGCCGCGACACCGACCCGAAGAGCGGAAAGGGCTTCATAGCCGAGCTTGAGGAGAAGATGGCCGCCACCACCGGCAAGGTGGCTTCGGTCTGCGGCCGCTTCTACACCATGGACCGCGACAAGCGCTGGGACCGCGTCAAGGCCGGATATGACCTGATAGTTGAGGGCATCGGCGAGAAATTCACCTCCGCCACCGAGGCCATCCAGGCATCCTACGATGCAGGCGTGACCGACGAATTCATCAAGCCGGTATGCATTGTCGGTGCCGACGGCGAGCCGCTGGCGAAGATTGAGAAGGGCGACTGCGTCATCTTCTTCAACTTCCGCAATGACCGCGCCCGCGAGATCACTTCCGTGCTGACCCAGCAGGACATGCCTGAGCAGGGGATGCACACCATCCCGCTCCACTACTGCTGCCTCACTCCGTACGACGCCAGCTTCACGGGCCTTCACATACTTTTCGACAAGGAAAATGTGCCTCAGACCCTCGGAGAGGTGGTTTCTGCCGCAGGCCGCAGCCAGCTGCGCATCGCCGAGACCGAAAAATACGCGCACGTGACCTTCTTCTTCAACGGCGGCCGCGAGCAGACCTTCGCCGGGGAGGACCGCATACTCATCAATTCCCCGAAGGTGGCCACTTACGACCTCCAGCCGGAGATGAGCGCGCCGCAGGTCAAGGACGCTCTCGTGGCTGACCTGGCCACAGGCAAGCACGACATGGTGATTTTGAATTTCGCCAACGGCGATATGGTGGGTCATACCGGAGTGTATGACGCCATCGTCAAGGCGGTCAAGTACATAGACTCCGCTGTGGGTGAGGTTGTCCGCGCCGCGCGTGCCAACGGCTACACCGTGCTCATCACCGCCGACCACGGCAATGCCGATTTCGCAGTCAATGGCGACGGCACGCCGAACACCGCACACTCCCTCAATCTGGTGCAGTTCATCGTGGTCGATGACGACATCAAGTCAGTGGCCGACGGCCGCCTCTGCGACATCGCTCCGACCATCCTCAAGCTGATGGGCATCCCTCAGCCGGAAGTGATGACCGGCAAGGCGCTGGTGTAACCCGTACCTCAATGAAAAAGAGAGCAGGTTGATCATACGGTCAACCTGCTCTTTTTATGTAGGGTATATAAGTATTGACTTATTTGAGTACGCCGAGTTCCTTGCCGATCTTTGTGAATGCGGCAACGCACTTGTCGAGATGCTCGACTTCGTGGCCTGCGGATACCTGTACGCGGATACGTGCCTGGCCCTTAGGAACAACAGGATAGTAGAAGCCTGTTACATAGATACCTTCGTCCTGGAGGCGTGCAGCGAACTTCTGGCTCAGAGGAGCGTCATAGAGCATAACTGCGCAGATAGCTGACTGAGTAGGCTTGATGTCGAAGCCGGCAGCCTTCATCTTGCTTACGAAGTAGTCTGTGTTGCTGTGGAGCTTGTCCTGGAGAGTGTTGGTCTCGCTCATCATGTCGAACATGCGGATACCTGCAGCTGCAACCATTGGAGGGAGGGAGTTGGAGAAGAGGTATGGCCTTGAGCGCTGACGGAGCATTGCGATGATCTCCTTCTTACCTGTTGTGAAGCCGCCGATGGCGCCGCCGAATGCCTTGCCGAGAGTACCGGTGAGGATTTCGATCTTGCCACGGAGGTTGTACTTCTCAGTAACACCGCGACCTGTCTTGCCTACAACACCTGCAGAGTGTGATTCGTCAACCATCACCATTGCATTGTACTTGTTGGCGAGCTCGTAGATCTTGTCGAGAGGGCAGACGTTACCGTCCATTGAGAATACACCGTCAGTAACGATGAGCCTGTGGCGCTGAGCCTGAGCTGTCTTGAGGCAGTTCTCGAGTTCAGCCATGTCACCGTTTGCATAACGATAGCGCTGAGCCTTGCAGAGGCGTACGCCGTCGATGATGGAAGCGTGGTTGAGAGCATCGGAGATGATGGCGTCCTGCTCGTTGAGGAGCGGTTCGAATACACCGCCGTTTGCGTCGAAGCATGATGAATACAGAATGGTATCCTCTGTGCCGAAGAATTCAGCGATCTTCGCTTCAAGCTTCTTCTGGAGGTCACCTGTTCCGCAGATGAAACGTACGGAAGCCATACCGTAACCGTGTGTGTCAAGGGCTTCCTTGGCAGCCTTGATGAGTTCAGGGTTGTTGGCGAGGCCGAGGTAGTTGTTTGCGCAGAAGTTGAGGACAGGGGTGTCACCGTTTACGGTGATGTCTGCCTTCTGTGCGGAAGTGATGACGCGCTCGTTTTTGTAGAGGCCTGCATCCTGGATGGACTGAAGTTCATCGGTGAGGAATTTCTGAAAATCTGTGTACATGATATATGTTCTGTTGTTTTGTGTTTTTATTAATATCTAACAAAGTTACATCTTTTGTGATAAAGTAGTATATTTGTTTAAATAAAATGACATCGAATATGCGAAGAAGACTTATTTACACCCTCATATCCCTGTTTATCGCCTCCATAATGCAGGCGCAGCCCAATCCGGTGAGCTGGAGCACATCGACATCTCCGGAAGGTGACGGCATCACCAATGTTGTCTTCACGGCCTCCATCCAGCAGGGATGGCACATGTATGACATGGGCCCGTATGAGGGCGGCCCCAACCCGACCGTGTTCACTTTCAAGCCTTCAGCCGGCATCGAGCTCGTCGGCCCGGTGGAGTGCATCAGCCAGCCGGTGCGCAAGTTCGAGGATATGTTCGGGATGGAGATAGGCTATTTCGAGGGCTCAGCCAGCTTTGCGCAGAAGGTCCGTGCGAAGGACGGCAGCGTCCTCAAGGCCAATGTGGAATGGATGTGCTGCAACGACAGCGGATGCATCCCTCCGAGTGACGAGGATTTCGAGATACGTATAAGCGCTGCGTCAGCGGCATCTGACAACGTGGCGGATACACCGGCTGCCGCACCGGCGTCCAGGAGGTCTTCCGCTCCTCTGTGGTCCATAGTGCTCCAGGCCATGTTCTGGGGACTGGTGGCGCTCGCGACCCCTTGCGTCTTCCCTATGGTTCCGATGACTGTGTCATATTTCATCAAGGGCAGCGAAGACAAGAAGGCGGGACGTTTCCGTGCCTTCATGTACGGTCTGTTCATCGTGCTCCTCTATACTCTGCCTATAGCCGTGATCATAATCGCGACCCGCATCATAGGTGGAGAGGCCGTGACCTCGGACATATTCAACTGGTTCGCCACACACTGGCTCCCGAACATCATATTCTTCATAGTGTTCATGATCTTCGCGGCCTCATTCTTCGGCTTCTTCGAGATCACGCTCCCGAGCCGCCTGGTCAACGGCAGCGACAGCAAGTCGGACCGCAAGGGCCTCGGAGGCATCTTCTTCATGGCCCTGACCCTCGTGCTGGTGTCATTCTCCTGCACGGGACCTATAGTCGGCACAGTGCTTATCAAATCGACCTCCGGTGAATTCTGGGCGCCAATGGTCACAATGCTCGCATTCTCCGTGGCCTTCGCACTGCCTTTCACCCTTCTGGCACTCTTCCCGTCCTGGCTCAAGCGCCTGCCGAAGAGCGGAGGCTGGCTCAACACCGTCAAGGTTTCCCTCGGCTTCATCGAAATCGCCCTCGGCTTCAAATTCCTCAGCGTGGCTGACCAGACATATCAGTGGGGCATACTCGGCCGCAAGCTCTACCTTGCCATCTGGCTTGTCTGCTTCACCCTGCTCGGACTCTACCTGCTGGGCGTGATACGCTTCCCTTCCGACGGGCCGCGTCCTGACAAGGATTCCGCCTCCGGCAAATCCGGCCGCCGCATCAAGCCGCTCCGACTGACATGCGCGCTGGCGTCCTTCGCATTTGTACTTTATATGATTCCGGGCCTCTGGGGCGCTCCTCTGAAGGCCCTGTCAGGCTACCTTCCGCCGGCTGAGCATATGAAGGTCAACAACCATTTCTATGACTTCGAGGAAGCACAGGCCTATGCCGAAAAGGTTGACAAGCCTCTCTTCATCGAATTCTCAGGCCTGGGCTGTGTCAACTGCCGCGAGATGGAGGCCAAGGTCCTGAGCTACATTGATATCCGGAAGGCGCTCGACAATCATTTCGTGGTTGTCACCCTCTACGGGGACGACAAGACCAAGGCTCCGCGCTCCCGCTGGGTGAGGACGGAACAGGGCAAACTGCTCAAGACCGTGGGCCAGATCAACTCCTATATGATGCGCAGGAAGTTCGGCATAAGCGCTCAGCCTTATTATGTCATCATGGGTTACGGGCATCTCATCGCCGACCCTCACCCGTACGATCTGAATATCCAGAACTTCTGTCGTTTCATTGACGATGCGCTTGCCGAATTCGAGCGTTGTCAGGAAGAGGAAAGGGACAATGAACGCAAGTAGGGTACGATTTTTGAGAGGAAAGGCCCCGTTTGTAGAAAATTATAAGCAGAAGATGGTAAAAACAAGTAGAATTATTAGCAGAACGGCGGCACTGATGCTCGCTCTTCTTCCCTTAAGCGCTGGTGCTCAGGGTTATGCGGGAGAGCGTCCGTCGAAGGTGGCATTCACCTTGCAGCAGGCGCAGGAGTATGCACTCCAGCACAACAACACTTTGAAGAACGCTTCCATTGACATCCAGAAGGCGGAAGCGGCAAAATGGCAGGTCATTTCGTCAATGCTGCCACAGGTCAGCGCAGCCGGTGACTATTCCAACTATTTCGGTTACACCATGGATTTCGGCGCGATGTCGATAGCCATGCCTCCATACGTTTCGCTCGGCATCACGACTGCAGTCGGATTCAGCGGAGCGCAGATCATTTCACTTCAGCTGTCTGACATTTCCAAGAGGATGTCTGACATCAACCTTCACAAGAGCGAGCAAGAGATCTGCGACCAGGTGAAGGTGCTCTACTACTCGGCCCTCGTCACCGAAGAGTCCCTCAAGCTCCTCGAGGAGAACCAGGCAAGCATGCAGAAGCTCTATGACATCTCGAAGAAGTCCGTCGATGTCGGCGTGTCCGAGCAGACCGACGCTGACCAGCTCCTAGTGCAGGTGACCACCATGGCCAACACCATCGAGGCCACGAAGCGTTCTCTCGAGATGGTCTATAATTCCCTCCGTCTCCAGCTTAATCTCGACCCTTCCACCGAAATCACTCTTCTCCAGGATCTCGACAACCTCGTGAACGAGGACAGCGCCCGTGAGCTGATGAATGAGGAGTTCGACATTGACAACAATTACAATTACCAGCTGCTCAAGGAGAGCACAGAACTTGCCAGAAAGCAGATTGCCATGACGGGATGGTCCAACGGACCGACCCTCAGCGTATATCACCAATATACCACCAAGAAGTATTTCAGCGATGAGCTCCGCATGGATATGACCCCTCCTAACATGATGGGCGTCAAGCTGTCATTGCCTATATTCAATTCAGGCAAGACCTATCTTGCCATCAAGGATGCCAAGCTGGCATACCAGAAGCAGTTCAATACGCTCAAGGATACCGAGCTGGCCCTCAAGGTGCAGTACAGCCAGCTGCTCTACAACCTGCGATCCTCCATCGAGCGTCTGGACACCCAGCGTCAGAATGTGGACGTTGCCCGCAGGGTATTCGACAACATTGCGAAGAAGTACGAATACGGCGTGGCCTCAAGCCTGGACGTAACCAATTCCGGCACCAGCCTCATCTCGGCGCAGAGCTCCTATGTGCAGGCACTGCTCGATATGGTCAATGCACAGATTTCACTTGAACAACTCCTGAACAAATAAAGATACAGATATGAATATAAGACATTTTGCAACACTCGCCTTCGCTGCGGTCCTTTTTGCGGGCTGCGGCCCGAAGCAGGCACAGCAGGAAGTGGCCTCCGACCGTGAGGAAATTGTGGAGACCAGCCCTCTTGCGAAGAAGACAATTTCACGCGTCCTTGATTTCTCCACTACTCTCCAGGGATATCAGACAATGAACGTTTCACCTTCAGTGACCGGCAAGATCGAGCATATCTACGTTGAAGTCGGCTCAAGCGTCAGCCAGGGTGCCACCCTCGTGCGCATGGACCAGAACCAGCTCAACAATACCAAGCTCACATACGCCAACCTCGGCGTGGAGATGGACCGCATGGAAGCCCTCCACGAGAGCGGCGCCGTATCCCAGCAGTCATACGACCAGCTCAAGCTCAGCTATGAGCAGACCAAGGAGACCCTCGCTTTCCTTGAGAAGAATACTTTCGTCAAGGCTCAGTTCGGAGGTGTCATCACCGCCAAGAACTATGAGGACGGCGAGCTCTACAGCGGCCAGCCTATTCTTGTCCTCACCCAGATCGCCACTCTCAAGGCCCTGATGAGCGTTCCGGAGAGCTACTATCCTAATGTCAAGGCCGGAATGAAGGTGACGGTCCTCTCTGACGTATATCCTGATACCGAATTCCCTGCAACTATAGAGACAGTATATCCTACGGTGGATGCAGCATCCCACACCTTCCAGGTGAAGGTCCGCATCCCTAACGGCAACTGCAAGCTCCGTCCGGGCATGTACGTGCACACCAAGCTCGCAATGGGTATGGAAGAAGCCATCATCGTGCCTTACCAGGCAGTGCAGAAACTCACAGGTTCCAATGACCGCTTCATATACCTCGATGACAACGGCATCGCAAAGCGCGTGTTCGTTACCCTCGGCCAGCGTTTTGACCAGGATATAGAGATTGTCAGCGACGAGATTGAAGAAGGCGACCGCCTCGTTACCGTAGGTCAGGCCAAGCTCGTTGACGGTTGCAAACTCAAAGTGGTGAAGGAGAACTAGGATGAGCATTTACAAGACAGCCATAACCAAACCGGTGACAACGGCGCTTGTCTTTGTCGCCGTCATAGTCATAGGCCTCTTCGCCCTGACGCGACTGCCTATCGACCAGTTCCCGGAGATGGACCCGCCGTACATCACGGTGATGACCACATATCCGGGCGCCAGCGCCAGTGAGATAGAGACCAATGTCACCAAGATCGTCGAGAATGCCCTGACATCAGTTGACGGTCTCAAGGAGATGACCTCTTCATCAAGGGACAATATATCCGTAGTAAGTCTCGAGATGGAGTGGGGTTCGGACCGTGACGAGGCGGCCAACGATATACGCTCCTATATAGACATGGTCAAGACCAATCTTCCTGACGGATGCCAGAGCCCGGTCATCTTCAAGCTCAACAGCTCCCTGATGCCTATCATCCAGTATGCGGTCACAGCGGACGAGAGCTACCCCGGCCTCGAGAAGATTCTCAATGACGAAGTCATCCCTCAGCTGAACCGTATCAACGGCATCGGCAGCGTATCCATCTCCGGTGCGCCGGACAGATACATCTACATTGACCTCGACCAGTCCAAGCTCGATGCGTACAACCTCACGCTCGAGCAGGTGTCATCGGCCATCAGCACCAACAACCTCAACCTCTCCAGCGGTACCGTCAAGATGGAGAAGCAGCAGTATCAGATGCAGGTGCGCGGCGAATATGCCTCCAGCGCAGAGATCGCCGACATTGTGGTTGCCACCACGATGGGAGGCCAGCAGGTCTTTGTACGCGACCTTGCCAACGTGCGCGATACCATCAAGGACCTCTCAGTCGATGAAAAGGTGAACGGCAAGGAAGCCGTCCGCATGATAGTATCCAAGAAGTCCGGCTCCAACACCGTGCAGGTATGCCGCGATGTCAACAGGGAACTCAAGAAACTTGAGAAACGCCTGCCGTCAGACGTGCAGCTGACCCTGATCTACGACTCTTCGGATGACATCACGGGTGCAGTCGATTCACTCAAGGAATCCATCCTCTACGCCCTTCTGTTCGTTGTCCTGGTCGTATTCTTCTTCCTCGGCGACTGGCGTTCGACCGTCATCATCAGCTTGACCATCCCTATATCACTGATTGTCTCCTTCATTTACCTGCTTGTGACCAACAGCTCCCTGAACATCATTTCGCTCTCAGCGCTGACAGTTGCTATCGGTATGGTGGTGGATGATGCCATCGTGGTGCTCGAAAACATATCCAAGCACATTGACCGCGGCTCATCGCCTCGCGAGGCAGCAATATACGCAACCAATGAGGTCTGGACCTCCGTTATCGCGACCACTCTCGTTATCGCGGCTGTGTTCATCCCTCTGACCATGCTCACCGGCCTTGCCGGCATCCTCTTCAAGGAGCTTGGCTGGATTGTGACCATAGTGGTTACAACTTCCACCATCGCCGCCATCTCCCTCATTCCTATGCTCTGTTCAAAGATACTCAAGGGCAAGAAGGTGAAGATTGAAAATGGCCGCCTCATAGAGGTGGACAAGAAGAACGGCTGGTACAAGAAATATGTAGTGGGCTTTCTGGACAAGGTGGATGCATTCTATGCAAATGCTCTCCGCTGGTGCCTCAATCACAAGAGAGTAACCGTACTCGTGGCAGTGCTGCTGTTCATAGCCTCCCTTCTCCCGTTCTTCGCGGGCAAGATCGGTACCGACTTCATGCAGAGCAGCGATAACGGTCGCGTCAACGTGACCGTCGAACTGCAGCGCGGTACCCGCATCGAGGAGACCCTCAAGACCGCCCGCACACTTGAAAGACGTTTCGTGGAGCTCGTGCCTGAGATTGAAAAGATTTCCACATCCGCCGGTTCATCTGATGACAGCGGCCTCAGCGCCCTCTTCTCATCGACCACCAACTACAAGATATCGATGACCGTGGTCTGCAACAAGAAGCGTGAGCGTACCCGCAGCATAGACGAGATCAGCGAGGTTCTCCGTCAGGAAATGGCCACATATCCTGAGATTGTCAACGCATACTGCACCTCCGGTGGCGGTATGGGTGCAGGTGGCGGCTCAACGGTGGATGTCGAGATCTACGGCTACGACTTCGACGAGACCAGCCTCCTCGCTGACGAACTCAAGGACAAGATCACACACGAGATCGAAGGAGCCCGCAACGTGACCATCAGCCGCGACAAGGACCGTCCTGAGCTCAAGGTCACCCTCGACAAGCAGAAGATCGCATACCACGGCCTCAACACGGCCACTGTATCCACATATATCCGCAACCGTATTACCGGTGCCACTGCAGGCTTCCTCAAGGAGGACGGCGACGAATACGATATCGTTGTACGACTCAAGGAAGAGGACCGCAACACTATCACAGGCATACAGGATTTCACCATCCCTACGCCTACCGGAACGCGTGTCAAGCTCAGCGAGATCGCTCAGATTGAAGAATACTGGGCTCCGCAGACCATTGACCGCAAGAGCCGCCAGAGGTATATCAAGGTGTCTGTCACACCTTACAACACCTCGCTCGGCGAGCTGGCAGCCAATATCCAGACCCTGATTGACAATACTTCCACACCGAGCGGCATTACAGTCACCCTTGCCGGTGACTATGAGGACCAGCAGCAGATGTTCGGAGACATGCTCCTGCTCGTACTGCTGATCATACTCCTCGTTTACATCGTGATGGCATCACAGTTCGAATCCCTTTCAAAGCCTGCCATCATCATGCTCTCCGTGCCGTTCGCCCTCTCCGGCGTGATCATCGCCCTCTGGATAACCGGTACGACCCTCGACATGATCGGTGCCCTCGGTGCCATAATGCTCGTCGGTATTGCCGTCAAGAACGGTATCGTGCTTGTGGACTACATCAACCTGATGCGTGACCGCGGCTACGAGCTCAAGGAGGCGATCGCCCTCTCAGGTGCGTCCCGTCTGCGTCCTGTGCTTATGACAGCGCTCACCACACTGCTCGGTATGCTCCCTATGGCATTGAGCCAGGGTGAAGGTTCCGAGATGTGGCAGCCTCTGGGTATCGTGGTCATCGGCGGTCTGTTCGTCTCCACTGTGGTCACCCTCATCATAGTACCTGTTGTATATGCCATCCTTTCACGCCACGGTGAACGTGACAAGGAGGAGAAGCAGCGCAGGGAATACATATTCATGGATATCGATCCTGATGCAAAATCGCTTGAAGAATAGGAGGAACTGATATGAAAAGCGTATTTATAGTATTCAACCAGGCATTCACCTCGCGTGTGGAATATATGCTCGACCAGCTCGGAGTCCGCGGATTCACCTTCTTCGAGCAGGTGCAGGGCAGGGGCAGCGTGGCCGGCGAACCGCACCGCGGAACTCATACCTGGCCGGAAATGAATTCCGCTGTCATCACCGTCGTCGAGGACGACAAGGTCGATGACCTTCTCCAGACCGTGCGCAAGCTCGACGCCCGCAACACGGAAGTTGGTGTGCGCGCCTTCGTCTGGAATATTGAACAGACCGTATAATCTTTAATCCCACATATTATGGCAACACAGTTAACTGACAGCAATTTTGAAGAAGTCAAGGCCTCCGCAGGCAGCAAGCCTATGGTAATCGATTTCTGGGCAACCTGGTGCGGTCCTTGCCGTATGGTATCACCTCTCGTTGACGAGATGGCTCAGAAGTATGACGGACAGGTGGTCATCACCAAGTGCGACGTGGACGAAAGCACTGACCTTCCTATGAAGTATGGTGTCCGCAACATCCCGACCCTCATCTTCCTCAAGGACGGTGAGATAGTTGACAGAAGCGTCGGAGCTCTCACCAAGTCAGAGCTTGAAGACAAAATCAAGGCACTGCTCTAGTCATGAAACGCATTATTGCAATCCTGGGTCTGCTTGTCGTTCTTGCAACGGGAGCGCAGGCTCAGGGTTTCATTGTCAAGGGCGGGATCTCCACCCGTGACAAATATGACGGCTGGTCTGCCGGCATAGGCTATCAGACATTCAGCCGCGAAGGCTTTTCCATCCAGCCTGAACTCTACTATAGAAATGAGTTCACTTCCTCAAGCGTGCTTGGAGGCTCATCATCCACCCGCAGTTCCATCGAGCTTCCTGTCAATGTACAGTGGGGCATCGACCTTCTCGTGGCCAAGCCTTTCATTTTTGCCGGGCCATACGCGACTTATCATTTCGACTGCGGTCCTTCGGAGCCCAAGTTCGATTTCGGTGGAGGCGCAGGCGTGGGCGTGAACATCTGGTACCTGCAGCTGGCTGCAAAGTACAACTGGTCCTTCAACGCCCCGTTCAACCGCGACTGCTGGGAATTCTCCCTCGGTATAAAGTTCTGATTTATCTGCTCTGTTTTTCCAGGTCTTCGAAAGTATCGCGCGCACCCCTGCGGGTGTCGGTGCGGTATGCCTGTTCGTATGGCTCCTGGTCCCATTCCGGCTCAATCAGAGGCTTGGCATTGTCAAGCTTGAAGGCAATGTAGGTGATGGCTATGCCCTTGGCCAGGAATGAGCTCTCGTAATAAGTCTTGATTGAGAGTATATCGTCGGCCACGCCGTGACCGTAGATGTCGTCGTCGGATGTGATGACGGTCATCGCATTCTGTCTGCATACCTCTTTCGTGTAGAAATGCAGCAGGCGGCTGTCAGTCTTGAGGTGGATGATGCCGTCGGATGCAAGGATATGGGCGTAGCGCTTGAGGAAGAGAGGCGCTGTGAGTCTCTTGCGCGGCTTTTTCTCCTGAGGGTCGGCGAAGGTGATCCATATCTCCGCCACCTCGCCTTCGGCGAAAAGTGACTCTATGAACTCTATCCTCGTGCGCAGGAAGGCCACGTTGGGCATATTATGCTCCGTGGCATATT
>JAKSJG010000014.1 GCA_024398365.1 Bacteroidales bacterium | reverse complement strand
TTGACATAACAAAACCCCGAAAGTTTTTTGTCTAACTTTCGGGGTTCGGGTCACTTCGGGCCAACCCCTTTTTATGTATCGAACGTGAATCAGGCCTGTGCATCCTCAAAAGCTACTCCCAGCTTGCCTTTATGGTGTACGGCACGCCGTTGAGGACGCTCTTGTCTCCGGAGTAGGTGAATATCTCCTTGCCGCAGGTCACCTTCGGTGCGTCAGGGCAATAAACGCTGACATACCAGGTACCCTCCTCAAGGTAATCGAGCGACAGTGTCTTGTTGCCGCCGGCCTGAGCCAGCAGATAATCGGCGTCAGACATCCATGCGAACGAGCCTTTCCTCAACGAGAGGATAAGATTGTTTGTTGTCTCGGTGGAAAGCTCGATATTGACATTCTTCGCGCCACCGGCCGGGATTGTGATCTTGAAATGATGGTACTGCTTGTCGCCGACAGGCGCCAGGCCAGGGGTAGTAAGACTTGTCATCTTCTTCGCCGTGCCATTGGTGAGCGTAGCCTTGGCTGAAGGAACGCCGTTGCCGTCAATGGCATAGAGACACATCGCGGCCATCAGGTCGCGGCGCTCGCCGTTTACCATGCCTTCCGGATGCGACGAACATGTCACTATACGGCCCTTTGCCGCCGAACTTGTCTTGTATGCCGCAATATTGGCCTCGCCGTTGAACTTGCCGCCCGGATAATCGAAACGTGTCAGAACTTCCAGATTTGAGATCCAGTCCTTTGCAGCGACATAGGCTCCACCGTTGTGGACCACGCTGTCGATCCTGAAATCGCCACCGAAATCATAATAGTCCAGAAGCGGCGAATCATCAGGTAAAACCATATCCACCGCAGCCTTGCCGAGATTCGTACCGCTGATCTTGGTCGGGATGATCTCCAGATACGTGTATGGCTTGTTGATATACGGGAATGAACCGCCCGCACAGGTTCCGACGTATGAGCCGCCGTTGTTGTAGAATGTCTTGATCCTGCTGCGGCCTATGTCATTGAGGGACGTGGAATGAGTCGGGGTGTGGCCTCCGTGAACATAGATCAGCCTGTAGCGCGGCTCGTTGTCCGGATATAGCAGCACTCCGTTCGCATCGATATCGCTCGATATGAATATCTTGTACTGGAACGTCGAATCAGCCGTGGTCATGTAATCGTGCTCCCAGCCGAGCATGTCCGCTGCCGGAAGCGTGCCGTTCTGATTGTCCAGGCCCACACCGCTGTTGATGAAAAGCGGCTTGAAATAGCCTCTGTACGAAGTGTCGGCCGGCTCCGTGATCGAAGGGGCCTTTACCTTGTTCATAGCTGAAATGAACGAGCGGCTGACCTTTGCGGCCGGGTTCTGGGTGGAGATGAAACTTAATGCGTTGCCATCCTTGTCAAACATCTTGACAGTGAATCCCTTGCTGAACGATCCGGCAGGAACGACGGCATATACCGTCCTCGGTGTAGAAGGCAGAAGCTTGAGCTCCTTCTCGAGATTGAGGATTATCTCATTGCTGCCGCCGCTGACGGTCATAGTCTGGTCGTCAGTCCCCTCCTTGCCATTGAGAGCGACCGTGCAGTCGCCCCAGAGCCGGGCACCGCTGAGGTCAGAGACCGCAATCCTGGAAACCGTTATGGAGGATCCGCAGAGATTGAGCTCCAACAGACCGCAGAGATTCCTGAACTGCGCGGGCGATGACGCATCCGGCATTGTTGCAAGGGCTGGAGAAGCGCCATTGCCGAAGCTGCCTGTAGATACGGTCTGCTCCTGCGGCAGCTGGAAATTCAGTTTGCCGTCAGTGACGGAACAATTATCGGAATACGGATAAAGCGCATAATACGGCGCCTTGCCGCTGATGCGTCCGCTGAATTCGGCGGAACCGGTACCTTCGCCGCTGACGAGCGTGAATCTCTCCTTGCCTGTCGCGGAGAGCAATGCGAATTCATCGTCCTTCGACCAGAGCACCTTGCAGTCCTGGGAAAGTGATGTTTTCGTGGCTGATCCGGGCTGTTCGAAACTGGCGCTGATGGTTACGCCTTTCCTGAAGCAAGGATCTTCAGCGGCTGATTCCTCATTAAAGGAAACATGACACGAGGACGTGACCACAGCTAATGCAACAAATGAAACAAATGTCATGATTACGCGCATATTCTTGAGTTTTTGAAGGCTTTGGAGCCGTATATCCTAAGGGCGGGTATTCTTGACCGGCATAGGCCGCAGGTAGCCGCTGTAGTTCATCACTGAGCGGTTGTAAGGCCTGCAGTGTATGTCGGCAGCACCGTTGCTCCAGATGGTAAGCGTCACGTCCACGTACTCCCTTCCGCTCAGGGCGCGGAAGGTCCAGACTGACTTGCCCTTGTCAGGGTCGGATTTGACGGCAAGGGCCTCAGCCTTGCAATCCTTGAACTGTATGCCCTGGACGTCGGAGCCCAGGACTGCTGTGTAGCTTTCGCCGAAGAACGGCAGATAGGCATTGACCACACCGTCCTTGATGCGGAGGGTGTAGCCGTCACTGGAGTGGATCAGCCTGCCACGAGCGGGCTGGATCTGAGTGACCTCGATGTTGAGACTGCCGAGAGTACAGACGTCGTTGTAGAGAGCCGCGGCTGCGGCATCTGATTCCGCCTGCATGGCGGAAAATGCGGAGCAGGATGAAAGCACAACTGCCGCCGCAAGAGTCAGGAGCAATTTGAATGTCTTCATAAGCTTGTAATTTAAAGTTCTATGTGGTGGGCGCGCAGAGTACCGTAGATTGACTCTATGGCAGCGTCTGCGGGACCATCCGGTGATAGCATCTTTGCTTTGCCGTAGGCGTCGATAGCCTCAGCCCACATCTGTCCGCGGTGGTAAATGCTTCCCAGCAGGTACCAGCCCCTGTCATTCTGAGGTTCGCACTTGAGAAGGGAATGAAGTGCGGATACAGATTCTTCCGTGCGGCCGTCAATGAGAAGCTTCTCAATATCGGCCAGGGAGAGAGTCTTGACCATACCTTACACTATGCCAGAGAATCCCATGAACGCCATGGCCATGATACCGGCGGCGATGAGGGCGATAGGCACGCCTTCAAATGCCTTTGGCACGCCGTTGAGCTCCATCTGCTCGCGTATGCCGGAGAAGAGGATCAGGGCTACGCCGTAACCTATGGCGGTGCATACCGCGAATACGACTGACTGGCCGAGGTTCATCATGTGGCTGACCTGAGCCACACCGTCAACGATGACTTCATTGTTGATGAAGCCGAATTCGTTGGATACGACCTGGATGGCTACACCGAGCACGACGCAGTTGGTGGTGATCAGAGGCAGGAAGATGCCGAGAGCCTGATAGAGGGACGGGCTGATCTTCTTGAGTATGATCTCGACCATCTGCACGAGGCCGGCGATGACGAGTATGAAGCTGATGGTCTGCATGAATTCCAGACCCAGAGGCACCAGGACATAATTCTGGAGAAGGTAAGTCACCAGGGTGGCGAGTGCCATCACGAACATCACTGCAGCTGACATTCCCACGGCAGTGGAGACCTTCTTGGATACTCCGAGGAACGGGCAGATACCGAGGAACTGCGCCAGAACCACATTATTGACGAATACCGCCGAAATCAATATGATGATATACTCCATAACTAAGCCTTTTTAGTGATTTTTCTGAAAAGAACCATCAGGTAGCCGAGCACCAGGAATGCGCCCGGAGCAAGCACGAACGCCAGCATGCCGTCACCCTGGATGAACTTGAAGCCGAATGCCGAACCTGAACCGAGAACCTCGCGGACGAGACCTATGAGAGTCAGGGCGATGGTGAAGCCGAGACCGACTCCGAGTCCGTCACAGGCTGAGTCAATGACTGAGTTCTTGTTGGCGAATGCCTCGGCGCGGCCGAGCACGATGCAGTTGACCACAATCAGCGGTATGAAGAGTCCCAGGGTCTCGTAGAGCGAAGGCACATAGGCCTGGAGGAGGAACTGGACCACCGTCACGAAAGTGGCGATAATGACAATGTAGCAAGGTATTCTGACCTTGTCCGGGATGAAGCGGGCAACCGCTGAGATCGCCATGTTGGAAAGGATGAGCACGCACATTGTGGCCACACCCATTCCGAGGCCGTTGATGGCCGAGGTAGTAGTGCCGAGCGTAGGGCACATACCGAGAACAAGCACGAAGGTCGGGTTGTTCTTGATGATACCGTCTATGATAAGACCGAGTTTACTGTTCCGGCTCATTATTCTCTGATATTTGTTTGAAAACGTCGTATGCCATGTTCACGCCCTTGAGGAAGGCGCGTGATGTGATTGTGGAGGCCGTGATGGCGTCGATCTCACCGCCGTCCTTGCTGACGGAGATGTTGTTGACGCCCGGGTTCTTGCCCTTGACCTGGGCACGCGGCTGAATGTTGTCGTCAGTGATCTTCGCACCAAGACCCGGAGTCTCGGAATGGGAGATGATGGAAGTGTTGTATATGGTGCCGTCAGGTGTGAAGCCCACCATCATCTGGAGAGGGCCGCCGAAGCCGGATGACTTGACCTGGATGGCATATCCCACGAGGCTGCCGCCGTTGGTGGCGGTATAGACCTTGCTGTCGCCGAGGACCTGCACGTCATCGGAAGGATTGTTGTCAAACGCAGGCACGACTGCGGCGATGGCATTGTTGACCTTGGCCAGTTCTGCATCGGCGATAGGCTTTTCGGTGATGCAGTAAACCACGCCGAGCACTGCCGCGCATACGAGGCAGATGACCGACAGGGAGACGACCATGTTGCCGAATGTGGACTGTCTAGCCATTGTTCACCTCCTTCCCGAACCTTGCGGGCTTGCAGTACTTGTTGAGGAGCGGAACGACGCAGTTCATGATCAGGATGGAGAATGACACTCCTTCAGGATATGCGCCGAAATATCTTATCATCATCACGATGACACCTATGCCCACGCCGAAGATGATCTGTCCCTTGGTGGTCATAGGCGAGGTCACATAGTCGGTGGCCATATAGAAGGCTCCCAACAGCAGACCGCCGGTGAAGATATTGAAGAGAGGACCTGTGTAGGCCTCAGGATTGACTGCGGAGAAGATACCTGATATCAGGGCCACGGTCAGGATGATTGTGAGAGGTATGGTGACCTTCACCACCCTGCGGGCAAGCAGGTAAATGAATCCTATCAGCAGAGCCACGGCTGAGAGCTCGCCTATGCAGCCGCCCATTCTCAGCAGAGCCATGTCCCAGGTGAACTGACCCTGAGGGAAGATCTGTGAGAGGCTTGCGCCGCCTGCGAGGCCTTCCTTGGCGATGGCCAGGTGCGTCGCACCGGAATATGCATCCACCTGAGGTCCGAATCCGAAGGCGCTGAAGTCCATTGCAGTCTGGGTGAAGGCCCAGTTGGTCATTGCCACAGGGAATGAGACGAGCAGGAACACGCGGCCCACCAGAGCCGGGTTGAAGATGTTCTTGCCCAGGCCGCCGAAGGTCATCTTGGCGATGGCGATGGCCACGATGCTGCCGACCACTGCAATCCACCACGGAGCTGCCGGAGGGAGGTTGAGGGCCAGAAGCACGCCTGTCACTGCGGGTGACGGGTCTGCGAGAGGCTTCTCGCTGTGCATCAGGAATTTGGCGATGAGATATTCGGTGAGGTCGCACGTCACTACCGATACAAGTATGAGCATCAGGGCGTGCAGGCCATAGAACCAGACTGCCACCGCCATAGCCGGAATGAGGGCTATGATCACGTCTCTCATCAGTGAGACTGTGGAATTGCTGCTGTGCAGGTGCGGTGACGGTGAGACAATAAGTTTGTTCGTCATAAGTCTCTATTTTTTAGGTCTGCTTTTCATAATCTTGGTTACCTGTGCCTTTGCCGGACGGATGATGTCAAGCAGAGGTATGTTGGCCGGGCAGGTGTAGAGGCAGCATCCGCACTCTATGCAGTCGAAGACCTTCTCCTGCTCGAGTTCGTCAAATCTGCCGCCGACCTTTGCAAGACGGCTGAGCAGGAACGGCTGGAGGCCCATAGGGCACGCGTCAGCGCATTTGCCGCAGCGGATGCAGTTGGATTCGGCCTTGCGCCTGGTCTCCTCTTCAGTGAGCACCAGAAGAGCCGAGGTGGCCTTGAGGGTGGCTGCCTCCGGATTGACTATGGCCTTGCCCATCATAGGTCCGCCGCTGATGAGCTTCGCGCCCTTCTCCGGCATGCCGCCGACGGCTTCCAGCATCTGCGAGTATGTGCATCCCACGCGCACGCGGAAATTCTTCTGCTTCGGCAGACATTTTCCGGTGACGGTGACGATGTTGTCGATCAGCGGCTTGTTCTTCTGAACGGCCTCATATACTGCCAGGGCGGTGCCGACATTCTGCACTACGGCGCCGGTATCGATAGGAAGTCCGAGGGATGGCACGCGCTTGCGGATGACGGAGTCGATGAGCTGCTTCTCGCCGCCCTGCGGATATTTCTTCTTGAGAGGGACGACCTCGATCTGAGGATATTTGCCGGCGAATGAGCGGAGGGCCGCAATGGCTGCAGGCTTGTTCTCCTCCACGCCGACGTAGCCGCGGCTGACGCCGAGGGCCTTCATCATGATGGTGGCGCCCAGGAGTATCTCCTCAGTATGTTCGCGCATGATGCGGTCATCCGAGGTGATGTAAGGTTCGCACTCGGTACCGTTGAGAATGAGGCATTCGGCCTTCTTTCCCGGAGGCGGGCAGAGCTTGATATGCGTAGGGAACGCCGCGCCGCCGAGTCCGACGATGCCGGCATTCTTGATCTTTGCGACGATTTCTTCAGGGGATGCAGTGATTTCACGCCTGATATCCGGAGTGCGGTCGATCTCAGGGAGCCATTCGTCGCCTTCCACGGCGATCACCACGTGCATCACCATATTGCCGGCGAGGTCAGCGTGCGGCTCCACGGCCGTCACGGTGCCGGAATAAGGGGAATGTATGCAGGCTGAAACGAAGCCGGATGCTTCTGCGATGACCTGACCCACCTTGACGCTATCGCCCTTCTGGACCGTCGGGGTGGCCGGCGCGCCGAGATGCTGCGCCATTGAGATGTATGCCGTCTGAGGAAGAGGCAGCTGCTCTATCGGCTCTTCGCTGGCGAGCTTGCTGTCGTCAGGATGGACGCCTCCTATCTTGAAAGTCTTGAGTTTCATAGGCATTTATGCTTTGGGTTGCTCCTGAGGTGCCGGTGCTGCAGCGGGTGCTGCGGCGGGTGCTGCGGCCTCCGCCGGCTTAGGTGCCGGCATAGGCGGGAAATTCTCGGCCACGATGGCGTGTACCGGGCATTCTGCGACGCATTTGCGGCAGCCTTTGCACTTCGTGTAATCTATATAAGCAACGTTGTTTTCCACTGTGATGGCTTCGAAAGGACAAACCTTCGCGCACTTGCCGCAGCCGATACAGCCGATGGTGCAGGCGCGGCGGGTGACACCGCCCTTGTCCTTGTTGACGCAGGATACATATACCCTGCGGTTGTTTTTGCCCCTTGCGCGCAGCTCTATGATGCCGCGAGGGCAGGCGGCGGCGCAGGAGCCACAGCCGATGCAGAGGTCCTGGTCCACCTGTGCGACGTGTGTGACAGGGTTGATGGACACTCCGCCGCCGAAGCTGCAAGCACTGACGCAGTCGCCGAGGCCGAGGCAGCCGAAACGGCAGCCGGTCTCGCCTCCGTAAAGGGCGTTGACCACCTTGCAGGATGCATAACCGTCATAGACATTGGTTCTGACGCACTTGTCAGGACTGCCCTGACAGCGCACCACTGCAACTCTCGGTTCCTTTTCAACGCTTTCCATTCCCAGCGCAGCGGCAATCTTCGCCATTGCCTCATTGCCGCCCACAGGGCAGAAGCAGGATTCGAGGTCGCCGGTTTTAACAAGTTTCTCGGCAAAGGCGCGGCATCCGGCGTTACCGCAACCTCCGCAGTTGGCACCAGGCAGAAGGGCTTCCACTGTATCTATGCGCGGATCCTCCTCAACCTTGAACTTCTGGGCTACAAGGTACAGGATTACCGCAAAGAAAAGTCCCAATGCCACAAGGCACGCCACAGTGCAGATAATGGTCGTCGTCATTGGATTTTCTCAATTGAAAACGTAAAAACTTTCGATAATTTGTCTTTGAAAAAAGCGAGTACAAGATAATAAAAAATTACCACTCCTATACCGCAAAGTCCCACATAAAGTTCGGCCAGGCCGCAGGCGGAAGCCGTAAGCATGGCCACGAGCAAGAGTATCAAAGGGATACCGTAAGCATAGAAAACGGCCTTGGGGCCCAGTGACGATGACAATATCACCAGCACCCTGTCACCTTTCTGGAAATGTGATGAGAGTGAGGCTATGGTAAGCGGAACTTCTATGATTTTCACCTGCTCGTCGGAGGCCGAACACACGGCCTTGGCATGACATGCGGCGCAGGCGGACTTGCTCAATATCTCCACCTCGGCGGTGGTGTCGGAAATGTCTGTGATGACACCCTCATGTGTTATGCGGACATTATCCATATCACTCCACTTTGCTGCTGAGAGGATATTTCAGACCGGAGCAGCTGGCAACGCGGCCATTGATCGAACCGATCTTGACAGGAGCCGTGAAATAGAGCGGCAGATGGTTGTCGTCATCGGTCAGCCAGATGAATATCTTGCCTTCGCCGTGGAACACATTGTCGTCCGCCGGAGCTTCGGATACGGCATCCGTGCTAAGGCTGAAACGGTTGCCGCTCGGAGCATCGGAAGAGCCCTTGTGAAGGTCAGCCACCGATACGGCGAGCTTGATGGTCTTGAAGGTGCCGAGCTCCCCTATCTTCTTGGTCTCGCGGCCCACATATTTGAGACGCACGTCCAGAAGGTCCTTGTCGACGGCCACTGCGTACTTGGCCACCTTGCCGGACATCATCTTCTTGACATCCAGGCCACGGCAGGTGAAGATCACGTTGAACAGGTCGCGTATCACGACAGGCTCCGTGAAGGTGGTGTCGCGGTGAGGACGGGTCTTCTTGTCCACGATGGCGCGGAGGGTCTTGCCCCCGTTGCTCCAGGTATATTTGTTCTTCGCCCAGTAATCACCTTCGCTCACGTTGCGGTAAGCATAGAAAGGCGTCAGGTCGGAAGAGTAGAACTTGGACTCGTAGGTATCGCGCACCTTGAAGAAGGTATCCCAGAACTTGTATGTCGAGATGTCAGCGCGCATGTAAAAATACGGCTTGCGGCCGGCCTCTGTCTTCTCGTCGAGGGAGAGGTTGACCGTGCCGATGTCGGCCTTCTTGCCCCACTTGTAATGAATGATGATCTGTGCCTTTTCACCGCTCTGGAAAGGCATCTGGGCGGTTTGCGAATATGCGTTAACTGCTGACATCAGCCCTAAGACGGCTGTCAGGACAAAAAGAAACTTAGAATGGTGGTTCATTGTTTTCAAACTCCGATGAAGCGTTCATTTTACTGCCATATGACTCGTACTGCGCGTCATCCATGCCAGGGTCATCATATTTTATGCCATCATTGGCATCCACGAAGCGGACTTCGGATGCGATGAAGCGCATGTCCACGTCTGTGACAGCTCCGTTACGATGCTTGGCTATGATCAGCTGGGTATATCCAGGGTATGTGTTGTCATCGGTGATGCCCACCTTCTCCGGACGGTGGATGAACATGACGATATCGGCATCCTGCTCGATGGCTCCGGATTCGCGGAGGTCGCTCAGCTGCGGACGCTTGTTGCCGCCTCGGGTCTCCACCATACGGTTGAGCTGGGAGAGGGCGATGATAGGGACGTTCAACTCCTTGGCTATGGTCTTGAGGCTGCGGGAGATGGTTGAGACTTCCTGCTCGCGCATGCCCTTGAGCTCCGGAGGTCCCGTCATAAGCTGCAGGTAATCTATGATGATGAGCTGCACCTTGTTGTTGCGCACAAGCCTGCGGGCCTTAGAACGGAATTCGAAGATGGAAAGGCCCGGCGTGTCATCGATCCACAGTTCGCTCTTCTCGAGCTGGGCAAGACCCTTGTTGAGCTGCGCCCACTCGTTGTCGGTCATCTTGCTGGCGCCGCGAATCTTCTCTGCGGAAAGTCCCGTCTCGGAGATCATGATACGCTTGACCAGCTGGGTGGAACTCATTTCAAGTGAGAAGATGGCAACCGGGATATGATGATCGACCGCCATATTGCGGGCCATGGTCAGCACGAATGCGGTCTTACCGACTGAAGGGCGGGCCGCAATGATTATGAGGTCGGACTTCTGCCAGCCGTAGGTGATCTCGTCGAGGCCGCGGTAGCCGGAAGGCACGCCGCTGATGTTGCCCTCGCGGGACTGGCTCTCCTCGATCTCCTCTATGGCCTGCTGGATGACGGAATGAATAGGAGTGGTCTCCCTCTTCATATTCTTCTCCGCCAGTGTGAATATCTTGCTCTGCGCGCTGTCAATGAGATCATCCACAGGCATCGAGTCGTCGAAGGCTATCTTCTGAGTCTCGTGGGAGATCTTGATGAGCTCACGCTGAATCCATTTCTGGAGAAGTATCTTGGTGTGGTAGTCCACATGGGCCGCCGCGCCTATCTTGAGGCTCAGACGGCTGAGGAAGGCCATGCCGCCGACAGCCTCGAGCTCACCCGTGCGGGTGAGTTCGTCGGAGACGGTGAATATGTCTATCGGTGCATTCTCGCGGGACAGCTTGGATATCGCGGAGAATATCTTGGCGTGCGCCTCCTTGTAGAAGCACTCCGGAGATATCTGGTCGAGGACGTCGGGCACGACATTAGGCTCGAGGAGCAGTGCTCCGAGCACAGCCTCCTCTATATCAAGCGCCTGAGGGGGCTTGAAGCCCATTTCCTCGCCGAGCGAGGAAATGTTGACCTTGCTGGTCCTGCCAGTCTCCGACTTCTTGGCCATGGGAGATTATTCCTGACCGTCCTTCTCGAAATCGGAATTCACGAGGATACGGCCGCAGTATTCGCAGACGATGATCTTCTTGCTGGAAGCGATATCTATCTGGCGCTGAGGCGGAATCTTGTTGAAGCAGCCACCGCAGGCGTCACGCTTGACTGTAACTACAGCGAGCTTGTTCTTGGTATTGGAACGCACCTTGTTGTAAGCGATGACCATACGTTCGTCAAGCATGGAAACGAGAGCCTCGCGCTCCTTGAGGAGTGCCTCTTCGTCCTTGGCGGTCTCTTCCACGATGGTCTCGAGCTCCTTGCGCTTGCCGGCGAGATCCTCTTCCCTGAGGGCGAGGGTCTTCTGGGTCTCTTCGATGAGGGCCTTCTTCTCCTCGATGAGGAAATTGGCCTCGCGGTTGCGCTTCTCGCAGGTGAGCTTCTCGAGTTCCTGGAACTCAATCTCCTTGGAGATGGAATCGTACTCGCGGTTGTTCTTCACGTTGTCACGCTGTGCGTTATACTTCGCCAGAGCCTCTTCGCTCTCGGCAATCTTAGCGTTGTTGTTCGCCTTTGCGCTTTCGGCAGCGGCGATCTCGTCATTGGCGTTTGCAATTCTGGTCTTGAGACCTTCAACTTCGTCCTCGATGTCCTGCACCTCGAGCGGCAGTTCGCCGCGGAGCAGATAGATCTTGTCTATCTTGGTGTCAGTCTGCTGGATCTTGTAGAGTGTGTGGAGTTTCTCTTCGATGGCAAGTGAATCGGAATCGCCGAGCTTCTTGTCCATTGACAGTGAAACGAAGGTCTCCCCCTTATCTATAGGGGTAGCAACTGTTTTTGCCTTAGATGTAGCCATAATTTGCTGTGTAATATATCTTTAAATATCTTTTGTCCAATTCGGCACGAAAAGCAAAGGTATGCAATTTTTTCTAATACAAGGCAATTCAGGCCGAAAATAAATCTCAGATCAGAACCTGTAAGGGATCTTCGTGATCACGCTTGACGGAGAATTGTCATAGTTCATATACGCTCCGTATGATACGCGGTAGATGCAATGCTCGGAAGTGTCAATCTCAAGGATGGAAAGAGATATCTCATTGATTGTCCCGGCGTCATGATAGGTTTTGTTCAATGCCGTGCCCTTGGCCGCAAGGGAATGCTCGCCCAGCATGAGGATGTCATACATCTTCGAGCCGTCCGTCTTCTGGCATCTGTAGAAGTTCTTCGAATGGATATGGCCGAACAGATGGCAGATGTAATGAAGGTCGCCGAGGCCGGAGAAGTCCTCATTGACGGTGATGTCCTGAGTCCCGCCCTTTGCCTTGTCCTTATAGGTATGCGACAGTGTCGTCTTGTGCTGCATTGCATCGATGATGTCGGGAATCATCCACCAGTCCTGGTAGAAATCAGCATCGGGTTTCGCCTTTTCCTCGCCGAACGGCAGGTCGTTGTCACCGAATGAGTAGTGGCCCATCGTTATCACTTTATAACCCTTCGCCACAGCGTCCTTCAGGGTGGCGATCAGCCAGTCCACCTGCGCCTGCGAGAAGGTGCAGGTCATGAATTTCCTCTTCGTGGAATATTCCCCGTCAGGATAATCGAACATGTCAAGCATGATCATCCTGATGGTTTCCCTCTTGTTGGAAACATCGACGTAGCCGTATGTCCTGAAGTTTGCCGGATCGCCCCAATGCACGTCGGACAGGGATGATATCTTTGAACTCATCTTCCTGAAGTATTCGGCCTTCGTGGTATTCGGGACGTCGTGGTTTCCATTCACCCCTACATACGGGACGCCGCCGGTGCCTTGTGAGAGAATGCCTTCGACATTGTCCAACAGGCCCAGGGTGTATTGACCGGTGCTGTTGGAAGATGCCCAGCCGTCATCTCCCGTATTCGCAATCACGTCACATCTGCCGGAGGCCAGACTGATGGCCTCGGACAGAAGGGCTGCGGATCTGTGCACGTCGGTGATGTGCATGATGCGGAATCTGTCATACCATGCGTTTCCGACGCCCAGGGCATCATTGCGCCTGCCGTGCCTTACGGCATAATAATACGGCTCAAAGGCGATCAGCCTCCTTGTGGCAAGAGGAATCTCCACGAAGTTCGTTCTGACGCTGTCCGACACAGGACGGACTTTGTCCCCGGCCTGCACACTGATACTGGAAATCAGAAGGAATGCTGCGATGATTATTCTTTTCATGACATTATCTTTTAATTCAATTACAACAAATCATACATGTGCTGCAACTCGGCGCGCACACCCTTGAGCCGCTCTATGGCCTCGGAACGGCGGTCGAGGCCCTCCTTGTTGGCCGCCATCTTCCTGGCGGCGCCCTCGAGGGTCATGCCCTGCTCCTTGACAAGCTGATGGATGAGCCTGAGATTGGCTATGGCCGTCTTGTCGTAGATACGGTTCTTCTTGTTCTGAGTCCTCTTGGGACGGACATATTTTGGGAAGGTATCCGACCAGAAGCGTATCAGCGACACATTTTCGCCGAGCATGGCGGCAACTTCCGAGATGGTGTAGTACAGCTTGTCCTCAGACTGCAGTTCCGTTGTATTTTCCATAGTATCAATCCATTGACTGACCGGTGGTCAGTGCCCTAGTCAACATTTCATTATAATCAATCTCATTGAGATCCCCGAAGAAATAATGTACCGGCTCCATGCAGAGGCTGTCCTTGACGACCTCGTAGTGCAGGTGCGGCACGAAGGTCCTGCCGCTCGTGCCCACGGTGCCTATGACCTTGCCGCGCGCCACGCTCTGCCCCTTGCTGACCTTGATGGCGTCAAGGTGCGCATAGACGGTGTGGTAGCCGCCCGGATGCCTCAGTATGACGATGTTGCCGAAGTCGCGCGCCTGGCGGCCGACATCCGCAACCACTCCGGAAGCCGTGGCAATGACCTCGGTCCCTTCAGCAGCCATCAGATCTATGCCCTGATGCTCCCTTATGGTCTTGAAGAAAGGACTGTATTTCGGGCCGACGGAGGCCCCGGTGCAATTGAGGCTGAAATTACGGACCGGCAGGACAGACGGTATGCCGGCCAGTGCACCGGCCTTCCCGGCCTTGAGCGTCAGGCTGTCCAGTGCGGCGGACACCAGAGCGGCGATGCTATCCATCCTCGCAACGGAGGATGCAGCCATGCGGTTGAGCTCACGGGTGCTCCTGCGGTGGAAATCCGGAGCCGCCTCAACTTCCGGCGGATATGAAGCGAAGATGCTGTGGTACAGCTGCGTGTCCCTCGCGTGCAGCCCCGCTGTCACGTCCTCGACCAGGTCCATGCGCTCACCCATCCTCTCGATCTCGGAGGAAAGCAGGGCGTTTTCCCTGCGGAGGTCGCGCTGCTGCGGGGTATCATACACCAGGGCGCTCAGGATATAGAAAACCATGGCGGCCGCGATGCTCTGGAGGAAATACTTGAGTATCTTCATATCAGAATCCCCCTTCGTTCGGATGAACCATCGAGAGGTATTCCTCACGGGTCATGTCTTCGTTAAGATAATTCATCGGGTTCACCTTGCTGTCCATATAGGACACTTCGTAATGCAGATGCGTACCCGTGCTGCGGCCGGAATTGCCCATGGTCGCAATCTGGTCTCCCCTGTGCACCTTCTTGCCGGCAAACACGTGCATGAGACGCAGATGGGCGTACCTGGTCTTGTATCCGAAGCCGTGGTCCACGACTATGGAGTTGCCGTAGCCGGAGAAATCCACTTCGGCCGATTCCACGATGCCGTCTCCTGTGACATAGACAGGCTCCCCGACAGGGCCTGAAATATCTATGCCCGAATGGAAGGTCGCCTCATTGGTGATGGGATCGATGCGGTAACCGAAGCGGCTGCTGATGGATATCCTGTCCCCGAACATGTCCACGGGATTGAAACAAGGCACGCAGGAGGCCATCTCCCCGGCACGCTGAGACATGTCCGTGACGGCGTCGAGGGACTGGGAGAGTACCGAGGCCCTGCGAGTCAGTTCGTCCATGCGAAGTGCGGTCCTGCGCATCATGGCTGAGTGCGGCAGGCTGTCAAGATATGCGTAGCGGAGGTCCGGATCCGGGAAAGTCAGGCGTCTCAGATCGGCCGGGATGGCCTTCATGCCCAGCACCTGGCGGTAAACGTCATTGTCGCGCATCTCAAGTATGTCGAGCTGGTCCCCTGCACGGTCCATCCGGCTGGAGAGCATCTGCATGCCGGAGCGCAGTTCACGGTTGTTCCACTTCATGATGGCTGTCTTCGGGGACATGAAGCCGAATACGCGGAAATAGATGAATGACCACAGGATAAAACAGAGAAAGCCCGCCACGACAGTGACGGACCATTTGACTATTAGCTGTTTTTTTTCGGACATCTATCCTGCAAAAGTACTAAAATTGGATTAAATAACTAATTTTGTGCCCAAATTACAATATTTATATAAAGATGACTTCAAAAGAAATAAGAAAGACCTTTCTGGACTTCTTCGCTTCAAAGGGACATACTATCGTCCCTTCCGCACCAGTTGTGGTAAAGAATGACCCTACACTGATGTTCACCAACGCCGGCATGAACCAATTCAAGGACCTGTTCCTCGGTAACAGCCCTATAGTCAACAGCCGCGTCGCGGACTCACAGAAGTGCCTCAGAGTCAGCGGAAAGCACAATGACCTCGAGGAAGTCGGTCACGATACATATCATCACACTCTCTTCGAGATGCTCGGCAATTGGAGCTTCGGCGACTACTTCAAGAAGGAAGCCATCTCCTGGGCCTGGGAACTCCTGACAGAGGTTTACGGTCTCGACAAGAACCGCCTGTACGCAACCGTATTCGAGGGCTCAGAGCAGGACGGCGTGCCTATGGACAGCGAGGCCCGCGACATATGGCTCCAGTTCGTACCTGAAGACCACATCATACTCGGCAACAAGCATGACAATTTCTGGGAGATGGGCGAGACAGGCCCTTGCGGCCCTTGCAGCGAGATCCACATCGACCTCCGCAGCGACGAAGAGCGCGCAAAGATCCCGGGACGCGAGCTGGTCAACAAGGACCACCATCTGGTCATTGAGATATGGAACCTCGTGTTCATGCAGTTCAACCGCAAGGCAAACGGCGAACTCGAGCGTCTGCCTAAGCAGCACGTCGATACCGGCATGGGCTTCGAGCGCCTCTGCATGGCTCTTCAGGGCAAGCAGAGCAACTACGACACTGACGTATTCACAAATATGATCAATGCCATCTCCGCACTCAGCGGCAAGCCTTACGTCGCTGAAAGCCAGGAGGGCATAGCAATGCGCGTGATCGCGGACCACATCCGCGCCATCAGCTTCTCCATCGCCGACGGCCAGCTCCCTTCCAATGTGAAGGCCGGCTATGTCATCCGCCGCATCCTGCGCCGCGCCGTACGTTACGGCTACACATTCCTCGGCTTCGGCGAGCCGTTCCTCTGCCGTCTCGTGCCGCAGCTCGTTTCCGACATGGGCGAGGCATTCCCTGAGATCAAGGCACAGCAGAAGCTCATCGAGAACGTCATCCGCGAGGAGGAAATGGCCTTCATGCGCACTCTCGACCGCGGTATCAAGCTCCTTGACGACTGCATGGCAGAAGCAGCAGCCACCAAGGTCATCGCCGGCACCGACGCATTCAAGCTCTACGATACCTTCGGCTTCCCTATCGACCTGACCGAGCTCATCGCCACTGAGAAGGGCTTCAAGGTGGACCTCGACGGCTTCAACGCCGAACTCGGCAAGCAGAAGGAGCGCGCCCGCAACGCCACCGCCAATGAATTCGGCGACTGGACCATCTACCACGAAGGCGACAGCGTGGAATTCCTCGGCTACGACACACTTACCGTGGAGGACGCCGAACTGCTCAAGCAGCGCACCGTAGTGCAGAAGAACAAGACCATGCTCCAGCTCGTGTTCAACCGCACCCCGTTCTACGGAGAAATGGGTGGTGAGGTCGGTGACACCGGCTTCATCGTCAGCGAGGACGGTGAGAAGATACGCATCCTCAACACCATCAAGGAAAACAACCTCACAATACATATTGCAGAGAAGCTCCCTGAGAACTGCTCCGGCACCTTCACCCTCACCGTCAACGGCGGCCTGAGGCAGAACATCGCAAACAACCACACCTGCACCCACCTCCTCGACCAGGCTCTGCGCGAGATCCTCGGCAAGCACGTCGAGCAGAAGGGTTCATATGTCTGCGACAAATATTTCCGCTTCGACTTCTCACACTTCGAGAAGCTCTCTGACGAGCAGATCACCGCTGTGGAAGGCAGGGTCAACGAACTCATCAGACTCAACAACCCTCTCATCGAGAACCGCAGCGCAACCATGGACGAGGCCAAGGCCATGGGCGCGATAGCACTCTTCGGAGAGAAGTACGGTGACCGCGTCCGCGTGGTCAAGTTCGGCGACAGCATCGAGCTCTGCGGTGGTTGCCATACCTCCGCAACCGGCAACATCGGCCTCTTCAAGATCACTTCCGAAGGTGCGATTGCAGCCGGCATCAGGCGTATCGAGGCCGTTACGGGCGAAGCTGCTCTCGAGGTAGTCAACAACATGGGCAGCGAGATCAAGCAGGCAAGGTCATTCTTCAACAATACCCCTGACCTGGCCGGAGCCATCCAGAAGATGATGGACGAGAACGCAGCTCTCAAGAAGCAGATGGACGAGGTCAACAAGGAAAGGACCCTCGCCCTCAGGAAGAGCCTCGCCGGCCTGGCCGAAGAGATCAACGGCAAGAGAGTGATTACGGTCAAGGAGACCGCAAACGCCACCATGCTGCGCGATGCGGCATCAATGCTGCAGAAGGAGGAGAAGAACCTCATACTCACCGGTGCCTATGAAGCTGACGGCAAGCCTCAGCTCATGCTGATGTACAGCCAGGACCTCGTTGAGGCTGGCAAGGATGCCGGCAAGGACATCCGCGAAGCTGCCAAGCTCATCCAGGGTGGCGGCGGCGGACAGAAGGGCCTCGCCACTGCCGGTGGCAAGAATGTTGCAGGTCTCGGCGACGCTGCTCAGAAACTCCTTGAAATCGCAACAGCATAGCAGATGAAAAAACTTGACCGTTTCCTCATAACTTCGTTTATCTGGCCATTCATAATGACCTTTCTCATCGTCGTGTTCACACTGTCGATGCAGTTCCTGTGGCTTTACATAGACGAACTTGTAGGAAAGGGTCTGGGTTTTGGAGTCATCCTGGAATTCATGGGCTGGGCGGCCTGCACGCTCATACCTATGGCATTGCCTCTGGCCACCCTCCTGGCTTCCATCATGACCCTCGGCGGCATGGGCGAGAAGAACGAGCTCCTCGCCATGAAAGCTGCCGGCGTACCTCTCAAGCGTATCCTGGTACCTCTCGGAGTAGTGTCCGTACTGATCAGTATCGGAGCCTTCTTCGCATCCAACAACCTGATCCCGGTGGCCTACAACAAGATCTACACCCTGCGCCAGGACATCGCCAACACCAAGGAGGAGATCAAGATACCGACACAGACCTTCTATGACGGCATCGAGGGCTATATACTGCGTGTGGAAAAGCGCGACGACGAGACTCAGATGATGCACAAGCTCATCATCTACGACCACACCGCAAACAACGGCAACGTGGGCATGACCCTCGCCGATTCCGGAAAAATGTCCGTCACCCCTGACAAGCGCAACCTGATATTCGACCTCTACAACGGATGCTCCTATCAGGAGGACACGAAGATGACCTACAGGGACACGACCCTCAAGCTCAACAGGATAGGATTCAACGAGCAGCAGCTCATAGTCAATCTGGACAACTACACATTCGCCAGAAGCGACGAAGACAGCTTCGGCGACGAGGTGATGTCCAAGGGTCTCAGCGCCCTCCAGCACGACGTGGACTCTCTCCGGGGCAAGATGGACACCACCATCACCACCCAGGCCGAGCGCTTCCTCAAGTCAAGTTCATTCTCCTACCTCAACCAGCTGGATTCAAGCTGGGTGGCCAACCATATGAAAGGCACAATGAATGTGGACAGCCTGCTGATCATCAACACGCTGGAGGAGCAGACCAACGTCTATTCGGCCGCCAGCGAGAAGGCACAGCGTCTGGTGGACGAGATGACTTCATACAAGGCCGAGCAGGAGCGCTACGACTTCACCCTCCGCAGGACCGACACCGAGCGTTACCGCAAATTCACGCTCAGCCTCGCGTGCCTCATCTTCTTCTTCATCGGAGCACCTCTGGGCGCCATTATCCGCAAGGGCGGATTCGGTACGCCTGTGATCATCTCCATATTCTTCTTCCTGGTTTACTACATCATTGACATCAGCGGCAAGAAACTCGCACGCGAAGGCTCCATGACTCCGTTCTGGGGCGCCTTCATCTCAACGCTCGTACTGCTGCCGATAGGCATATTCTTGACCAGGAAATCCACTCAGGACTCCGCCCTGTTCAACTTCGACTGGTACAAGGCGTTCTTCAAACAGGTCGGACAATTCTTCTCAAAGATGTATTTCAAGATCAGAAACTGGTTCAGAAAGGACCATGGCCGCATACGCATAATATATATGGGTACTCCGGACTTTGCAGTAGCGCCTCTCGAGGCCCTGCTCAATGCCGGATATGACGTCGCAGCAGTAGTCACCGTACCTGACAAGCAGAGCGGCCGCGGAATGAAAATCAACGAAAGCGCAGTCAAGAAGTTCGCCGTCAGCAAGGGTCTCCCTGTGCTGCAGCCTGAAAAGCTCAAGGCACCTGAATTCCTCGAGCAGCTGCGCTCTTACAACGCAAACCTCTTCGTCGTAGTGGCATTCAGGATGCTGCCTAAGGAAGTCTGGAGCATGCCTTATCTGGGCACCTTCAACCTCCACGCATCCCTCCTGCCTCAGTACCGCGGCGCGGCGCCTATCAACTGGGCCATCATCAATGGTGAACGCATCACCGGCGTGACGACCTTCATGATCGACGAGGAAATCGATACCGGAAAGATTCTCTTCCAGGAGAGTTGCAATATCGAGGAATACGACAATATGGGCACGCTCCACGACAAACTGATGAACATGGGATCCGCCCTTGTGGTCAAGACAGTCAAGGCCATAGAGAACCGCCGCACCAAGCCAGTCGTCCAGGATACCACACACCTGACCATGCGCCCGGCTCCGAAGCTCAGCAAGGAGACAGGCCATATCGACTGGACAAAATCTGCAGGCAGCATCAACAATCTCGTGCGCGGCCTCAGCCCTTATCCTTGCGCATGGAGCGAAATGACCTCCGGCGACACTACTGTCAGCGTGAAGATCTTCGAGTCATACCCGGTACGCAATGACGACAGCAGCATAGCTCCGGGCACCATCACTTCTGACGGCAAGACCTTCATCGAAGTGAAGTGCGGTACAGGTTCGCTCCGCATCATTGACCTGCAGGTGGCCGGCAAGAAGAGGATGCTCGTCAAGGACTTCCTGCTCGGCTGCAGGGACATCGAATCATACAGGTTCTAGCATACAGTCCTGCACAAAAAACAGCCGCCTGATATCGGGCGGCTGTTTTTATATTGGTAATCGGATAGACTTATTCTGTCATGCCGGCCTTCTTGCGGCAAGCAGCGAGCATGTCGTCGATCACGCGGTCCATATCCCACTGTGGCTTCCAGCCCCACTCTTCACGGGCGCAGGAGTCGTCCATCATGTTAGGCCAGCTGTCAGCGATGGCAGCCTTGACCGGATCCACGTTGAAGTCGAATGTTGCATCAGGGATGCGCTTCTTGATAGCCTCGAAGAGGATGTCAGGAGTGAAGCTCATGGATGCGATGTTGAAGCTGTTGCGGTGCTTGAGCTTTGCAGGGTCTGCTTCCATAAGGTCGGTGACTGCCTTGAGGGCATCCGGCATGTACATCATATCCATATAGCTGTCGTGAGGCACCTCGCAGGTGTAGTGATGACCCTGCTTGATGATCTCGTAGAATACCTCGACTGCATAGTCTGTGGTACCGCCGCCAGGAAGGGCGCCGTTGGAGATGATGCCAGGGAAGCGGACGCTTCTGGCATCAACGCCGAAACGTGTGAAATAGTAGTCACTGAGGAGCTCACCGGTCACCTTGCATACGCCGTAGATAGTATTAGGGCGCATGATTGTGTCCTGAGGAGTCATGTCGTGAGGTGTGGAAGAACCGAATGCTCCGATTGAGCTCGGTGTGAATACTGAGCAACCGAATTCCTTGGCGATGTTGAGGGAGTTGAGGAGAGCACCCATGTTGATCTTCCATGCAACCTCAGGCATCTTTTCACCTGTTGCACTGAGAAGTGCGACGAGGTTGAAGATTGCGTCAACCTTATACTTCTTGACAGCCTCGGCGAAGCCCTGGGCGTCAGTAGCGTCGAGTTTCTCGGCAACGCCGAATCCGCGCATCTTCTCTACCTGTTCGTCTTTGAGGTCGGCACTGATCACATTGTCCTTGCCATAAATGCTCTGGAGATGAGGCACCAATTCGGTACCAATCTGTCCGCCAGCTCCTACAACTAATATTCTTTTCATGTCCCTAAGGAAATTTTAAATTGTTGAAATATAATAAAACTAAAACACTGCCCCACAATAAGGAGCAGTGTCAAAGTTACAAAAAATACTAATCAATTGGACTATCTTACGATTGTTCCCATGAAAAAAATCGAGCCATAAGAATCCGTAATCATATAAAGAAACGGTCTGTTGACTTCTATATAGCTCTTCATTCGTTTGTCCAAAACATACATGTCTGATATGTCCTTGTCTGCAGCTGTATCCGGTGCGGCTTTTGACCCTGATTTATCCACCTGAAGTATTGCTTTTTGAGATATTTTTGATACCGGCATCCGCATGTCTGTCATTTTGGCGAACTCGGCTCCATCTCCAAAGATGAGGCTGATGCCATTTCCGCGCAGAGCATCAATGCATACATTTGAGGGAAGATCATACGTGTTGTAGAATTTCGGCAACAGGAAAGCCTCCTGCGCGTTCTCTTCATCAACTATGTTCAACTTCGAATAGAGTTCACGCCACTTGAACGCCGAAAACGATTGTATGAAATCCGGGAGCTTCACATTCTTCGGCGGCAGGATGACAAACATATGCATGGCGTTTCCGACAACAGACTTATATCGAAGATCAATCACAGCCGGATCATCATGATTGTCACCTTTTATGTTATATCCTGATAGTATCGGCCCTATAAAGAAGTCACGGTCAGCCACAGCCCCATTGATATTTGTAAAATGACTCTGCAGATTGCCGTCATAAGCAATATCCCACTTACCCTCAAATAACAGCGCATTTGTCAGGAATGCCAGAGAGGAGCCCTCGGGACCGGCATCCAATGCCCGTCCGATCAGCCCGGCAGTGTTCTCTGAAATCCAGTCATTAGTGATATCAATCACCGGATCTTTCACAAAATCAACATATTTGATATCCACATTGAACCCAAGTTTCTCATCATCTGCAAAAGTCTGTTTGACTGTGGCCAGACTGCTGTTGACCCAAAGCGCATTTGCGGAATTATACACGACTGCCGTATCACTCTTGACTTTCGCATATACTGTCGAAAAGTACCGGGCTATCATTTCCTGACTGAAATCAGCAAAGCCAAGCCCCTTGACAAGCTCGTCATGGGTCGCGCCTGTCGCAGCGCAGGAAAGCATAGCAAGATCCGACATAATGCTGAATGGCGACACGACAACATTCCTATGGGTATCCCATCCTGCAACCGACTTGAAGAAATCCACACTGAAATCCTGCTGAGCACCGATTATCTTATTAAATTCCCCGGTCAATCCTAACGATTCGACATTGAAATCCAGAACCTCCTCGGGAACGACAGGCTTATTATTCTCCGTACCATCAGGCTCAACGCCACCGCACCCTTCCATCATTATGAAAGATGCGAAAAAAATAATCAACAACTTCTTCATATCAATTATTCGTATTATCTAAATAGTTCTCCGTTAATGCAACCATAAACCTACAGTAATTGTATTGATCACCTAAAGCAATCCAGTCACCAGTGAAAGGAAACCATGTATCATCACAAAGGCCAGCCCATCCCCAATTCATGCCAAAAGAGTAATTAAATGGATCGCTATAGATATAATCTATTCTCTTGCTTTCTGTCCCGTCGCTATATGATATCGTTATGACAATTCGATATTCTGTTTGCTCGAAACGATATCTATCAATAATAAATGCATGCCCATTATTATCATGTTCATCAGCACCTCTCACTATTGTTGGCAGACCAGCCTGTAGTCGCGAATAAATTAGATTTTCATTATACAACGCATATGCAGTAGATATTCCGTAAGCGTCATTCAGTGCATCCGGAAGATATTCGATTCCTGAGGCAGATTCGTTATCACCGTATTCCATCTCTACAAGGCTTCCCATCTGTGCTATCAAAACTGCAATAACGGACGAATCCCCCATCCCAATTCTATCCCAGCCATCGTTTTCATCAACCCATTGATTCATATAAAAATTACGGGGATATGTGCCATATGTTGCATTATAAAAATCTATAGTATCTTGAGGCTCAACATGCCCATAGCACACAGCCATATCAGGGGCCTCCTGGGCAAGGCCAATATTTGTCTTAATAAAATAGGCCATTTGAGCGCCAGCCACCGCAACACACCCTGCTGGAACCCTATCTGTATTTGAAAAACTTTTTAGTGGGCAATATCTATTATATGGGCTGGCTTGGCCCCATTGAGTTTCTATCAAGTGTGGTATAGATATACATGTCAATATTGTATCCACTTGCGTTATGTGTGGTATTCCATGATCAACAAAGGATTTAGTTTGTGGGCATAATTTAGACATAAAAGTATTATCCAGCGTTATCATCTGCCAAAACTCCACATTCCTCTGAAGCTTTTCATTTAATATGTCATATGACTTGAACGAAACAACTGCAGAATAGAGACCCTCTAGCCAAGAAGCAAAATGCTCATTTTGTAAATCTTTCGCGAATGACCCTTCGCCACTTGCAAGTATTCTTGGAATACGTTTATCTGAAGCTATCAGCTCCCATCGGCCGCCATAATCAACAATATATGCAACGCAAACACCCTTATAATCTATCGGCTGGACTGCTTTGACAACGGATTGTTCTTCACTGATTATTTTTGCGAACTCGACATATGCCTCCATGTCCGATTCTGACACACTATAAAAATCATTATCAAAGCATTTTGTATTCAACATACCCGTTCCCATTTGTATTTGATCTGAATAGGAATCGGTCTGATCCTCCTTTGAACATGATATTATCACAGAGGATACCAAGATTAACACTAAAAGTAATTTTTTCATAGAAATTATTAGATGGTTACCGTATTATCAACTGTCCTGTCTAATATATAAATGAAAAAATTGCAAAAGTCTGCATGAAGATCAAAAAAATTTTTCAATAATTTATAAATTTCCGATATATCACATCCACTGCTTCTGCAGTGGGATGGGTCTTGTTGGAAACACAGTACCAGGAGTAGTCACGGAGTTCGTCCATCATTATCTCGTATGACGAGAAATAACCCACAGCGGGGCATTCCCGCTGGAGGGCGTCGATGGCCAGAAGGAGCGTCGATTTACTGATCTGGTTGCCGTGCAGGGTGTCCGCAAGATGGCGTATCGGGCTGACGGTGAATATCCAGCGCTTCCCGGGATGGCGGCGGACAGTTTCTGCGAGCATCGCTGAGATCTCCCCTACGCTCATCAGATCGCGTGTGAATTCACGAGCCGGGACCTTATGGCAGTTGGAGACCACCTCTCCTGTGGAGGCCAGGCGGAAGACCCAGGCCGTGCCGAGGGTAATGATAACGGTATCCGCCGCGGCAAAAGCTGCCACAGCGGCATCCAGAGCCGCATTTGCGTCAGCAAGAAAGGCCTCCGTCGTCTCGCGGGCGAAAGAGCCGTGATGTGCGTAGGACACATATCTGACCAGACCTTTGGAAGCGTCATCCACGCGGCATATCACATCCTCCGGGACAAAATGAGCCCCGCTCTCGAGCCGCTTTATGGAAGCGCAGATCGAAGCCGGGTTGTACTGGACGCCGAACGGGTTGAGCGTCACGTCATATCCGTCGGCGATGAGTCTCTCCCCCACTTCGGTGGCGAAGCAGGAGCCCATCATCACGATATGACATCCGCGCAGGTCCATCAGAACTTGAAATCGACAATGATAGGGCGGTGATCGGAAGGACGCCAGAAATTGGAGAGTTCCTGCGGGTCACGGACCGGCTCTGTATAATAATCGTGGCTCACGTGAGCCTCAACGACCTTGTCAAGCAGCGCCGGAGTGGCATAGACATAGTCCAGACGGGCTGCATAATGCATTGTGGGATGCATTTCCCCCGGATGCTTCGCGGCCATCACGTCCCTGTACGGGGTCTTTGCGGTTATGTAGTCGTGAACCAGAAGCTTGGTATCATCATCCGAATATCCGTAGAAGGCATTGTCAGCGCGGGAGCGGGAATTGAAATCGCCCATCATCATCCAGTACTCGCCGGCGGCATCCCCTCTGCCGATGGTATGCTCGCAGACATACTGAATCTCGCGGCGGCGGTACCTGTCGCCCTCGCGGCGCGCGGCGCTGGCCTGCTTCTGTGCCTCCGTCTTAAGACCCGGAGCCCACTGATGCGGCGCAAGGTGGAGGCTGACGATATTAATGGTCCTGCCCCTGACCTTCATCCTGGCCCAGCCGCAGCCGTGCATCACGACGGTGTCCCTGCCGTTGCCGATGATGCGGTCAACGTTCTCGATGGGATACTTCGAGGTGATGGCCTGCGGAAAATCGTCGCGGTGGCCGCCTATGTAGACATATTTGTGACCATAACGGGCTGCGAGTTCCTCCCATCCCCTGATGAGATACATCTCGCTCTCCTTCATATGCCTGTCGCTGTCAGTATAATAGATGCTCTGAGCCTCGCACCAGACACACAGGTCGGGATTCTGCGCGCGGACCCAGTCCACGAAGCGGTCATAATTGTCATTCTGCCCGTCCCACATCCCGTTCTGGATATTCCAGTAGACGAGGCGGAAATCCGGCTTCGCCGCTGTGGCGTATGATGCGGCCAGCGTCAGCAGAGCCGCGGCGAAAAACGCCAGACGTCTCATTTCCAGGAGGCCTTGATAGTGTAAGGCACACCGTTCAGGACGGAGGTGTCACCAGAGTATTCGAACTTCTGGTAACCGTAATCCACAGACACAGTGTCAGGGCAATAAACGCTTACATACCATACTCCCGGCTCGAGGTTCTTGAAGCTGAGCACCTTGTCAGCACCTTCCCGGGACTGGATGTATGAAGCTTCAGATCTCCAGGCAAATTCGTCCTTGCGCAGGGCGATTTCGAGATTGTGGCCGGCGGTGCCATCGAGCGTCACCTTGATATTTCTTGCGCCTTCAGGTATGACGAGCTTGTAGTGATGATACTGCTTGTCACCGATAACGGCCTCGTTCTGAGTTCCGTTTTCCAGGGTCGCCTTGACACTGACAGTGCCGTTGCCATCGAGAGCATACTGTATCATGGCGGCCATGAAGTCGCGGCGTTCGCCATCCTTGACCTGCTCCGGGTGTGAGCCGCAGGCCACTACGCGGCCGCGGACTTCATCAGGCTTGTAAGCCCAGACGCTGATGTGGTTGTGGAGATTCAGGTCCGGCTTGTCGTACCTTGCCAGAATCTTGATGTCCTTGATGACATTTTCGTCAGGCAGATAGCATCCGCCCTCATGGTGCACTGAGTCCACATACATATCCCTGCCGAAATCACAGTACCTCAGCAGAGGACTGCCCTCGGCGATGAACATTCCCGTCTCGCCATTGAGGTAGCCTGTGCCCTTGACGCGCACCGGGATCAGCTGAAGGTAATTCGGGATGGCGTTAGTTGTACCGGTGGAACTGATGTAGGCGCCTGCGCAGCTGCCGAGATAGCTGCCGCCGTTGGCGATGAATGTCCTGAAATGCTCGCGGCCCTCTTCAGTGAGAGTCCTGCCGTGCTTTGTGGCGCGGCCGCCGTTCATATAGACCATACGGTAGCGCGGCTCTCCGTCAGGGTAGAGCAGCACACCGTTGTTGTCATAATCCGTACCGCAGATGATAGCATGCTGATATGCGGAATCGGCTTCGTGCCTCTTGTCGCAGCTTTCGTACATCGTGCCCATAGTCTCATATTCAAGGCCGAGGAAAGTGGCGGCAGGAAGAGTCAGATATGAAGTCAGGTAGCATCCGGCATTCTGGAAAATATCCTTGTAATATCCCCTGCGTGCGACCTCAGCATATTCCCCGTTGTCGGGAAGAGTGACGTTTACCGCACCGCGGGGAGCCTTCTCCACAGTGTAGAAGCCTACGGCATTGTGCTCCTTGTCAAATGCCTTGACGGAGAATTTCTTTCCGGAGAATCCACTTGGAAGCGCGACCGTGAAATGCAGCGGAGAGGTCTCCGAGAGCTGAGTTTCGGATTCGCAATTATAGATGACCTCCGTGCCGGGAGCAACAGCACCGGACATATCGGAAATGACTACCGAAGTTATTTTTGCGGTGCCGAAGAGGTTGATCTCAATATTGTTTTTGCGTCCGGCTGAAGCGTCAGGGCAAGAGGTGGCCATCAGCACAAGGGCGAGGCCGAAAATCAGAGATTTGCGTGTCATATCAGATAATTTATTATTCCCAGGAAGCAACGATTGTATAAGGGATACCATTCAGGACGGATTTGTCTCCGGTATAGGCGAACTTGTTCTTTGCACAGGTGACCTTGAGCAGGTCAGGGCAATATACGCTGACATACCAGTCACCGCCTGGAAGTGTGTCAAATTTTAAAGTCTTGTCGGTACCCGGCTGTGAAAGGACATACGGGGAATCCGTTCTCCAGGCCCAGTTGCCCTTGCGCATCGAAAGCTCGAGGTTGTGGCTGCCATCGCCCGAAATCTTTACCGTAATGTTCTTTGCTCCTTCCGGAAGGTTGATCTTGAAATGATGGTACTGCCTGTCACCGATACGCGCATAGCCTGGCTTCGCAGCGGTGGAGAGCTGATCCATCTTGCGTTCGTGCCCGTTTGTCAATGTGCACTTTGAATTAGGCTGGCCGTTTCCATCGCAGGCATAACGCATCATCGCAGCCATCATGTCGCGGCGCTCACCGGAAGTGATCTGCTCCGGATGGCCGCCGCAGGCGATTGCACGGCCCTTGTTCTTGTTTGCCTTGTATGCCCATACGCTGGCCTGTCCGTCAAAGAATGACTGGCCGGCTTCCTTGATGTAATAGTACATCAGGACCTCAACGCCATGAGCGGAATTCTTTTCTGCCAGATAACATCCGCCTGCCTGCTTGACACTGTCCACAAAGAGATCTCCGCCGAAATCATAGTAGTCCAGCAGCGGGGAATCTTCAGGAACGGTCATTCCGGTAGGTCCATAGTAGCCTGTATTGCTGACGCCGACAGGGATGATGCCGAGGTACTCTTTTTTCTGCTTGGTCGGAGTACCGACCGTCATGGATGATATGAATGCACCCGCACAGGTTCCCACATAGCTGCCGCCATTGTTGACGAAGGTCACATAGTTCTGGCGCCCCTCCTCCGAGAGGGATCTGCCGTGGTTAGTCGCAGTACCGCCATTGACATAGATCATACGGTAGCGCGGCTCATTGTCCGGATAAAGGAGGGCGCCGTTGAGATCATCGGCATCACCGCAGATGACAGTATGCTGAAAGATCGAATCAGCCTCCGGATAAGTGGACGAACCACCGGCCGAAGTGGCCATCGAGTCGAATTCCCAGTTCAAGTACGGGCAGGCCGGCAGTGTGGTGTTGGAGTTCACACAGCAACCTCCATCCTGGAACACCTCCTTGAAATATCCCCTGGCCAAGGTGTCGGCGCGTTCGCCGTTGTCGGGTACCTTTACCTTGTCCATCGATATGATGAAGGAACGGCGGGCCATGACTGCTGAAGTCTGTGTGGAAAGGAATCCGAGCGCCTCTCCGTTCTTATCAAACATCTTGACTGTAAAGCCCTTGGTGAGCGCTCCCGGAGGAACCATAATCACAAATGGCCTGGCCGTGGAGGCAAGCAGCTTGATCTCATTTTCACAAGTGAGGGTAATCTCATTGCTTCCTCCCGTGACTTTCAGCGTCTGCTCATCGGTGCCCTGCTTTCCGTCCAGGGCAAGCTCGCAATCTCCCCAGAGCATCGCGCCTGAAAGGTCCGTGACCTTGATCGATGAAACATTCTTGCCGGAGCCGCAGAGATTGATCTCGAGCGCACCGCATATATTCCTGAACTGAGCGGGTGATGCCGCATCAGCCATAGTTGCGATGGCCGGTGACGCTCCGTTGCCGAAACTGTTTGGAGCATATTTCTGCTCCTGCGGCAATTTGAACTTAAGGACTCCCCCTTCTACGGCACAGTCATCCGAATACGGATACAATGCGTAGAAAGGAGCCGTGCCGCTGACAGAGCCGGCGAACTCGCCGGAATCTGTCTTCTCCCCGCTGATGAGGGTGAACCTGTCCCTGGACCCTGCGCTGAGCAGGGCGAATTGGTCTCCGGCGCTCCATACCACTTTGGTGCCGCCCGAAAGCGCTGTCCTTGTGGACTGCGGGGTTTCAAACGATGCACGGATTACGACATCACCGGACAAGGACGATACCTTCAGATCATCGATTTCCGACTTGCAGGAAACTGCGGCAAACAGTGCTGCAAGGAACGAGCAGGAGAGAATAACGGTGCGTTTCATGATTATTTCATTTATTCGGCCTTTGCGGCCTCAGGATTATGCTTGTACTTGAATACGAAGGCGAACACTATGGCGAGAACGAGCGCGAAGGCTGCGAACACATACCATGATGACTGCCAGCCTGACATCAGATTGTCAAATGCGGCGCGTGCGTTGTCGCCCCAGCCTTCGACCTTCATCGTCTTGCCGAAGATGAAGCCGGGACGGCGTGTGAAGTGGTTGACTACAGCACCTGCGCAGTATGCGCCGAGAGTGGAGCCGAAACCGTTGGTCATCATCATGAAGACACCCTGGGCGCTGGAACGAATGCTCTCGTCGGTATTCTGGTCAACGAAGAGGGAGCCGCTGATGTTGAAGAAATCGAAGGCAACGCCGTAAACTATCATTGACAGCACGAAGAGCACGAGGCCGAATCCGGTCGGGCTGCCGGCTCCGAGGAGGCCGAAGCGCAGGAACCAGGCGATGAAGGAGATGAGCATCACCTTCTTGATGCCGAATTTGCGCAGGCAGAACGGAATGAGAAGGATGCAGAGTGTCTCGGACACCTGGGATATGGATGAGAGGAATACGTTGTTCTTGACTGCAAATGCATTTGCAAAGTCAGGATTTCTTCCGAAAGCGTCAAGGTAAGGGGTGGCGAAGCCGTTGGTCACCTGAAGGCACATTCCGAGGAGGAAGGAGAAGATGAAGAAAATGCACATCTTGCCGTCCTTGAAAAGGGAGAATGCGCGGAGGCCGAGTGTATCGACCAGGGACCTGGACTCAGGATGCCTGTTGACAGGGCATGCCGGCAGGGTGAGAGCGTAGGCTGCGAGGATGAAACTCCAGGCAGCGGACACGAAGAGCTGCATATGGCTGTCCTTGAATCCGGTGAAATTGACTATCCACATTGAAAGTATGAAACCCACCGTGCCGAACACGCGGATAGGCGGGAAATCCTTGACCGTATCCATGCCTGCCTTGGTGAGGGCATTGTAGGATACTGAATTGCCGAGGGCGATGGTCGGCATGAAGAAGGCCACGCTCAGAGCGTAATAAGGGAATATCTGGCCGAACTCAATGTAGGAACCGTATCTGGCGCCCTGTATGCCGGCTATGGTCATAAAGATGCCGGAGAGAAGGTGGCAGAGGCTGAGCACCTTCTGGGCAGGCACCCAACGGTCAGCAACGATGCCCATCAGAGTAGGCATGAAGAGTGACACAATACCCTGGATGGCGAAGAAGGAACCGATCTTCGGGCCCATGCCGTTGCGGCCCAGGTAAACACCGAGAGAGCAGAGATATGCTCCCCATGAGGCGAAGATCAGGAAGTTCATTATTATAAGCCTGATCTTGATGTTTGTTTTACTATTCATGGCAATAAATATTTAGATTCTATTTAGGGGCTATTCTGTACAGGAAGTAAGCTATTACAGCGTATAGCATGTTAGGAAGCCACATCGCCACCACAGGCGGAAGGGCGCCGGTATGCACGAACATCTGCGAGAAGCGCTGGAACAATATGTATGAGAAGCTCAGCGCCAGTCCCACGCCTATGTTGATACCGGTGCCTCCCCTCTTCTTACGGGATGAAAGAGCCACCGCCATCACGGTCAGGATGAATGCGGAGAACGGCATCGCGATGCGGTTGTTCTTCTCGATGAGTGCATATTTGACCATGGCGTCACCTCGCATCCTCTGGGTGTCAATAAGGTCATCCAGATCCTTCTGGGAAAGCGATTCCACAATGTTTTTCCTTCGGTAGAAATCCTCGATGGTCAGACTGATGACCGTATCCTTGTCACGGCCGGACCTTACCATCTCGGACTCGCCGTAGAAATCGCGCTCATAGTAATTGTGCAGCCTCCAGCCGCATTTGGTGGAGTCCCACATAGCTGATTCGGCGGAAAGCTTGGAGAGGAGCTCGCCCTTGTCCACGTCTATGGTTTCGAGAGTGAAGCGATAGGCGGTATTTGCCCACGGGCTGAACTGCTCCACATAGACGAACTGCCCCGGGGCTATCTGGTAATGGATGTTGCGTGACTCGTTGGCCACGCGCTGCGTCTTGATATACTTGTTCTCGAAGTCAAGCCGGTGCTGATTGGCCGGAGGAATGATGTACATGCCCATCACAAGGCTGAACACGCAGATGAAGGCCGCCGACACCATATACGGCAGCAGCAGGCGCCTGAAGCTGACACCGCTGGTGAGCATTGCCACTATCTCGCTGTGCGAGGCGAGCTGGGACGTGAAGAAGATGGCCGCCAGGAAGGTGAACAGCGGGCTGAAACTGTTGAGTATCCACGGAATGAAACCTCCGTAGTACTCGAAGACAATTTCCTTGATCGGAACGGAATGTTCCGCGAACTTGTCTATCTTCTCGCTGAGGTCGAAGATGATCACGACCAATATGACGATGAGCAGCGTGAAGAGGTACGTTCCGATGAACTTCTTTATGATGTACCAGTCAAGTTTTTTTATGTTCAGCTTTTTCATCAGAGTCTAGTATCCAGTTTTTTGACGGTCTCGTTCTTCCACTGCAGGAAGTCGCCGGCCTGTATGTGTTCGCGGGCAAGCCTGACCAGATTGAGGTAGAACGCGAGATTGTGCTCGCTGGCTATCTCGGCGGCCAGCATCTCTCCGGAAATGACCAGATGCCTCAGGTATGCCTTGGTATAGGTGTGATCGACAAATGAAGTGCCTGTCTCATCCAGAGGGGAGAAGTCGTCAGCCCACTTGGCGTTGCGCAGGTTGATGGTGCCGTTGAGTGTGAATATCATTCCGTTGCGGCCGTTGCGCGTCGGCATCACGCAGTCGAACATGTCCACGCCGCGCGCGATTGCCTCGAGCAGGTTGGACGGAGTGCCCACGCCCATCAGGTAGCGGGCCTTGCTCTTCGGAATGACAGGGTCCACCGTCTCCAGCATCTCATACATCTTCTCTGTCGGCTCGCCGACCGCCAAGCCGCCTATCGCTATGCCGGCATCCGCATATTGCAGAGCGTGCTCGCAGGCCTCAACCCTGAGGTCAGGATAGACGCAGCCCTGAATGATGGGGAAGAATGTCTGGTCATATCCGTAGAGCGGTTCGGTCTCGTGGAAATGCTTCGCATAGCGCTCCAGCCAGTGCTGGGTCAGCCGGAGGGATTTCTCGGCGTATTTGCGGTCCGCGTCGCCAGGACAGCACTCGTCGAGCGCCATCATGATGTCGGCGCCGATGATGCGCTGGGTATCCACATTGTTCTCTGCGGTGAAAGTGTGCCGCGAGCCGTCGATATGCGACTGGAAGGTGCAGCCCTCCTCGGTGATCTTGCGTATCTGTGTGAGAGAAAACACCTGGAATCCGCCGCTGTCGGTCAGTATCGGCCTGTCCCAGGATGTGAATTTGTGCAGTCCGCCCGCGCGCCTGAGTATGTCCAGGCCAGGACGGAGGTACAGATGATATGTATTGCCCAGAATTATCTGTGCGCCTATGTCTTCACGCAGGTCACGGTGATATACGCCCTTGACGCTTCCCACGGTGCCCACCGGCATGAAGATAGGTGTCTCTATCGTGCCGTGGTCTGTCGTGATGCGTCCGCAGCGGGCCTGGCTGCACGGATCTGTGGCAAGTACTTCAAACTTCATTATCAGTTCCTATTCCGTTATTCCCATAAGTGCGCGGATTTCGGTCTTGGCCTCCCTCCAGCGCGGAATGTCAATCTTGGTACCTATGACTTCCACCACCTTCGCCGCGATGATGCTGCCCACCTGTCCGCAGGTCAGCAGAGGCATTCCGCTGGCATGCGCATAGAGGAAGCCGGCGGCGTAGGTGTCCCCGGCGCCCGTGGCGTCGATAGGATTTGCCGGCCACGGCTCGATGACATACTGCTCATTGCCGCGGCGCACCATGGAGCCGTCCTTGCCTATCTTGACAATGGCGATGTCGCAGAGTTCGGAGATGGCCTTGAGAGACTCGGCAGGATTCTCAAAGCCGGTGAATGCTTTGGCCTCGGTCTCATTGGCGAAGACTATGTCAACGTAATTGCGGACTATGTCGTGCAGGAAGGCGTTGTTGGACTCCACCACATTGTAGGAGGCCATATCGACGGAAATGGTCATGCCGCGATCCTTGCCAAGCTCGACTGCCCTGCGGAAGAGGCGCTGGTTCTGCACCAGATAGCCCTCGATGTGCAGGTAATCGTAGCCGTCGAAATATTCCGGCCTCAGGTCCTCCGGTTCCAGCTGGGCGGCAGCGCCGAGGTAGGTCGCGAAAGTGCGGTCAGCATTAGGCGCGGTGATGAAGACCATCGCGCGTCCGGAAGCGGCATTGCCCTTGAGCAGGCGGGAGCGTATGCCGTTCTGCTTCTGGTCAGAGAAGAAGAGCGAGCCGAGCTCGTCATCTCCCACCTTGCCTATGAAGCCTGAAGGCATGCCGAAGATCGCCGTACCGGAAATGGTGTTCGCTGCTGAGCCGCCGGCCACGTACTGTACGCCGATCTGCTTGAGCTGAGCCCAGATCTTGTTGCCCGTGGTGGCATCCACGTGCTGCATGCTTCCCAGAGGAAGGTTGTAAGTCTTGAGCAATGAGTCATCCGGCAGCACCGCCAGAATATCAGTCAGAGCATTGCCTATGCCGAGTATGGATTTCATAAGGTTTCCTGTGTGTTTTTCTTGTATTTCTTGCTGAAAATCGCCCAGCTCACCAGAGACAGCAGACCGCAGACGAGCATCTGCACTATCTGGGACTCATGGGAGATGGTTGCGAAGATCAGACCTGTGTTGTAATCAAATCCGTATATCGGAACAAGTGTCATGGCCACGATGAAATGGTATGCGCCGAAGCCGCCCTGTACCGGCACTATCCAGCCCAGGGAGCCCACCACCATCAGGAAGAGGGCGTCCATGCCGTCCATTCCGGCCGTGGCCGGGAATGCGTACATGGTCCAGAGGCTGCAGAGCCAGTAGCCTATCCAGATGAGGATGGTGTATGCGAAGAAGAGCCATTTGCGCTCCATCGCAAATCCTGCCTTGATGCCGTCGGCCAGACCCTTGAAGAACTTGATGAAGGCTGCACCGGCCTTGGAGCGGGATATCCTCTGCGCATTGGCGCGGATGACGAGCACCGCCACCACGATGAGGGCAATGGCGATGGCCGCGATCCAGAACCAGCTCAGGTGCATGGATTCCGCCGCAGGGCGGAACATCTTCTCCACCAGGAAATCCCTGAAGCGGCCGAAGAAGAAGAGCGGCAGGCAGGCAAGGACCACGCAGAGCAGGTCCCAGGTGCGCTCGATCACCACCGTGCCGAGGGAGCCTTCGAAACTGGCCTTGCGGGTCTGGGCCATCAGGCCGCAGCGCACCACCTCACCGGAACGCGGGAAGGCGATGTTGGCGAGATAGCAGATCGCATAGGCGTCATAAGTCTCGCGGCGGGTGATGTCCTTGCTCAGCGGACGCATCATTATGCGCCAGCGGTTGCCGCGCAGATATGTGATGAGCCACTGCAGGAGCATGGTGCCGACTATCCAGCGCCAGTCGCAGTTCTTCAGGCCGGTGACGAAATCGTCCCAGCTCAGGCCGCGGAAGGCGAAATACAGCAGCACCGCTGACAATGCCAGCAGCAGCGTCCACTTTATGGCTCCTTTGGCGGTGATCTTCATAGCATTATTTGTTCCAGAGGCTGTTAGGATATACGCCGGCGTCGATGAGCTTCTGTATCTTCTCGACTACGAAAGGACGGTCCTCCTTGTATGTGACACCGAACCACTTGGCATCGCAGCGGAGCACCTTGAAGCTGGACTGATTGCTCTTGATGAGATGGTCCACCACGTAAGGGATGAAGAACTCGGCCTTGAGGTTGGTCTTGGTTGAAGGCTCGTCAAGGAAAGTCTTGAAGAGTTTCTCTGAATGTTCGAAATAGTCAGGTGTGAAGCCCCAGAAGTTCATTGATACAGGGCAGCCTGCAGGGAGAGGGAACTCCTGTCCGTCAACGACGTGGATGGTCTGTCCGCCCTTGCTGCAGATGCCGAAGCGCTCTGTGATGGTCTGGAGATTGCCGTTTTCGTCTGTGGCGCAGACTCCGCGGGACACGCCGCCGAAGTCGGAAAGGGTATTCTCGAGGGTATAGCCCACCATGCAGTATTTGTCCTTCCGGCCTTCCACTGAATTGAGGAAGCCTGCGATGGACTCGAAGCTTTCCTTGCCGTAGAAATCGTCACCGTTGATGACTGCGAAAGGCTCCTTGATGACATCCTTGGCCATCATCACCGCGTGGTTGGTGCCCCAAGGCTTCTCGCGGCCTTCCGGCACGCTGTAGCCTTCAGGAAGGTATTCCAGCTCCTGGAATACATACTCCACCTCAACCTTGCCGCCGAACTTTTCAGCGTTGTACATCTTCTTGAAAGGCTCTTCGAAAGAATGGCGGATGATGAAGACTATCTTGCCGAAGCCGGCACGGATAGCGTCATAGATTGAATAATCGATTATTGATTCGCCGCAAGGGCCGAGGCCGTCCATCTGCTTGAGGGAGCCATATCTTGAGCCCATTCCGGCTGCGAGTACGAGGAGTGTGGGTTTCATATTAGTCAACAATTTACGTAATTATGCAAAATTACGCGATATTTCCTAAAATTCAGCATATTTCAGGAAATATCGCGCAGAATTGCAAAGTTGTATTTCTGTTATTTTGAAGCTTCCACCAGCATCCTGAAAATGGCCCGGCAGGACTTGTCGTCGCCGCGCACGAGTATTTCCGGATGGAACTGAGTGCCTATGATCATGGCGCCGCCGTCAGTGTAGGCGTCCGCAAGAGGTGCGGTCCTCTCGAGAGCCTCGATGACTCCGTCCGGCGAATAAGCCACGACCTTGAAGCCCTGTGGGATGTCCTTGACCGCCTGATGGTGCAGGCTGTTGACTAT